>JAFGMG010000014.1 GCA_016927655.1 Candidatus Dojkabacteria bacterium
ACTGATCGGTGCAATTTCTTTATGCAGACTTAATGAAATACGTTCAATACCCTATCTACATGATCCTTTGAAATATTTTAATGAAAACGGAGAAATTGCCTATGTATCTTTGTTCGTTGTTGCTAAAGGGAATAGTGAAGACGAAATAGCGGAACAGCTATATTTAAATGCTGAAAAACGTGCTCTTGAAAAAGGATGCAGCAAAATTGTGGTTGTAATCTATAGTTCTCCTATAGAGATAAAAATACTTAGAAAATTTGGCTACGAAGTTGAGATCGAGGATGCCGAATGGGAAATAGATCCTGATATGCAAGTCAGGTGCAATATTTGGTCAAAGACTTTAAGTGGATAAACATTCAATATAATGAAAAATAAAGAGTTTATAATTAACGAAGCGAAAAAATTATTACAAGAGAACCCTCTTGATGCTGGACACGACTTATCTCATCACGAAAGAGTTAATGAACTTGCCTTGGATATAGCAAAACAGATCGGAGATAAGAAGCTTGATCTGGATGTCCTCGAAATTGCTTCTATGTGGCATGATGTACAATTAAAAGAAGGTTTGGATCTTTCTGACTATTTAAAGGCACGTTTGTATGAACTGAAATTTGGCGAACGATTTACAGCCAAGGTTGCTGAATGTATTCGTTCCCACTCATTCAATCAAGATCCTGAGCTTTTAGAGGCTCAAATCCTATATGACGCTGACAAACTTGACACTTTGAGCATAGAAAGAGGACGTAAAGTTGCTAAATCTTTACTGAATAGAGATATGGATGGAGCAAGGAAACAAATTTACATCAATGTTGGTAAAGCCTGGATAAAGGAAATGCGACAAAAATTGCATTTTGATGTAACAAAAAGAATTTATGATGAAAGGGTTAAAACTATTTTACAATCCAAAGAAGTGGACAAACTTGCACAAAGACTGGAGATTGATATCTCTGAGGTGAAGGATTCTCTGATGAGAGATTTATCGATCAAGGACAGAATACTGATTTTTATTTCCAAATATTTGTATAAACTGAAAAGATGAGCCCATCTACTGAATATAACTATATTGATCAAGATATCATAGAGAATTATCAACAAGATTGGAGATCGGCAGCACAATCCTTAAATAATCTTTTTGGCAGACTCAGTGGCTATATCGGGGATAAAGGGCTTATAGCCCAAAACCTTGGAGAGGATCAATTCAGAGCATTAATACTTGAAAGAGATTTTAATCCTGAATTGTATGAACCAGACTTATTACCAGGCTCTTATAAGTCAAATCCTAGCGGTAATATCAACGTTGAAACTGCGTATGAAATACTATATGCGGTATTTGTGGATGTCGTTGGCGTAGAAAGAGTTCATACCTTCATGGAAGAAACTCAAAAGGTATTGATTTATCCCGAATCAGCATCAGAACAGTATAGAGATGAGGTAATTCAAATATATAGAGATATGAAAGAACTGGGCTTCACAGATCATGCAATTTGCGGATAAGGTAATTATCATTAATATAAACAATAACTATGGATACATTTATACTTAAATTATTGTTATCCCTCTTTGTAGGCTCTACTTGGGTTACAATTTCAACTTTAATAGCCGAAAGACTCAGTGGAAAGCTGGGAGGGTTAATCGCTGGGCTGCCATCTACCGCGGTTATCAGTTTGTTATTTATAGGATTGACTCAAGATATTGATGCAAGCGCTAAAGCAACAACTATTGTCCCTTTAAGTAGCGGTCTTTATAGTTTTTTCTTTCTAGCTTATCTAGTTTTATCGAAAAGGGGATTTAAAGTTGGATTGACGGGAGCACTTTTAATATGGTTTGCATTCGCGTTACTAGCGTACATCCTTCATTTAGAGAATTTTTCAATATCAGTTATAACATGGTTCATACTTGTAACTTCAAGTCTTTTCATTGTCATAAGGTTCATAAAGATAGATGATATGGCATCTGTCGATACAAAAAAAACAACATCAATTTTATTTAAAGCAGTGCTAAGTGGAATAGTTATCGGAAGTATAGTATTAGTTAGTAAACTTGCAGGTCCAGTCTGGGGCGGGATTTTTGCAACGTTCCCAGCATTAACAATTTCAACATTATTAATTGCTGTTCGATCTTCGTCTGTTGAGTTCACACGTTTAATTGCAAAGAATATTCTGATAAGCACGACAACCACTATTGGATTATATGCAATCATTGTCAGATATTTCTATCCAGAGTTCGGGCTTGTAATTGGGACAATCATGAGTTATTTACTTATGCTGATTATTTCAGTTCCTTTGTATTACTTAGTTTTTGAGAAATTAAAAAAACTTAATTATAAGCATAAAAAATAGAATTTCTCCAAAAACTTGACGAGCAGGAAATAAGTGATAAGTTGATTTTGTGGGTATTTCGGGGGTTTCGGAGTGATGTGTAAGTCGTGACGTGGACGTCACATAAAGTCGGAGCGACGGGACTTGAACCCATGACCTCGCGGTCCCAAACCGCGCGTTCTAGCCAACTGAACTACGCTCCGACTTGAAGCGGACTAATTATACCACTTCCGGTATGAAAATAAGTTGCGGGACATGGATTCGAACCATGATCGAAGGCTTCAAAGGCCTTTGTCCTACCATTAGACGATCCCGCATGCATTTAATAAAACTATCCGAAATTATATCAACAAAAGCCTGTTCACTCAATTTAATAAGAACATTCTTCAAATATATCTTGACACTCTTCAATATTTTGCCTTAATAACTCCAATTCTGCCAAAACCTCATTCGCTTGGCCGCGTTTATATATTAGATATTTTTGTAACGTATCCCAATCAATCACCCATCTCACAGAATAACCTTTAATTTTATCAACATAATATGCAGATGCTTCGCGACTCCCATTTGTTCTTCCAAACAAATAATTCCCCGGATTATATGAATCTAATTCAAAATTTATACCCAAACCAATCGATTCCCAACGAATTTCATCCACTATTTGTCGCATTTCTTCATACGAGGCCTGGCCATGAGGTTCAACCTCTACAAATTGCCGTATTGAATAGTTTACATATTTTCTACCCTCTCCATCTTTGGCATCATATGGAAAAACCCCTACTTCAAATATTTTTGGGAAATGCTCAGGATGAAGTAAATGTAATAAATTGTGTTTCTCTTTATATAATTTTGCCCTGATAATGTCTGCATCATTCCTCAAAAATTCAACCGCATACACTACGGGACCGTATTTATCATCGTTACCATGTATAACAAAGCATTCGCAACCATTCTGGATTTGAGGAGATACGGGGAATTTTTCTCGGACGCTTTTAATAATCGAGTCCATCGTATCAACATCCACATGACCCGGACCACCCGTTCTATCCAATATTTCAATTGTTAGCTGATGCGTAAAGGTCCCTTCCTGGGGGAACATTCTTTAATAAATTTAACCCATTCTTTTTACCTTTATAAATATTTTTAGTCAACATTTAACATTTAGTGATAAAATACATAGATATTTTGCTGAGGGGTTGTAGCTTAGCTGGTAAAGCGTCGCATTCGCATTGCGGAGACCGCCGGTTCGACTCCGGTCAACTCCACCAGAATCAAACTAGACGGGCTGTAGTTTAGTTGGCTAAAATGTGTGGCTGGGGGTCACAAGAGCGGCAGTTCAAGTCTGCCCAGCCCGATTTAGGTTTATGAATTATAGTTTTTATAATAATAGTAATGAAGATCCTATTTTTAAGACACGGAGAGTCAGTAGACGATCTAACTGATCAATACGGAGGATGGGGAGACTTCCCGCTTACTCCAAAAGGGAAGATTCAAATTGCAGAAACAGCAAGCAAAATTGAAGCACTAGACGTCGATTTCCCAATTGTTCTTCACTCCCCATTAATTCGTGCTATGGAGTCAGCCGAAATTATTGCGGACCATCTAGCTATTCCAACCAGAATTTACCATTATCTTAAAGAGAAAAATGGCAATGGTCTCCTAACTGGATTAAACAGAGCAGAGGCTAAGAATTTATACCCGGAGCTTGTTCAGGGTTTTGAAAATGGTTATGTATATGGTGCAGAACCACATGAGAAATTTATCGAAAGGGTCAAGCTTGCAGTCAGAAACATTCAAGAAATGGATTTTGATAGTGTCATAGCTGTAACTCATGGTGGGTTTATGAATCAACTATTCGAACAAGTATTAGGGCTTAAATATGAGAAGGCTCATGATGGTGGTTTCGTTTTAGTAAACTCGGTTGATGATCTTAAATTTGAGATACTCAAGGTCGATGGAATCGACTATACTGATAATTGAAGTCCAAGATAATTTATTTTGCCGGGATGATGAAATCGGTAGACATGCGGTGTTCAGAACGCCGTGAGAGCAATCTCGTGCAGGTTCAAATCCTGTTCCCGGCACTCAAATTCGCGGGATGTAGTTTAATTGGCTAAAATGCGCGATTCGGGTTCGCGTGAGTCCCGGTTCAAGTCCGGGCATCCCGACCATTAACTTAGAAGATCTCTACCTTTCATTTCGTTTGGGACATCCAGCCCCATTCTTTTTAGAACTGTCGGAGCAATATCCGCAAGAATCCCTTCAGGCAGATCATGGCCATTGCCATTTATATTATTTGATACAAGAAATGCCGGCACAGGATTCGTAGAATGTTTCGTATCGACTTCCTTTGTGCGGATATTTATCAACTCCTCAATATTGCCATGATCAGCAGTTACAAGAACCTCTCCGCCAACCTCCAGAGTAGCTTTAATAATTTCTTCCATTCCTTTGTCCGCAGCCTCGACAGCTTTGATGGATGCCTCCAAATTACCAGTATGGGCAACCATATCAGTCAAAGCAAAATTCACCAGGACAAAACCATATTTTTTCTTAGCAATCTCAGCCTTAAATTTCTCAACAATCCCAGGCGTACTCATCTCAGGCTTTTCGTCATAAGTTCTGACATCCCTTGGAGAAGGAATTTCAATCCTTTCTTCCCGTTCAAATGGATTCTTATTTCTACAATTGAAAAAATAAGTCACATGCGGATATTTCTCAGACTCACTAAGCCGCAACTGTGCAATACCCGATTCAGCAACTATTCTGCCAAGTGAATCTTTAGCCTTATCAGGCGGAAAAACCTGCTTCTCAGGGAAATTCTCTGTTTTCAATATCTCTTCTTTAAATCCTTTCGCGACATACGCGCTTTCATTTTCATAATCCTCCAAATCTTCCGCAGCTCTGGCCATAGGCAGTCCTTTCTCATAATTTGAGAAACCGGCAAAATATAAATTTTCGAAATTCTTTGTTTCAAATTTCGAAAAACCCTTATTTTCAAAAGCCTGAGCTAACTGCAAGGCACGATCAGCTCGGTAATTAAAGAATATCAAGGCATCACCGTCCTTGACTACCGCAGGCTCCGGATGCTTTTTATCAATAATAATAAAAGGCTTTAGATATTCATCAGAGATATTCTCTTTGTATGACTTTTCAATCGCTTCTTCAGCTTTCCCAACTGGGTCACCTTTTGCGTAAACAACTAAGTTATAGGCAAGTTTGGTCCGTCCCCACCTGTCATCTCTATCCATAGCGTAATACCTGCCAATCACAGAGACTATTCTTCCCACCTTGAATTTTTTGCACCACTTATTTGTAAGTTTTATAAAATTCTGGGCTGAATTTGGCGAGGTATCTCTCCCATCAGTAAAGGCGTGAATAGCAACTTGATCTCCTCTTAACCCTTTTTTCTTGCAAAATTCTAAACACGCTTTCAAATGATCAAGTGAAGAATGGACTTGTCCATCACTTAGAAGCCCCATCAGATGAAAAGTTGAATTATTTGTCTTAGCATGATCAATCGCTGCTTGGAATACCTCATTTGAGAAAAAAGCCCCGCTTTCTATCTCATGATTTATCTTAGCAAGTTCTTGAAAGAGAATTCTTCCTGCTCCCAGACTCATGTGACCGACCTCACTATTTCCCATGACTCCATCAGGGAGTCCGACATAGAGACCTGATGCCTGGAGTTGAGTTTTTGGAAATTCTGTCCAGAGCTTTTTTAAATTCGGAGTTTCAGCAAGCCTGACAGCATTGCCTTCTTCAATGTCGCTAAGACCAAGACCATCAAGGATGAGAAGAACAAACGGTTTTTTTGATTTTCTTTCCATAATATATTATAGACTTCAATAAACTTCATTACAAACCTTGATATTGTTTCCAAATCGCTTTATTATATAAGAAGTTTGATTATATTGATTTATAAAACTGTCCCATGCCCGTATTAATTAAATTGAACTTTCAGAATAAAATCCTTGTTCGAGTGATAATAGTGTTCATACTTCTTGCAGTTGGCGTCGGAGGTATCCTGTATAGCACTCTTAGACAAGATCTTTATGCAAATAGGCTCCGGGAACTTGAATTTTCCACATATACTTATGCCGGAAAAATTGATCTTACATTTGCACATACAAAAAAAGTAGCTGAATCCCTGGCTTCACAGGAGGAAGTAGTCGAATACACAAAGAACCCGACACCGGAGGACAGAGACGAAATAGACAAGGAGATATTGGAATTTAATATAGGATCAGAATATTCAGCTATTTATATACTAAATAGGGATGGACTAGCCATCGCTACTACAGATCCAGATTACCTTGGTGTTGATTTCAGTTTCAGGGATTACTTTACCAAATCAATACAAGGGACGCCGCATATACAAGTAGCAGTTGGAATATTAGACAGTGAGTTTACCTATTTCTTCTCACATCCAATAAAAGACGGCGATCAAAGCATTGGAGTCGTTGTTTATAAACTTATTCCGGGCTACCTTGAGGAAAGCACATTCGAGACAGCACTCGAAGGAAGATTTGTGTTGGATCAGAAATTATATATTACAGACTACAACAGTATAATTCTATACGATTACCAGGAAGGCAACGAATTTAAAACCTTTTCATCTTTAAATGAAAACCAAAAAACTAGGATAAAAGCAACGAAACAATACCCAGATACAGAGTTTGAATCAATGGGATATATTGGGGTAAGCGAAGAACTTCAGACAGTAAGCACCTTTAAATCTTCAATAATAAAAGATGCGAACGGTAATAACACTCAGTTTATTTTTCACCGGATCGGAAATACCGATTTCTTCATAGTATCACTTCCAGACCAGAGCAATCTCGAAGCATCTATCGTTAAAACCGTCCTTGGAGTGATTGCTTTGATTTTTGTTATTATGGTAGCTGCACTTGTCATCCTTTCTGTCTTTCTTTCTGCTTTGCTGAAAAATTTGAGTAAAATCATTTCAAACGTTGAACTATTCAGAAAGGACGGGACAGTTATAAAAAGTACGATCAAGACCAGAGACGAATTAGAATTATTATCAAATTCATTTTATGAACTTTCGAAAGAACTCGTCAAAGAAAAATCCGCAATTGAAGCTAAGATAGCAGAAAGGACAGCTCAATTAGAAAAAATAAACAAAACCCTAATTGGCAGAGAATTAAAAATGATCGAACTTAAAGAAAAAATTAAAAAGTACGAAGATGCTAACGGGAATAATCAACCAAATAAATAATTTTTTGACTTCCGGTATAACTGCTGAAAGGGAGTCATACGAAATGGTCAAGATCCGATTTTTTAATGCACTTGGACTGATTGCCATTATCGTAATTAGCGGCTTTGCTATTGCAAACATTCAAATCAAAGACTACGTACCCGCACTCATTGAGATTATGGTTGTGATCATCGCAGCTGCTTCAATTTTTTATGTCAGAACAACTAAAGACACAACTGTAGCAGAAATTACTGGGCCGCTCATAATACTCATTATGTCAGTTCAAAATCTAATTACCGGCGGTTTCGCACAATCAGGTCTTCTATTTATGATGCCATACCCGATAGTGGTCTTTTTTATGGCAGGATCTAAAAAAGGACTTGCCTGGATGCTTGTCTTTATAGCCTCTATGTTTGGAGTCTATATTCTTTTTCTCGATGGCATTTTAGAATCTCCATATCCATTGGAGCGAATCAAAATGGCTTTTGGAGCTCTTATTCTTGTTGCTATTCTGGTTTATGTTTACCAGACCACATATGAAAGAACGCACAAACTTTTGCGCGCTGAAAGAGAAAAATACAAAAGAACTAGTGAAACATTTGAGAAAGGACTTGAGAAGGAAAGAAGTGCGGATAAGAAGCTCAAGCAGAGTGTAGGGAAAATGGCTTTGCAGCAGAATCAGCTTGAAAATACACAAAAGGCTATATTGAATGTTCTTGAAGACATTGAAGAGGAGAAGACCGAAACAGAAAAACAGAAAGACGAATTAGAGAAATTCAAAGAGGCCGTTGATAACGCATCAGATCATATTATCATCACTGACCCCGATGGGATAATTCTATATGCAAACCAGGCTGTAGAAAAAATCACCGGCTATACAAGAAATGAGATTCTTGGCAAAACACCCGCTCTTTGGGGAAAACAAATGTCAAAGAAATTTTATAAGAAGTTCTGGACGCACATTAAAGACAAAAAACTAGCGTTTAATGGAGAAATAGTTAATAGAAGAAAAACAGGAGAGAAATATATTGCAGAGGCACATATATCGCCAATCATTGAAAAAGATGCAGTAAAGGCCTTTGTCGGAATAGAGCGCGATATCACAAGAGAAAAAGAAATCGATAAAACAAAGAATGAATTTGTTTCTGTTGCATCGCACCAGCTACGTACCCCTCTTACCGGAATCAAATGGTTTCTTGAAGTGCTAGCAGACCAAAAAATGACAGGAGAGCTCAATGAGAAACAAAAGCAATATATAGAAAGTCTGCACTCAAGCGCTGATAGAATGATAGTTCTGGTTAATGATCTTCTAAATGTCTCAAGGATTGATACTGGAAGGAAATTTGATATTGAAAGGGAAAAAGCGAACATAATTAAAGTGCTTAAAGATGCAATTAATGAAAACGCCGCCCTGGCAAAAAATTCAAGAATTAAGATTGATATTGAGAGTACCCTGCCAGATAAACTTGAAATTTATGTTGATAGCAACAAAATATTCGAAGTATTTAAAAATATCATCAATAACGCAATTAAATACTCTTCACAAGATGATGCAATACATATAGGAGTAAAAGAAAACACAAAGGATTATGTCACTTTTTATATACAAGACGAAGGTCTTGGGATCCCTAAAAAAGCACAGGCTAATATTTTCAAAAAGTTTTACAGAGCACAAAATGTTCTTAAGGAACAGACCGACGGAAGCGGCCTGGGACTCTACATTGCCAAAGCTATAGTAAATGGGCACCAAGGTGAAATCTGGTTTGAATCAACGGAGGGGAAGGGGACAACGTTCTTTATCAAGCTCCCAAAGACCGGACCTGTAAAAACAAAAGAAGAAAAAACAAGCGCAAAAACTGATGGGATAGAAAGCGAAGTAAACAAGGAAATCACAGAAGCACTCTTAGAAAATGAAGAAAAGCAAGCTTAGGCTTTCTCTACTTCCGGAGAAAAACAGTCTGTGTAGGATATGCAAATTTTATCTTCTCTTTTTCAAATCTTTTAACTACTTCCAGATTTATCAGCTGCCTGATATCCACATATTTTTCAAAACTTGAATCCTCGATTGTAAAAACCGTTTCAAAGATCAGGGCAGACTCTCCAAATTTTCTAAAATGAGTTCTTTTATGCTTGGAAAGTTCGATCTTCCCAATGATTTCAGCAAGAATTTCCGGAATCTTTTCCAGTTTCTCCCCCGACGTTTCATATGTTACACCAAATTCAAATTTTACCTGGCGTGTTTTCATCCTTTTATAATTATTGACCCTGACCCCAGTAAGTTCTTTGTTGGAAATAATCAGTTCCTGGCCTTGAGGTGTTTTGACTCTGGTTGATTTAATCCCGATTTTTTTTACCGTTCCAGAGTCCTTTCCAATCACTATAAAATCGCCGACTTTGAATGGTTTGTCAAAATATATCGTAAAAAAGGAAAAAATATCCTCCAGCACATTTTGCAGGCTGAAAGCTACAGCAATGCCCACGATTCCAAGTCCTCCAAGCAGCGTGCTTATATTGTAACCAAAATTTTGAAGGATCAGAAGTACTGCAAGCACCCAGATAAATATCTGAATAACAGCACTCAAAACTTTAAGAGCTGTAGGATCCTGACTATTTTCTAATGAAGCTGCGCTATACTTTTTAAAAAAGTAGCGGATAATTGTGTTTAATGCTTTTACTGCGTAATATGCGACGGCAACTGAAATCAATCTTTTAAGCCACAAATCAACTTGATTCCCGATATCAAGCACCAGCGAGGCAGCAAAGAGCGAAACAATAAAATAAAACACGACACCAAAGCTATCCAGAAGACTCACAATCAAATCATCGAAGTCAAATGGTGTCTTTTTTACCGCCTTTTTTAGACTTTTCTCAATCAAAAACCTTACAAATACAAGTGCAAGATAGAAGGATACAAATATCAATACTGCCTGCAAATATCTACCGTATTCCCACTCGTTGAATAGATTATTATAAATAGCTTCAATTTCTTTCATAATTCTTAAAATCAACTAAAAGGATTTGAAGCGGGAACAGCATTTTTATATTCATCAGCCTTTTTCATAAATAAATTCGTATCTAAATAACCATCGCGCTTAACTTTAACTTTCTGGAAAGTATTTTCGGAAGCACTTTGATAGCCTGTCTTTGCTAATCTCACTTCATAATCTCCAGGATCGATACTAAAATTTACCACACCTACAGAATCAGTTCTTCGAACCTCCAATTGCTGTTCTTTTCTATATAGATAAACGCTTGCCTCCCCTATTGGTTTTCTAGTATTTAGATCCAGTACTTTTCCAATACGCGGCTTCAGTCTGTCTTTGACCATGACTATATTCCATCCTAGAGCAAAAACAAAAAGTGCCAGATTGACCGCTCCATAAGCACTCCCCGGGAAAGCATAAACATAATACAGTGCAAATATAAAATATATAAATGACAATACCGCCAGCAGGAGAATCAGATACCAATACATTCTGGATTGAAGGAAATTTAAATTAGTAAATAATTTTCTTTCTGATTTACCGATTTGATGCAAAAAGACGTCTTTAATATACTCACTCCCATACACTCTCGCTTCAGACGTTCTTATTTCCTTTTTCAAGTCTTTATAACCCGGAGCCTTCACAAGCAGATTATATCCGTATTTTCTATCGGGCAGTATGAGTTTATATCTTCCGTCAGAGTCAGCGATTGTTTTGATCACCTTCCTTTGTGCATTCAAAGGTTCAAGATATATCTGCGCAAAAGGAATCGGATTTGCATTGCTCGAATCGAGGATCCTTCCCCAGCTTTTTCTTTCAGGCGGGATGATAAAACCAAGAAGCAGTCCGGCAGCTTCAATCAATGTTCTTCTTCTTGAGAGTATTATCATACCCAAAACTGCAGCTAAAGAGCTTAAGGCATATGTGACATTATAAAAAGCTGTATCATAAAGAGAAGCAACCTCTTCCGGTCCTCTCTCTACATCAGTAAGGAAATAGTCTCCATTTATCCCCGTAAGTTCAAAAAATGTATTTAAAACAAGCGAGTAATCAAAAACGACTGTGTACAAGGACAGAACAACATATGCAAAAGCTCCAAGTATCAGAATAAGTTTTAGAAAGTTTAAAAACCCGTTGACTATTTTCATATTTATACTATACCAAAATTTCCCAGAAATCTGAATTTTGCATATAATAGTCCACTAAATATTATGCAAATTAGATGAAAAAAAGAACATGTTTTCTGCTTACCTGCATTTTCAGCATATTTATAATCGTAATTGCCGGCTGTTTAGTTTTAGGAATTCTCGCATCGAGGCAATCTGAAGATAACAGGGCAGAGAATAAAGTCAGCGAACAAGATACCGACTATGAAGCACCGTCAATGTCAGATATAAATCTGGACATCCCCTCTATACAAATTGAATCTATCAATAATTCAAATATAAACAGCCCCACAGCTTCTCAAGTACAGGTTAATGAAGTTCTGCTTGCAAGAGACACTTTCAGGCTACTTGAGAGCACAAACTGGAGCGGAGATAAAGATGACAGCCTGCCAATCTCAATTGGGGATTATGATGGAAGCAAGCTTGCAGACTATATTGCAAATCAAGACAACAAGAAGAACCTGCTGACAATTCCGGCAGGCATTGAGAACGTTTTTAGCTCAACAACTAGCGCGAAAGAAATCAGAAGCCTGATGATCCTTTCCAGGCAGGAATATCTTGCTTATCTTGAGGCTAAAGGCGTAAATCAAAAATATATTGAAGAAATTGATAGCAATGTCCTTCCTGAAGATCCGACAAGAATCGAATATTATCCAGAAAATGATCCTGACGCTGCACCTACTTCAGTTGGAGGTTATAATATTGATGAAAATGGAGAAATTGATTATTCGCAGGTCAATTTATCACTTTATGCCGTTGATGTATTTAATCAGGCTGAAAATGTCTTTGATTCAAGAATTCTAGGTACTCCTAGCGGTGACAATGACCAGGATTATTGGGAAAAATGCAGAAATATAGCCGTGAGACAGCTAATGTATCATGAAATGACACACGTACTTCAAAGAGCTTATGTAAATGAAAACGTCAGCGAGGAACATAAATCCGACAAGTCAGCATATGTATACGCAGATAAAACTATGGCAGATATTGATGATCAGTATTTCTGGGAGTGGGGGAACTCATCTATAATAGCAAAATCAAATAACAGGCAGGTCAGCCAGGAAAGCCAGGCAGATGGAATCAGCTTTGAAATACTGGTAAATGTTTATGATATGAGCAGAGAACAAAAGGCAGCCCTATGGGATCACATGTTTGGGAGACTGGCAAATACGCGCGCTGCACTTGATGAGATACGTCAATTAGTCGAATCAAATTGGCCCGATTTCTCTCCTGATGAATCCGGCAGCCTGATCGGTGATGTTATGAGAGACTACAACAAAGATGGGGAAACAACGTTAGTTTCGCTCACAAACCGAATGGGAGCCTTCCCAGCATATGTCGGCTATATGAATCCGATGGAGCCAGATGACACGTATTTGTTTTGGGAGTTTTTAGAAGAGTAGTATATAATTGGGAAATTATTCAACAGTTTTCAGGCAATGCTACAAAATACATACCTGGCACTTCTAGAAAGGAACATCAAAATCTACTACGCGGTAGAATTTTTAAGCTACCTAAACTTTTTCATTCCTATCTGGGTTGCATACGAGAGGCATTTTATAAGCTTCACACTCATCGCAACTATCGCAGGCTTACGATTTGTTGTAACAACACTTTTGGAAGTGCCAACTGGAGCACTTGGAGATCTTCTTGGAAGAAAATGGAGCGTTGCAATAGGGTTTTTTGCAGAAACAATCGGTCTTATCATCGTAGGAATTGCTACAAATGGGACATATATATTAATTGGTGCAATTTTCCGAGGTGCTGCAGACGCCTTTAGGTCAGGCTCAGATACAGCGCTTGTATATGACTCACTTAAAGAGACTGGTAATATCGAAAAGTTCTCAAAAGTGAAAAGTAACGCGACTCTATTAGTTCAAATTGCCTTGATTATCTCATCAATTTTAGCCGGCTACTTATTGCATCTAAATGAGTCACTCCCTTACTTTGCATATGCCTTCTTCCTTGGGATTTCAGGAGTCTTATATTTTTTCATGAAGGAGCCTCGAATCGATTCCGAGAAATTCAACATTGGTAATTATCTCAAGCAAACTAAAATCGGCATCCAAAAAACTTTCAAAAATGCCTACACTGCACAGCTTTCGATATTCTATTCAACGATTGGTGGTATTAGTCTTGCATGGCAAATGTTCTTCAATCAAATCTATGCTTCGGAGATTGGATATGACGAAGTGGAGAAAAGCTGGCTTTTTGCTGGCATTAGATTACTCAATATTTTGATAATATTACGACTACTTAAATCTGTAAAAATTGTAAACAAAAAAAATGTATTTTTATTCTTCCCAATTCTAATGATATTTTCAACACTACCCGCAGCATTTCCAAATATTATTCTAGGAACGCTTATCCTTATAACCGCAACTTTTACAAATACCGCCAGAACTGTAATACTTGATAAGTATACAAATGACGAATTTGACTCAAAATATCGCGCAACTTCAATCTCCGTACTAAATCTATACGTAAGCATGATTTACCTGATCTTCGTCTTTACAAGCGGACCGATCATCGATCATCTGAGTATGGGCGCATTTTATGTGATTATGGGAATAATTTGCCTTGTGTTTATACTTCCTCAAGGAATATATTTATCAAGAAGACATGCAAACTGACATAGTGTAATCATTCCTTCAAGCTTTCGTTATATATTCCGTCCGGAGTTAATTTTAATAACAATGAAAAAAATTCTACTCTTTGGCACAATTCTAGGCCTGCTTTTATTTTACTGCTTTGCCGTCTTTTTTCTAGTTCCTCAATACAGTCTCTAACACCCGCTTTATCCTTAAATACTGTCAATTCCCTGCTCCAGGGCAAATTTAAATAGCCTCTCAAACAAAGTAGCATCCGGAGAGAGGGATTTGAACCCCCGTAAGGCTAAGCCTGCCAGATTTACAGTCTGGTGCGATTGACCACTCCGCCATCTCCGGTCTTGAAAAGTACATGGTAATTTTACCTTAGTAGCAGGGCTTCTGTCCAATTGGATTAGACCGCAAGCTGGTTAGTTCTTATCTGCCATAGTATCCAGTCAACACAGCTTCGCTTATGAGAAATGGCGCAACTACTGACTGGATTTCTTCCCACGTAGGTTGTTTTGGAAGTTCTAGATTTACTGTATTAAGAGCGAATAGGTGTGCTTCATATGGATGATCGCCAGATCCAACTGGCGGCTGCGGTCCTTGGTAGCCCTTGATCCCTTCTGTCCCTGAAAGCTCGCTTGCACCAAATGGAAGATTCTTTTTAGAAGCGCAAGCCTCAATGTTTGTAGTATCAAGAGAAATATCTTTTACGATCCAGTGAATCCAGTTTTTTGCAACTGGGTGTGTGTCGACAATCACAAGCAGAAATGATCCCGTCTGCTCCGGAGCATTTTCCCAGCTAAGTGGAATAGATATATTTGCACCGCCTGGAATTTTTTCCGTGCAATATTGAACCGGAATTTTCTCTCCGTCTTTGAAGGCAGTAGAGAAAATGGAAAAATTCCTGGTACTGGTTGGATTCTGACTGCTGGATTTATCCATATGGAATTAGCTGTAAGAATATATAAAATAGCAAACGTATTTGCTTGAAATTATGCACGCTCATGTTAAGATATCTATATGCAGGAACAGATTCTCACAGTTGCACAATTTAATGAAATGATAAACCTTCAAGTTTCTGGACTTGGAAGCTTTGAAGTGGTGGGGGAAATTACTGAGAAAAGGATCAGCAGGAATTCCGGTTTGATGATGACATTGAAGGATGACAAAGACAATGCGATTTTGAAGCTGTCTGGGTTTGCTCCAAGGGTGCGCGGAGTAAACAGCGTAGATGTAGGAATGAAAGTAATTGCATCTGGGACACCCCAACTCTATTCACCATTTGGGCAATTTTCGCTTCAAGTAACGAGTCTTGTACCTCATGGAGAAGGATCGCTAAAAGCTGCTTTCGAGAAACTCAAAAATCTTTTGCAGGCTAAAGGGTTCTTTGCCGAAGACAGGAAGCGGAGATTGCCGGAATTTATTACAAAAATTGCTTTAATTACTGCGGATAATTCGGCTGCTCAGACTGATTTCCTGAAAATTCTTGGGGAAACAGAAACTGGTCTTGATATTGAATTCTATCCTGTTAGTGTTCAAGGCAAAAATGCTCCAGGCGAGATAATTGCAGCACTGGAGACTGCATCGAAAAGAGGTGATGTTGATTGTGTGGTTTTAACTCGCGGAGGCGGAAGTCTGGAAGATCTAATAGCATTTAATGATGAGCAGGTTGCCCAGGCAGTTTTCGCCTCAGAGATCCCGGTTCTTTCTGCTGTTGGGCATGAGCGGGATACCTCAATAACTGATCTTGTTGCCGACGTTGTTGCAAGTACTCCTTCGCAGGCTGCGTATTATCTTGCGGACATTAATAATTTGTTTATAGATAATTTAGATCAGGAAATAACAGAGATTGAAGCTCAATTAAAGCAGCTGCTAAATAAATATGACTTTAGCCCGAAATTGAATTTAATTGAAAATATTATTGTAAATAAACTAAACACTTATAGGTCTGAAATCTCAAATATCCAGAGCCTTTTGATCTCTTATAATCCTCAAAATGTTCTAAAGAGAGGCTATAGTTTAACCAGACAAAATAAAAAGATCCTTAAACATGTTTCACAGACTAAAGTTGGAGAGGTTCTGGAAACAGAGTTGATTGATGGCAGACTGCGCTCAAAGGTTACAGAGCTGGTATATTCGACTTCTTAAACTCCTTGCATTTTATGAAAAAATCTGCTTATAATCAGGCAGTGAACTAAATCTGCCGATATTAACTTATTAGCTCAAAGCACATGAAGCTTAAGCGTCTTCTTTCGCAAAAAGTTCTAAATTCACTTTTTGCTTTTCTACTTTTATTTAGTACAGTTTCTCCGCTTTTGGGCCTTGGCCGTGTGAAAGCTCAGGAATTAGAAATCCCGGAAGCAATCCAGGATGCAATTGTGGATGGGAATCAGGCAGCTCAGGAAGAGAATGCTGATTTGGAAGCAGCTGATGAAAATGCAGTATCTGAAGAAGATCAAGAGACTGATGCAGTTGTTGAAGAAGAGGAAACAGGAGAGACCTTAAGTACGACAGTTGAACCCCAAAAAGTAACATATGGAGGCATTCAAAAAGATGTCTCTTACGTATATCCTGATAATGAGGCAGTTTCGATAAAATTTTTGACCCTTCCAGACGGGGTTCATTCATTGACAATTGCTGAAGTCCAAACGGAATTTGGTACTGGATATAATTTCACATCAGACATGACGAATGGGACCTTTATATATAACCTCCACCTGCCAAATCTTCTAAACAAGGAAGAGATCAAAGTGGAATATTCAGAAAATGGAGTTGATTATCAAGTTGTCGAAAACGTTAAAACAGTTGATCCTGAGGAGATTGTGCTTTACGGTTTAAACCACTTTACGATTTTTGTCATAACTGATGATGAGGCTGTTTATGAGGCAGATGAGACACATCCAGACCCAGACTACACAGAACAAAATGACAGGGGCTCAAGTGACGATCCGACTTTCGGCATACATTATCCAAATTTTGATGCTGCTGATAAGACTATTACCTGGAATGCCAGTTCTGCAGCAGGATTTTTTGACGGGAAATATGGAGTATATGTCAGCTGGACGGTTAATCCAAATAGGACTCAAGAGGCCTATTATAGAGTAAATTATAATGGTGGTTTCATGGATATTGGACCTGTGAATCAGGAATTGCTGGCTGACGGTAATTCAGGTGCAAATGGGGATTTTTCCGGTTGGTATTTTCTTGGAGTTTATGATTTAGATCATTCTTCAAATGTTGTCTTATTTACTAAAGAAAATTCATCAAATAGTGAGTATGTGATAGCAGATGAAGTAAAGCTTGTTGGAATTCCGGCTGATCCTGTTATGTTGGGTTGGAATGTCCAGAGTCTTTCGAGTTTGGGTGATATCCCTCCTTATCTAACCTGCTTAGGGGGCGATGTATATTACAACCTGCCAAATAATACCTCTAGTACCTGGTCTCCTGTTGCAGGTACAAATGTGAGATATATCAGGCACAATATTAGACCTGATGGAAGTCAGATACTTCTCTCTGGTTCTCAAGTAGTTGCAGTTTCAGATCCTGATGATTTGGCATATATTGCTGCAAATCTAAGTGGTTCGTATGCAAACTATTACACACCATGGGGGTATTTTGGAATGGGTGAAGGGTTGTATCAAACCAGAGTAAGAGCATTTGAAGATGATAACTTGAATGGAGACTATGATTTGGGAGAACCAATTAGTGAATGGAGCAATTCCTGTAATATTGTTTTGGATACTTTAGCGCCTGTTGTTGATTTAACTAGTCATAATAATGGTGATGTAATAAATGGGGTTGTGAACGTTGAGGGTACAGTAACTGACGATAATAACCATCATTACTGGTTTGTTATACAAAATAGTTCAGGGCAAACTGTTGCTGGTCCTGGAGTTGTCAATGATACAGATCCTTCTATTAATGTTTCTTTAAT
Source organism: Candidatus Dojkabacteria bacterium (assembly GCA_016927655.1). Taxonomy (GTDB): domain Bacteria; phylum Patescibacteriota; class Dojkabacteria; order B142; family JAFGMG01; genus JAFGMG01. The sequence continues at coordinate 18,218 of JAFGMG010000014.1, forward strand.
ATGGGATACTACTCTAGTTCCAAATGGAACTTATACGATAAAGCTTGAAGCAAGGGATAAGGCTGGAAATAAGGATGCAGGATCTGTCGAATGGGTAAGTGTCGAGGTAAATAATGTAGGCTCATTTCAAGGAAGAAAGTATGAAGATTCAAATAATAATGGTGTTCATGATGACAATACTACCGAACCAAGGCTTAATGGCTGGACAATCAATCTTTATAACGATGCCTGGGGATACTTAGATAGTAGTGTAACTGGAGCTGGAGCCTTGGCAATAGGACAATTTAGATTCGAAAATCTTCCGTTTGGAACTTACTATGCTTGTGAATACTTGGGAGATCACGCTGGATGGTTCCAATCCGGGCCGGTTTTGGGGACACATCCTGTTGATTTTGGCGGCAGCCAGATGAATGATGCAGTGGCTGTTGAAAATGGAAGTGGGAATGTAAATGAAGGTGCTGTCTGCTGGCAATTTACAATTGACCAACCTGATGAAAGTTATGGATGGGTGAAATTTGGCAATTACCATGATACGCAAGCTCCTACGATTGATACTATCCCTGATCAGGAGTTTGATGAGGGCAAGATTGTCAATTTCGGAATACTTGATGGCAAGGGAATGTATGATAATGTCCAACTAGATATGGCATATGTAACAATTACTTATACTGATCTAATTGGAACTACTTATACTGAGTACGAAACGTTTGATGCAAGTGAGGCAGGAGGGGATGGCAAAGGAGGAACCTTGAATGAACTTTATGAATATTACATGGGGTCACTTATAACTTTTGGAGACTATGATTTGCCGGTAGATACTTCATTTGTACCGGAAGGTGTGTTTACTTTTGACTACTATGTGACAGATATGGCCGGGAATCGCAGCGATTGTAATTCTGAACTTGCAGGCGATCAAAACTGTGTCTTTAGTGTAACGATAAACAATGTTGCTCCTAAAATTGATGAATTTTTAGTTGAAGGCAGCAGCAGTGTGACAATTGTTGAAGGCGATAGTGTCGGGTTTACTGGGAGTTTTGGTGATCCATCGTTTATCGATCTTGATGATGACGGTATATCTGACAATTTCGCAGGATATCCGGATGACGCACCTTGGTGGCCTGAAATTGATTATGGAGATGGAACGGTTATTTCTTTGAGTCAAATGGCAGATCCTGGTGTTATTCCATCAATCCCTTCACATGTATATGCAAAAGAAGGGGTATATACTGCTACTTTGACAGTGTGTGAAGACCAGATAGATTTGCCCGCACAAACAGACTTAAGTCTGATCAAGGCAAATGGGACTGTCGGTATGGGAGAGGGAGAATGTGGAAGTGCGACAGTAAAAATCACAGTGAATAACTTTGCTCCTACAGTCGGGATTTCGGCAACTCCTGGTACGAGTACTACTGAGCAGGCGATAACCTTGACAGCGAATCCTGCAGGCGGAAATAACCCTGTGACAGTCACAAACTGGAATTGTAACTTTACTGTAGCAAACCCAACAGCGCTTAGCGTCACAACACCTGCAGCACCCGGCACCTATACGTGTGTTGTTACTGTTCAAGACGTAGATGGCGATACAGCAACTGCTATAAAAAGTGTAACAGTTAATGCTGCGCAAGAGAATGGAACTACAGCAACAGGAACAACGACAGGAGCGACAGGTCAGGTGCTTGGAGAAGGAGATGCAGTTGGAACTGATGAATTGGTAGATTTGGAAGATAATGAAGTGGAGGGCGAAGTTCTTGGAGAAATGGTTTGTGATGAAACTACAAAGGCATCCGGATTTGTTTACTATGACAAAAATGGAAATGGTGAGAAAGACGAAGATGAGAATGGACTTGGTGATGTAAAAATTGAATTTTATTCTGAAATTGACGGCGAAAAACGTTTAGTCCTTTCTGTTAGAACTGATGAAAATGGATATTGGGAAGCAGACGTGTGTCCTGGCAGCTACGATATAGAAATCGACAAGGACAGCCTTCCGGAGGATACCGAAATCAAAGGAGATGATGTTCTTGGAATAAATGTAAATCAGGGCGAGGAGCTAAATAATGTAAATTTCACACTAAAGGAATCTGGAGGTGGAATATCCGGATATTGGTGGGTGCTTCTGCTCCTTTGTCTGGGAATACTTGCTCTTGGCAGTGGGTCAATGTTTATAGCAAGCAGAAGGAATGAGCGGTAAGGTTATGAAGTAAGTGAAATTTAGAAGGGGGCGCTGACAAGCGCCCCCTTAGTTTGTAATTCTAGATCGCCAATGCTACAATTTTTTATTAAAAAATCTATAAATGGCAAATAAAAAATTGAACCGCAAAGAAACAATAAGGGAAAAAGTCATTGAGCTTGAAAAGATAGTCCAGTATTTTGAGAACGAAGAAATAGACCTTGACGAAGCAATTGAGAAATACGAAAAAGCGGATATTCTTGTAAAAGAAGTATCCAAAGTGCTAAAAGGATATGAGACGAGAATTGAAAAAATTGCAGCGGATAAATAATAGTTGGATTTTATATTAGTATTTCTATTAATGACTGCTCTCTTTTGGGTTCTGGTTTTGATCAGCAGTTTATTGGTACTTGCAAAAGCTTCGGAATGGCTTTCCGATTCAGCGGAAAAAATCGGACTTGTACTTAAAATACCTTCATTTATTATTGGAGTGACAATCGTTTCTATCGGGACGTCTCTTCCTGAGCTTGTTTCATCAATACTAGCTGTAGAGGCAGGATCATCTGAAATTGTAATAGCAAGTGTCGTGGGTTCAAACATTACTAATATTTTTCTTGTACTTGGTCTCGCTGCAATTATTGCAGGGAGATTGGAAATTTCGTATGACTTGATACATGTTGATCTGCCATTATTTGTCGGCGCGATTTTCTACTTGGGGCTCGCATTGATTGATGGGGATTTTAATCTTTTTGAAGGGATAGTCGGGATACTGGGAAGTATTTTGTATATTGTTTATACCGTCAACACGAGAAAAAGCAAAAAAGATGGAAGCGTTCTTGATCACCTAAAGCTAAAGCATAAGAATAGCAAGCTGAATCTGATACTTATTTTGAAAATATTAATCAGTGCAGTATTAATATTTGTTTCAGCGACTTATACCGTTGATTCTGCTGTAGAACTAGCCGAAAGTCTTGAGGTCGCTCCAGAGATTGTCGCAGTCCTGGTAATTGCGTTTGGTACTTCTCTGCCCGAGCTTTTTGTCTCGGTTGCGGCTGCTAGAAAAGGTCATTATGAAATGGTCATTGGCAGTATTCTTGGATCCTGTATATTTAACTCCTTTGCTATTGTCGGGATAGCCTCACTGTTTGGGACTATTACGGTGCCAGTAGCATTGATGTCTGTAAGCTTGCCGATGATGATTGCGGCAGCAATATTGTATTTTTTCATTACTCAAGAAAAGCAGATTACCGGATGGGAAGGGGCGATGCTGTTGCTTTTTTACGCAGTTTTTATCGAAGAGGTCGTTCGTTCTGCAGTTTAGAATTAAATTATTAAAAAATATATTATGGCTAAGCCTTTTAAAGATGCAACGAAAATTTCAGTGATTTTATCTGTTATAGCTGGGGTTGGCATTATTCTGGGTCTTGTGACTGGATATCCGTTGATCCCTGCTCTGCTTTTGGTTCCAACGGTTGCTTATGAGGTTTACCGCACTGAAGGCAAATCAACTACTGCGTCTTCGTGGCTTCTGCTAGCTGTTTTGATTCTGGAAATTGTTTTTCTTGTGTTTAAAATCAGCATTAATCTGGTTGATTATCTTGGTGTTGAAGAAAAACTGATAGCAGGATATGAAGTACCCCTAGGTGACGTGAAGGTTGTTGCGCCAACTGTGATGGCAATATTGTCTGTAATTTTATTTACCAGAACTTACGGGAAATATACAAAATGGCTCTCTGTGATAATTTTTATCACCTCTTTTGCAATTATCTACCTGCTGGACCATAAGGGATTGACCATCCCTAATCATCTCTAAAACCCTAATACACTCGGCTTTTTGAGGTGTTCGAAGTGTTTTCCCATC
>JAFGMG010000004.1 GCA_016927655.1 Candidatus Dojkabacteria bacterium
AATAACGCTGGGAATTTAGTAGTTCTTGACGGAGATAATGGATATATTCAGATATTTGACACAGATGGTAATTTCATAAGTAAATTTGGTTCATATGGTTCGGGTGATGGGCAGATGAAAAGCGCAAGCGGTTTTACTATGGATGATGATGGAAATTATTACGTAGCTGATACATATAATGCTAGAGTTCAGAAGTTCGATTCTGACGGTAGTTTTTTGTTTAAATTTGGATCTTCCGGTACTGGAGATGGGGAATTCGATTATCCGGGTGATATTGAGGTCGACGATGAAGGAAATATGTATGTTGTAGATTCTTCGAATGGAAATATGCAAAAATTTGACCCTAGCGGGAATTTCTTATTCTCATGGGATTTGCAAAACCCATGTTGGTCAACAAGCATTCAATTTGACCAAAATGGAAATTTATTGATTGTTGATGGCTGTAGTAGCGATGGTATGACTATCAAGAGCTATTCGGTTGATGGCGAATTCTTAATGGGTTTTGGAGGTATGAGGTATATTGATGGAGGATATTATACAGCGTATACTTACCAGCCGTATTTCTTTGGTGACTACTTGTATGTTGTGAATTCTGTATACGGCAGAATCCATGTATTTCTATTTGATTATGATGCACCGAGTCTGACAATAAGTACGACAGCAGGGTTGCTGCCAGCATCAGCAAGAACATTAAGCGGCAGCCTGAGTGATACTATGACAGCAATTACGTCGGTGGAGTATCAGGCAGTAGCAGCAGGAGGCAGTGTAGACGAGAGCGGAACATGGACAGTATGCAGCGCAGTAGATGGAGCCTTTGATGAGTTAAGTGAGAATTATACTTGTGATCTTACAGGACTTGTAGATGGCACATACACAGTGTACGTAAGAGGTACAGACAGTAAAGAAAATACAAATGAAGGAGCGGAGATAAAGAGTGTGGAAGTTATTATAGATACTACAATAGACGAACCAATACTCACAAAATTAGGAACAGTAACATTCGATCCTCCATATGGGACATGGTACTACACAGGAAGACAGCCAAAACTAGTAGGGACAGCAGAAGCAGGTTCGACGGTATACGTACAAATAGGAACGAAATTATATAGCACAGAAGTAGATGAAGAAGGTAATTGGGAATTAACTCCTGAGGAGATTGAGACTGGAGAATATGAAGTACAGATGTGGGTAGAAGACGAAGCAGGAAATATATCGACAAAGCTAGAATTTACATTGGTAATAGATCCAACAGGAGCATTATTTCCAGACTGGCTGAAGGAAAAACTTGGGATACTAACACTTGACGGTCTAAGCTCAGATGAGGAATTAGTGGAAATCGCAGTATCGGAAGAAAGTCAGCAGATATTTCTTAATACAGAAGAAAATGACACGAATGGACAAAGTGCTTTAATTATCGCTTCGGCCGTGGCGTTTATTGGAGGGCTGAGTTTAATAGGATTACTTTTATATTTACTAAAAACTGATAATATTTTGATACCAGGGGCTTTAGGAGTCATCTTGTTCTTGCTTCTATATCAGAATAAAAATGTAATTTATGATAAAAAGACAAAAAAGCCGATAGAAGGAGCCGAGTTATCTATTAAACAAAATAACGGGGTTGTAGAGATAACAAAAACAGATGCTAAAGGTAGATATAATATCAAGACAAACAAGGGAAGTTATATTTTGGAAGTAAGAAAAACAGGCTATAAAACATATTCTAAAATAATAGGGCATGGTGAAAGGATGAACACCCTTATTGGTTTGGAGCCATTATTGAACTAGCTTTGGATTTATGTTTAAATAACCTGTCTTGAGATTATATATTATTATTTCGAAATGGCAGAAACTGAAAAAGTAGAAGCAAAGGTGAAAGAAACTCCTGCTTCAGCTCCTAAATCCTCAAATAACAGCGCAGACAATATGGCTATTGCAGCTTTAGTTCTAGGAATCATGAACCTTTGCAGCTGGTGCTTGCCGATTTGCGGATGCCCAATGTCGATAGTGGGAATAATACTTGGTGTAATGGGAATGAAATCAGAAAAAAACAAAACCTTTGCAATAATTGGACTCGTGCTTTCAGTACTTGGATTGTGCGCTTCGATTGTAAATGCAATTGCCGGCGCTGCAACATCGACCTGGGATTACAGTTATGATTGGAACTATTAGGTTGGGATAAACTCAGAAATATATTCCGCAATTTCTTCTGGCTTTGTCATCGGTATCCCGTGTCTGCCTTCAATTATTTTCATTTTTGAATTTGGTATCAGACTGTGAATCTTTTCTCCCATTGCTAATGGAGTGATCTTGTCGTTTTTGCCCCAGATGATAAGTGTTGGAAGGGCGATTCTCTTGAAGGACTCGGCAATATCCTCATTTGTCACACGCACAAATTGTTCTTTTTTGTCAGCTGTATCAACGTAATCTCGTTCGCGGATTAGATAGTAGTAGATATTTTTACGAATGCCATTATAAAATTTCCTGGGAAGAATCGCTTTTAGGGACTTAAATGCTTTGGCAAATGGCAATGCAATTTTTGCTTTGAGTGTTTTGTACCTGATGCCGGCTGAGTTGCAAAGAATTATTGCTCCAGGTCTAGGTTCGAGATTCGCTGCTATGTAGGCGCTCAAGCTTCCGCCAAACGAATGGCCGAATAAATAATAATCGCCACTTTCTTCCGTCACGTTTTCTTCAATAAAGTCGAGAACCTCATTTGCATATTCGGTAATGCCATAATTATCTGGTGCCTCTGGCGATTTGCCAAAGCCCGGCAGATCTATAGCCCAGACTTCAAAGCCTTTGTTGACAAGTTCGTCTTGCAAGCTTGTCAGGCTCTCGGAGCTGGCAGTTTTTGCCCAGCCATGGAGCAGAACAATCTTCGTGGCAGACTTGGCGTTTTCCGGCTTTTTATGTGTGAAATTTAATTTCATTGCTGCAATTGTACAATTTCTTGGTGTATAGTGTACAGCCGCTTCTATAATGTTGCTATAAGGGCGTATTTGACGTATAATACTCGCATACTTTTTCTTTGGTAAGTATGTCAGTTGCCTGCATCTTACTGAAGATTTAGATTATTTTTTAAAACAATTTAATGGCAATAGCAAAAGAGACAAAGAGCGAGATTATCAATAAGTACAAGCAAAGTGACAGCGATACAGGATCAGCTCCTGTTCAGATCGCACTTCTTACTGAGAAGATCAATGAGCTTACGGAGCATTTGAAAACCCACAAGAGAGACAAGCATTCAAGAAGAGGCCTGATTTCTCTAGTAGGGAAAAGAAGAAAAATGATCAAATACATGGAAAGAACAGCCGAGCCGAAAGAAACAGTGAAACTTCTAAAAGAGCTCGGACTTGACTAAATAGTCAAATATCAGAATTAAGCCTCGGGGTTTCACCTCGAGGTTTTTTATTGGTGTCAGATACTATATTATGTAAATGGTCATTAAATAGTATCTTGTTTTGAAACTTTTCTTTCGAAATAAAAACTCTAGGCAGCGAAGTTCTTTAAAGACTCCCAGCAGGCAGAAGTTTAAGCGTGCAAGGCAAAAAAGGTCTGGCAGGATTGGAATTGGACTGTTTAGGAAGAAATCTCAGCCGCGGAAAAGTTCCTACAAGCGCCGCTATTCTTTTATATTCGCCGGATTTAATTATATTTTTAAAAGAATCGGCACAATAGCTGCAGTGGGGTTTGTAATTTCTCTTGTAGTAGTATTCCGGCTAATTATCAACACAGACTATTTTGATGTTAAAGAAATTCATGTTATAGGAGTAGAGAAAACTGATCAGACTAAATTCGAAGAAATTGCCCGGAATTATAAAGGCAAGAACATCTATTCAGTTGATCTGAATAAGCTGGAAAAAGATGTTTCTGCAGTCTCCATATATATAAAAGACGTTTATGCAAAGAAGTATCTTCCTGACAGGATAGAAATAACCATCAAGGAACGCTATCCAAGTTTCGTTATTCTAAACTATGATGGAATTTATCTAGTAGATGAAGAATACATTGTGACCAATATCCCATTCAAACAGGAAATCGGTTTTTCCCAGGCGGAGCTTGATGCCTATACAAAAAATGACATTGAATCGGATATCATCAAAGAAAAAATATTTGCGAAAATCAAAGCTGGTGAGTTGGAGTTAGAACTGCAAGGCATATTAGCTGAAACTTCAAAATTCAAAACGGGCCAAGCAGAGGATCTAGAAGAAATAAAAATTGAGGATATTGATTTTGCAAAAATAGATCAAAAAATTAAGCTCGAGGAACTAGATGCATTGAAAAGCGAAATAAATGGAATAACTGCTGAGCATTTTGCTTCTCTTGAGCAGATAGTAAATGAAAGCGAATATGCGGGCTTGAGGAGAATTTATTTCGATAAAAATGGGAATTATGAAGAAGGGCAGGTAGTAGAAGAGGGCAGACTGGTGATTTATGACAAGGTTGACGATTATTTCGCAGATAATGAAGATCTGACAATCGCGAAATCTACATGGACAAGTGATTACACCTTGAGGGTGGATTTTCTTGAAAAAAAGACAATTCTTTTTGCGAGCAATAGAGAAATTGAGAGACAGTTAGATGATCTGGAAGTTGTTATGGAGGAACTTCGATCAAGCGGAAAGGATTTTAAAAGAATAGATCTGCGCACAGAAACAATTGGGGTGAAATAATTATTTGTATATTGGACGCGGTATTTTTGAGTTTCGTTAAAATATACTGAACACTAAAAATTATCCACTTCAAAAATTTTGCACGAAAGCAGTTGATTGTTTTGCCGGATTTATTTATACTGATGACTAAGTTATAGATTCAAAGTTATTAGACCAAACACAAATGGCAGGAAGAATAGTAGCAGCACTTGACGTTGGATCCTCAAAAATCTGCACGACAATAGCTTCAATCGAGGAGAATAAACAACCGGCTGTAATTGGCGTGGCAAGCTACCCAAGTAAGGGTATGAAAAAGGGGGTCATTGTAAATATTGATGAAGCAATAAATGCTATCGCGGCGTCTCTGGAGGCGGCAGAAAGAATGGCCGGACTTACAATCTCTTCAGTTTATGTCTCAATCAATGGCAAGCATATCACAAGTACGAATAATAAAGGTGTTGTGGCTGTAGCTCAGGACGAAATTATCACAGACGATGTGTTTAGAGCAATAGAAAGTGCCAGGACAGTTTCGATCCCACCATCCAGAGAAATCCTTCACGTAATTCCAAGAGAATTTATTGTAGATGCTCAAGGCGGGATCAAAGATCCAGTAGGAATGACGGGGACAAGGTTGGAAGTTGATGCACATATTGTTTCGGCGACAAGTACAGCGTTGCACAATCTAGTGAAATGCGTGCAGCAGCTCGGTCTTCGTGTAGAGGATGTTGTATTTAGCGGCTGGGCAGCTTCAACTGCCGTGTTGACGGCGACGGAAAAAGAACTTGGTGTGGCACTCCTTGATATTGGGGGCGGGACGACTTCAATCACAACTTTTGTAGAGGACGCAATTACATATAGCGGCTGTGTACCGTTTGGAGGGAATAATATCACAAGTGATTTAGCAATCGGGCTTAGGGTGTCACTCGAAGACGCAGAGAAAATTAAGGTAAATGCGGCAGAACTTATCAAAGGTGGAAATGCACCACAGACCGGATTTGACAGGGAATATGAATATAGACGTCAGAAAGAAGAAGAGAAAGAAGAGCCAAAAGCCAAACGAGGAAAAGATGTGATCGATGTCTCTAATCTTGAAATTGAGGGGATGAAAACAATTTCTAAAAAAATGTTTGACGAAATACTTGAAGCCAGAATGAGCGAGATATTTGATATCGTAATTGATCAGGTTGAGCAGTCCCGGGATGAAATAAAACTTCCTGCCGGGGTTGTTTTAACAGGTGGCTCAGCTATGGTTCCAGGTATCACTCAGATTGCTAAAAAGGTTTTTGGAGTGCCTGCAAGGGTTGGTTATCCAAAGGGCCTTGGCGGATTAGTAGACGAGATAAACAACCCCGGCTTCGCGGTTAGCCAGGGATTAATTCTATACGGCTCCCAAGATGAAGCGGGCGGAAAGGGAGTGGGAGTCTCTGTTGGGTCAAAGGGCGGCGATGGCGGCGGCTTATTTGGCAGAATCGGCGATTTTGTGAAGAATTTATTACCATAATTTTTGAAAAATTTATAAATGCTCGTTAAACCTCAAACAACAAATCTGGCCAAAATTAAAGTAGTTGGAGTCGGCGGCGGCGGCGGCAATGCTATCAACAATATGATTGCAAATTATGAAATTGATGGAGTAGAGTTTATTGCAGTTAATACTGATGCTCAGGCTCTTAATAATTCTAATGCTGAAGTCAAGCTTCGAATTGGAGAGGATTCAACAAGGGGTCTTGGAAGCGGGGGAAATCCGGAAATTGGAAAAAAAGCTGCAGAAGAGAGTATTGATATGCTTCACGAACAATTGGCCGGGGCCGATATGGTATTTATTACTGCCGGAATGGGCGGAGGTACTGGAACTGGAGCTAGTCCTGTAATTGCGGGGATCGCAAAGAACCTTGGGGCTTTGACTGTTGCTATAGTCACTAAGCCATTTGATTTTGAGGGGAAAAAGAGAATGGACACGGGACTCAAAGGAATCGCTGATCTCAAAGATAAGGTTGATACACTTATAGTCGTTCCAAATCAGAAATTGATCGATACAATGGAGAGAAATCTTACTTTTCTTGAGGCGATGAAGCAGGCTGATGATGTATTATCACATGCGGTGAAAAGTATTTCGCAATTGATTACTCAAGCTGGACTCATAAATGTAGATTTTGCGGATGTCAGATCAATTATGACTGATGCTGGTACTGCCCTGATGGGTATGGGGCAGGCAAAAGGTGAAGATAGGGCAGTTCAAGCTGCAAAACTTGCAACTTCAAGCCCGCTTCTGGAAGTATCTATTCAGGGTGCCACAGGTGTGCTTTTGAATGTAATTGCTGGAGAGGATCTTGCTTTGTACGAAGTCGATGAGGCAGCGAAGCACCTGTCTTCTGTAGTATCTCCAGACGCGAATGTAATTTTTGGCGCGACGATTGATCCGTCTCTAAAAGATGATCTCCAGATTACTGTACTTGCTACCGGGTTTGATTCTAGAAATACTGCTGCTTCAGGAGGTGTCATTCAGACAAGATCGGCAAGACCTGTTCATGAAGATGGTCCGATGACGAATTTTTCGAATATAATGCCAGATGATAATGACGACGATCCGGCAAATAATGCCAAGAGCGGAGGATATGCATTCCCTGAAGACGATACAAATTTCTCCAAGTCAGCCGTGAATGATGAGGATGAAGACGATCTAGAAACACCGTCATTTCTTCGAAGGAAAAAGGATTATTAAAGAAAGGTTAAATTCCCCACTATATCGGTTTAGCCACGACGACAAATCTCTCTGCGTTATTCCCACTTGGGTAGCAGGTAAAGATAGTGAGAGTTCTTTTACCTTTTGTTCCGTTGATAATTGAAATATCGTCCGGTTTGACGATTTTCGTTTTTACAACTCTATATTTGTATGATTTACCTTCCATTACAAGTTCAACTTCATCTCCGATTTTGATATCGCTAAGTTTAGAAAATGCAGCGGAAACATCTTTAGTCCTTGAGAAATAATCTCCGCCAGCACTATGCCCGTATATTACAATGTTATTATTTACATCAGAAATCGGCAGGCCGGTACCTTTGAAATGAGCCAAAGCTCCTTCAAGTGCACTTCTGTATGCTTCCTCAACGCCGCTTTCGACGTTTGCCTGCACCGGAAGCGAGTTTAGATTCAGACTCGGAATAGAGATATTAAATCTGCCACTATAGTTATTACTGACAGGATCATCAGCTAAGACATTTGCTTTAAAAGCAGCTGTTGTTAGATTCCGGAAATATTCAGATCCGGGATTTGAGAGGTAAACGCTCTTGGGCTGAATTGATTCCCCCTGCACTAGACTTGCGCTTGTTGCATTGTAGTATCCGCTTGCCTCTCTGGCTCTTTGTTTGACTTCTGGATAAGTCTGTCTGTAAATAATGAAAGAGCCCGTTAAAATTAAAATTGCCGGCACCAAAATTCTAGCGAGTGTAGAAGTTTTCATCAGAAATACAAAATCATCTTTAGCTCCAGCTACGATATCCCATAAAGTAATAGGGGGTCTTTTTTCTTTCGGAATAATTATTTCTTTTTCTTTAATTTTTCTGTCAAAATGAATTTTGACGGGTGCTTTCTTGTATGTTTTTAGTGCCATTTCGGGTTTATTTACGTTCTTAGACTATGACAGTATACAACAACCAAGTTCTAGCATCTAGCGATATTTGCACGTTGATGGTACAATTACGCTCCGCATTAGAAATACTTTCACATGGCGATTAGTCAAAAAGTCAAAAAAGAAGTCAATAAACTTGTCGATCAGGGCTTGAAACAGGGCTATCTGACGCAGGATGAAATTCTGGAGGTTTTCCCCGAAGTCGAAGAAGATATGAAATTACTTGAGTTTATCGTAATGGAATTGCAGGAATCTGAGATTGAAATAATTGAGCCGGAGGTCGAACCAGAAGAAGTAACTTCTACTACCAGGCCAAGTCAATTGAGTTTTGAGCAGAAGATTCAAATATTAAAAAAGATCCGTGCTCATATCAGCACAGATCCAATCAGAGCATATTTACACGAAATTGGCAGAATTCCGCTTTTAAATGCGCAAGAGGAAGTCGAGCTGGCAAAAAGAATTGAAAAAGGGGATGAGGAGGCCAGGGATTTGCTTACTACAGCAAATCTAAGACTTGTTGTCTCAATCGCAAAAAAATATGCAAAAAGAGGCCTTGATTTGCTTGATTTGATCCAGGAGGGAAATATCGGCTTGATGAGGGCAGTTGAAAAATTTGAATATAGAAAGGGTTTCAAATTTTCTACTTATGCAACATGGTGGATCAGACAGGCGATTACCAGGGCTATCGCAGATCAGGCGAGGACTATTCGTGTTCCTGTGCATATGATCGAAACAATAAATAAGCTCAGCAAAGTCAATTCTGAATTGAGTGCAAAACTTGGCAGAAAGCCATTGCCCGAAGAGCTTGCCGAGGCTATGGAGATTGACGATGTTGGGAGGATTCACGATATTATCAGAATTGCACAAAGACCTGCATCACTTGAAGCTCCGATTGGAGAGGAGAAAGACAGCAAACTTGAGGATATTATCCCTGATGAATACAGCGCAAGCCCGACTGAAATTGCTACATGGTCATTTTTACGCAGCCAGATCAATGAGATATTAAAAGGTCTGACTGACCGCGAGAAAAAAGTACTTGAGCTGAGATTTGGTTTGAAAGATGGAGTCTCTAGGACATTAGAAGAGGTGGGGCATGAGTTCAAAGTCACAAGAGAGCGTATCAGGCAGATTGAGGCCAAAGCACTAAAAAGACTAAAAGGTGATGATGTTGCCCAGGCTTTAAGAGACTACCTCAAGTAACTTATTTTTCCTTTTCTGCAAATTTTGCTTTGTAAACTTTCATTATCGATATAAATGTCACTACTATCATTGGTCCGTAGATGAAGCCCATTGTCCCGAATGTTTCGAGTCCGCCGATAATTGCGAAAGCTAGAATTGTAGAATTGAGCACAGCTTCTTTTCTGGAAATCATCGTTTTTAGCATAGTATCAAAGACATATGTCATCAGCATTCCGATTATAAATAGCACAATTGCTTCCAGTGTCTGCCCTGTGATTGCGAGATAAATTACTGTCGGGAACCAGACAATACTAGCTCCAGTCGGAATCAAAGTTGCGATTGAGATAATCATCCCCCAGAAAACCGGGCTTTGTATTCCAATCACCCAATAAGTAAGTCCGCCAAGTACGCCAAGCCCCACCGCTGTGACAAAAGTCGCAAGTAGGACATCTTTTGAGCTGTCTTTGAGGTTTTTTATAAATAATTGGTCAACGTCGTCTTCAAGTGGACTTAGATCTTTTATAGCTTTGTAAAGTTTGTCCCTGTTTGGAAAAAGTACAAAGATCAGAACCAGCAGAAGAAAGAATTGGGCTATAAATCTAGCGACACTTGTCGCTGAGGAAGAAAGCGAATTGATAATGCTATTTAAGAATTTTTCAGAAAAATCAATCCCGGTGTTTTGCAGCTCCTGAGTTGTGATTTGATGCTCCGGATTTGAGCTGACACTTGCTATGACTTCGTTTACCTGATCAAGTCCGTCTTTTATCTCCTCTACAAGCGTTCTGTCTGTCCAAAAAGTTCCGACATCATCAAGCAGAGTATTTGCTTGGGCGACAATGATTATTCCAAGTATTATCAATGGTATTACAACAGAAAGAATAACCGTGATACCAGCGATTGATGTGGCTAAAATTTCAAATCTTAATTTTGCCTTCAAAAATTCATACCACGGATAAAAAAGTTCGACTAGTATTAAAGCAATGAAAAAAATCCCTGCAAATGGGGCAAAGACATAGATAAACCCAAGTAGAAGCAGCACGACAACAGAAATAAAAAACGCATTTGTGAGGTTTTGCTGATTAAACATAAAATTTTGATTTAACTATTGAATCCATTTTAGCGCAAAGACATGCTGAAGACTAGAGATAAAATAAAAGAGACTGTATACTGTTTTTATGATAGTTTATTATGCCTTCCAAAAATATTTTCTAAATTTTTTTGTCTGGTGGTATCTGGTTAAAGCCCGGGATATTTCGACTGCTTTTTGGAGAACGTGGCTTTTTGGTTTTGTGTCTTTTCGTGTGTGGCCAATGCTTTCAAATCTTTTTGTGCCTCTCTATCAGGACAACTCATGGGTAGGGCGATTGATCGGATTTCCAATTAGACTGGTTTGGGGTGGAGTCGGGTTGATTATTGAACTGATGTTCTTGGTTGTGCTTACATTTATTTTTTTCATTTACCTGGCATTACCGATAATCCCGGTTTTGGGAATAATTAACTGGTTCCTATGAAAATTTTAAACAAAAAAGTAAAAATAGGGACGTTTAAGGGGATGGATATTCTTGTTGATTGGGGCTATCTGGGAAGAGAGCGCGGTTTACGTAAAGAAGAGACTCAATTTCAGATTGTCCTTGGGAGATTCCTGATGCTTTTTGCCAGTCTGGGGCTCGCTTTTCTTCTTATTGCAGATTTGTCGCTAGGAGAATTCCTGCCTCTTAATATGTTCGAAGCAGGAAGAACGCAAGATCTGGTGGCTTTTGTATTGTCTGCAGTTTTTCTTTATTCGATTTTTCTTCTGCGTGATAGAAATAAATTCTTTGATACTCTTGATTTACGTGCATTGTCCACTTTGCATGATAAATTAGACAGGGAGGAGCAGGTTAGAGAAATCGAGCTACTTGATTATGTAGATGTTGACGTTTTAGATATTTTAGATGATCTAGTTGCCTCAAATGAAGAGAATATATTTCCAGTTTTGATGGAAAAACTTGCTGGATTGAGAGATGTTCAAGTTCTTTTACAAAGACTTGGTTTGGAGCCAAAAGAATTTATTTCTAAATGCAAGAATTATCCTATCGTAGTAGAAAGCGACAAAACTTCTTTGATAAATAAAGCATTGTTTCAGGCATTTGTGGTCGGATTTAATTACGGCTTTAGCTATATCGGCGAGTGGGTGGTATTTTTGGAACTTGCGCTAGATGAATACAGCGGGCTTTTCCGCGATTTTGGAATTCAAAAAGAAACATTAATTGCAGTTCTTGAGTGGACTAGATCTCAAGCAATTGTTAATAAATACAAAAAAGTCTGGAAATACCGTGCGTCACTGAAACCAAAAAATAACTTGAATAGATCAATGACTTCTGGATTTACTGCAACTTTAAATCAGTATTCCAGAGATTTGACTGTCGAGGTTGCAGTCGGGGAGTTTTTGTACGCGCTTAGCCGTGAAAACGAAATTGCGGAAATTCTGAGATATTTGAGGCAGGGAGAGAGAGCTTCTGTGCTGCTTCTTGGTGAGCCCGGGGTTGGGAAAACTACAGTTTTGAAAAGTATTGCAACGAGAATGGTCGTTGAGGATGTGCCGAAAGATCTTCGGGACAGAAGGCTTGTTGAGTTTGACTTCCAAAGGGCGATAGCAAAGTCCAAGGATACTGCGAAATTGCGGGATGTTATTGCAAAAATTTTCAAAGAGGTAGAGAAGGCAAAAAATATAATTCTTGTGATTGATGATTTTGATCAGCTGATAAATATGCGCGAAGAAGTAGCAGAAGAGATCGTCTCGACAATTTCGAGGGCGCTTGAAACAAATAAAATAAAAATTATTGCCACATCCACAAAAATCGGTTATAGAAAAAGTATAAAAATAAATCCGGCACTTGCTAATATGTTTGATAATGTGGAGATTAATGAGCAGCCAAAAGAGATTGCTTTGCAGATTGTTTTGGATGAACGATCAAGGTTTGAGAGACGGTATGGAGTGAGGATTCAATTCGATGCTCTTCAGGCTTCTGTTGATTTGACGAGTAAATACGATACTACCAGGCTGCTTCCGCAAAAGGCTCTGGATGTGATTGAAGATGCCTGCATATATGCTCTGGAGGAAAATCTGGATTTTGTGGCTGGAAGTACTGTTGAAAAAATTGTCAGCCAGGATACAGGGATTGGGGTCGGGAGTCTTAAGAAGGATGAAAGTCAGCTGCTTCTTCGGCTTGAAGAAATAATGCATCGAAGAATTGTCGGACAGGACAAGGCAGTCAGCGCTGTGGCAGACGCTCTAAGAAGAGCTAGAGCAGGGCTTGCCGGTGCAAACAGGCCGGTCGCCTCATTTTTGTTTTTTGGTCCGACCGGAGTTGGAAAGACTGAAGTTGCTAAGACATTAGCTGAAATTTATTTTGGCAAAGAGGATTTGCTTACCAGGCTTGATATGTCTGAATATCAGGAGACAGAAAACGTGAAGCGCTTGATAGGCTTTATGGAGGGGAATGAGTTTGTGGGGGGAGCTCTGACTGAAAAAGTCCGCGAGAAGCCGTTCTCTCTTGTCTTGCTTGATGAGATTGAGAAAGCGAATCCAAAGGTGCTGGATTTGTTTTTGCAGGTTCTTGATGAGGGGATGATTACTGATGGGGCTGGCAGGAAAGTTGATTTTAGAAATACTATAATTATCGCGACTTCAAATATCGGCTCCAGGCAGATAGCTGCTGCGATTGAAGCAGGGAATAGCTATGAGGATACCTATAGGATTGCGCAGGTGGAGCTGAAAAAGGCCCTCAAAATTGAGTTTATCAATAGATTTGATAAAGTAATTATGTTTAAGCCGCTCTCGCAGGTCGAAATTGAAAAAATTGCGGGAATAATGATGGAGAAAGTGGTGGATAAATTGAACGGGCAGGGAATTGATTTAAAATATGGGGAGCAGCTTCTGGCAGAATTGGCAAAAAAGGGTTACTCGCCTGTTTTCGGTGCTAGAGAACTGAGAAGACTAATCCAGGACGAGGTCGAATCAAAAATTGCAGAATTGATTGTAGCCGGCAAGCTGAAGAGCGGGGAGAGTTTAAAGGTGGAGGGATTGGGGAGTCTGAAATAATAATTAGTAAAGAATATATGCGAAATAATATTTTTACAGTAAGAATACTTATTTTGGTTGTTATCATATTAGGGATCTTTGCATGGGGTGGGATGGCAAATGCCGCAGATTACCCGTCACTGAATTGTGTAGGGGTTGATAGTTTTAACAATCCTGCCGATTTTGAAATGGGGGATGTGGTTTTTTTAGAAGGTGATATAGTTAGTAATTTTACTTGTGAAGAAGGCTATTCTTATACAGAATGTTTAAATGCAACTGGCAATGAGATAGGCGGAATTGATGTTGATATTGAGCATAGGGCTCACTGTATGGAGAGTAATTATGATATTGATGCAGTTGCTCTTTGTTGTGTAGACGGGCATGGGGATAACATGGCAAATTGGTATGATTTCAATGACGATAGGTATGATATAGTTGGCTGTACTCCCTCCGCTGAATACGCTGAAGGGCAGGGGGTAGAGTATGATAATCTGGACCCTTCTGATTATTCAATTCCTATTACAAGATTTCATACTGGACAGTACCCAGCGAATCTTGTATATCAGGAGATAAAGCATTCTCTTTGTACGCAAGGTGATTGCCGAGATTTCAATAGTCCCTTAATAAATGAGGTAACTTGTGGAGCTGATACTGGTGGGTGCTACTACCGCCAACATAATACAATTACGAATAATCGTATAATTAAAATATTTTGTGTGCCTGATGGGGAAATGATTGATCAAAATGGAAATTATCTGGATCCATCGGGCAATTCACCTGATTATGTGAGATATATATGCACCAATGTAAAAAATGATGATATAGTAATTGAAGTTAGAGAGGATAATTTATCTGGGTTTAGGTGTACTGAAACAGCTGGTTTCGGTGATACTACCTGTAGAGAGGACCACTTGGAGAAGATTGATGGAGAGTCGTTTGATGATGAAGATCGATATATCTGTATTGGTACTCGTGGAGATACGGATTATGGTTATTGTTGTGGTTATGAAGGCAGAGTTAATTCAACAGACTCGAACAAAGGCTGTGTAAGTACAGGGGATGATTATGTATCATGCATGGTTTGTATGTATGAGATAGGAGATGTGAGGGATCAGGCAGTTTTGGAAGAAGGAGCAGCAGCAAATAGCTATGAGCCAACAGGAGCGATCTGGACAAGTCTTGGGTGTATAGATCCATCACCATCAGGACTGATTACAAGGCTGTATCAAATAGGG
>JAFGMG010000015.1 GCA_016927655.1 Candidatus Dojkabacteria bacterium
ACTTAGCATGAATTTAGGGACCTTAACTGATGATCTGGGCTGTTTCCCTTTCGACTGACGGAACTTATATCCCGTAGTCTAACTCCCGATCTTGAGACTGATGGCATTCGGAGTTTGAGAGAGTATGGTACTCAATACTGAGCCCATGACTCAATCAGTGCTCTACCTCCACCAGTTAATAAATCGAGGCCAACCCTAAAGCTGTTTCGGAGAGAACCAGCTATTACCGCGTCCGTTTGGCGTATCACCGCTAACCACAAATCATCCAAAACTTTTGAAACAGTTACTGGTTCGGTCCTCCCCCCATATTTCTACGGGGTTCAACCTGTTCATGGTTAGATCACGCGGTTTCGGGTCTAATCTATACGACTATTATTTCGCCCGTTAAGACTCGCTTTCGCTTTGGCTGCGGTGCAGAACACCTTAACCAGCCATATAGATTAACTCGCAGGCTCATTCTTCAATAGGCACGCTGTCATTCCGGCAAGCCGGAACTCCAACTGCTTGTATGTAAATGGTTTCAGATACTATTTCATTCCCCTCTCAGGGGTGCTTTTCACCTTTCCCTCTCGGTACTAGTTCACTATCGGTCACAAAAAGTATTTAGCCTTTCCCAGTGGTTTGGGATGATTCCTACGGAATTTCACCTATGCCGTAGTACTCAGAAATAAACTCTAGCAAGTCCAATTGCTTTTACGTACGGGAGTATTACCCTCTATGCTCTGCCTTTCCAGGCTTGTTCCGCTAACAATAGGATTTATAACTTACTTCTCCGGTTTATAGTCCGGAAACGAGTCCACTCTACAACCCCTCAAAATAACCATCACTATAATGACGACTCAAATTCCGCACCTGCAACGCAGGTTTGGAAAAATTGTCCTATTCTTGAGGTTTGGGCTCTTCCCCTTTCGCTCGCCACTACTTAGGGAATCCATATCGGTTTCTTTTCTTCTGGTTACTGAGATGTTTCACTTCACCAGTTTATCTCCACTGCAGCTATGAATTCACTGCAGGGTTACGAATGGAGCAAGCTCCATTCGCAGGGTTTCCCCATTCGGACATCTCCGGGTAATAGCGCTTATTGGCAGCTCCCCGAAGCTTATCGCAGCCTGTCACGTCCTTCATCGACTTTTTGTGCCAAGGCATCCACCATTTACACTTAGTAGCTTAATCTTTGTTTTAAAACTTTCATTGAAATTCCCAACGGCGACAAAAAGACCGAACTGCTCGTTCTATTCTATTTTACCGTTGAGATACCTTGTTTTGCTATTCAGTTTTCAAAGAACAACTTATTGTGGAGCCCCAGGAATTGAACCTGGCAAGTCCCGCCAAGCGGGAGGCCCCATTTCGTAGGAATCTTGCTTCACTCTTCGTAATTTTGTAAACAAAACTACTTAGAATTTCGCAAGTTCCTCCTCTTTCGATCCAACTCCCTAGGGTCGTTGTATCGATTTAGAAAGAACACTGCAGATAGTGTGCGAAGAAAACATTTGAAACCCCTTGGTTTCAACGTTTTCGGAGCATGCTATCAAAGTGGAGCTAGAGGGATTCGAACCCTCGATCTCCTCATTGCAAATGAGGCGCATTAGACCAGCTGTGCTATAGCCCCGACGTCGGAATTTTGCTTCGCCTTTCGTAATCTTGTAAACAAGATTACTTCAGACTTCGCAAATTCCTCCTCTTTCGATTTAACTCCCGTTGGTCGTTAAATCGAAGCAAAGACTTACATAGTGGGCGTTCTAGGAATCGAACCTAGGACCTCAGTCTTATCAGGACTGCGCTCTAAACCAACTGAGCTAAACGCCCCATATTTAAAACCAGCCCCGAACACCTCATTTGACTTTTTTAAAGAGCATGAGACTTGTGGTCTCATATAACCCTTGAGAACTTAATAGTGATAGAGACAGCTCTGCAGCAAAAGAATTTTAGAATGTAATTCCGGCCTAAACCGAAAAAACACTCAAGGTTAAAGATTAAGATCTTTAATTGTTTGTCCAGAAACTTAATTCTGGATATTTACTCCTTAGAAAGGAGGTGATCCAGCCGCAGATTCCCCTACGGCTACCTTGTTATGACTTAGCCCTGGTCGCCGACCTTACCTTCGACCTCAGTAAACTGAGGGCTTCGGGTACTGCCGACTTCCGTGACTTGACAGGCGGTGTGTACAAGACCCGAGAACGTATTCACCGCGGCATGCTGATCCACGATTACTAGCAATTCCGGCTTCATGCAGGCGAATTTCAGCCTGCAATCTGGACTGAGAACGGTTTTAAGGGATTAGCTCCACCTTGCGGCTTGGCCACCCGTTGTACCGTCCATTGTAGCGCTTGTGTTGCCCAGGACATAAGGGCTATGATGACTAGACGTCGTCCCCTCCTTCCTCCTCGTTTTGGCAAGGCAGTATGTCGAGAAATTTTAACACGACATAGGGGTTGCGCTCGTTGCGGGACTTAACCCAACATCTCACGACACGAGCTGACGACAGCCATGCAGCACCTCTATAGCACCCTCGAAGGATGTCCCGATTTCTCGGGATTTGCAGCTACAGTTCAAACCCTGGTAAGGTTCTTCGCTTAGCGTCGAATTAAACCAAACGCTCCACTGCTTGTGCGGGTCCCCGTCAATTCCTTTGAGTTTTAGCCTTGCGACCGTACTCCCCAGGCGCCCTGTTTAACGCGTTAGCTACGACACTCGTCTTACCCGAAACACTACGGCCTAAGCCGCAGAACCTCGGAATAAATCAAATATCTAACAGGGATCGTTTACGGCTAGGACTACACGGGTATCTAATCCGTTTTGCTACCCTAGCTTTCGAGCCTTAGCGTCAGATAATTCCCAGAAAGGTGCTTTCGCCATTGGTGTTCCTCCTGATATCAACGCATTTCACCGCTCCACCAGGAATTCCCCTTTCCTCTGAATATCTCAATCAACTCAGTCTCTTCCGCAAGCCTTTAGTTAAGCTAAAGGATTTTACAGAAGACTTGAGAAGTCGCCTACGCATCTCTTTACGCCCAATAATTCCGGATAACGCTTGGTGCCTACGTATCACCGATTCTTCTGGCACGTAGTTAGAAGCACCTTATTCATAGGGTACACTCAGAACTTGTTCCCCTATAAAAGAAGTTTACAACCCGAGGGCCTTCATCCTTCACGCGATGTCGCTGCGTCAGACTTTCGTCCATTGCGCAAGATTCCTAATTGCTGCCTCCCGTAGGAGTCTGGGCCGTATCACAGTCCCAGTCTGGGGGTTCGCCCTCTCAGGCCCCCTACCCGTCATAGACTTGGTAAGCCATTACCTTACCAACAATCTGATAGGACGCAGGCCTATCCCTAACCGCCGGAGCTTTATTCCGAAGAAACTATTGAGTATTAGTCCACCTTTCGGTGAGTTATCCTCATGTTAGGGGTAAGTACCTACGCGTTACTCAGCCGTCTGCCATGCTAATAAATTAGCATTCGACTTGCATACCTTAGGCACATCGCTAGCGTTCATCCTGAGCCAGGATCAAACTCTCCATTAAAAATATTTCAACCATGAAGCAAGCTCCATGGATTTAAATCAAAGTTTTGATTCCGTTACTGCTTGGCATGAACTCTATCACTATTAAATTTTCAAGGTGCCAAATTCTGCAAACAGAAAACAATAAGCTATGCACCAAAAGCCAACCAATTGAGACTTTCAGCACAAGCTTAATGCTTCTTGAGTTAGATTTTCCGCTTGTATTCTAACAGAAAAGAACTTAGTTAGTAAAGCCCTATTTGATCAATCCTCCTACTACTGGAACTTCCCATTTCTCACCGTTATTTGCTTTCATCAAGCCGTATACTCTGATCCCGATATCAAGTAAAGCCCAGGCTGGCCAAAGACATAGTCCAATAAAGAATGCCATTGAGATTGAGAAAATGATATGCCCGACGATTGAAACTAATGACCATGAAAGGGATTGCTTTGCATGATACTGCAAAAATTCATTTGCATCATTCATCCAGATGAAACTGGTGATTGGAGCAAAAAGCCATGCAAGCATTGCATTTGTCTTTACTTGCCCATCGGCTGTCTTTGCTGCTGGTGCTGCTGTTGTCTCTGCCATAGCTAAAGGGGTACTAAAAATTAAATATAACTGAGTATACTATTTCAAAAATGAAATGGCAAACTTTTCAATTTACAAGTAATTTTTCAACTTCGCTCACTTTGGTCACATCTTCCGGATCTTTGTCTGCCCTATCCCACTCCTTCAGCCTCGGGAATCTAAGCGAGTACCCTACTCCGTCTTTGTCCTGCCCTGCTGTGTGCAGTTTACTTTTTGAAATTTCATCAGCTTCAACTACCACCACAATTTCCGGCCGAAGAATTACATCCGGCATCAATTCTTTTTTTACTTCGGCGTTCTCAGGAATCTTTTCGATCTCCAGCCCCTTTATTCTCTCCATAATCCCCTCCCAATCTTCATCTTTGATTCCGCTTCCGACTTTCGCAATAGTCTCAAATTTCTCAGTTTTCTCATTATAAACTCCAACCAAGAATGCACCAACTCCATGCTTTGCTCTTGCTCCCCGACCGTGATAGTATCCCAAAACTACTGCATCTATCGTGTCTATCAACTTCGAATCGATATTTGCTTTAAGTTTAATCCAGTCATAATTTCTAGTACCAGGCAAGTATTTACTCTGCGGATTTTTGGCGATCAAACCTTCAAGGCCATCTTCTAGATATTTGGCAAAATATTTCTGAAGAGTCTTTAAATCCTTAAGCTCATTTGACTCAGAAAGTTTCAAAATCCTGGAGCTGGAGAAGTTCTTCTTTATAAGATCTTTCAATGCATCAAGCCTCGAAAGCAACGGCTTTTGTGAAATATCCTCTTTGCCCAAATAAAGAATATCAAAGACATAGACCTTCACAGGAACACTTTGAGATTTTTCTTTAATTCCATATTTTCTTTTCCTCTGGATTGTCTCTTGGAAAGGGATATATTTACCGGTTTCAGGATCAGTCCCAATCGCTTCAGCGTCAAGGACAAAACTACCAGGTAGTTCGTCTTCTTTTTTTTCAACTTCCGCTACTACATCCGGAAACATATCAGTAAGCGGCTCCATATTCCGGCTGAATATCCGCACAATATCACGTTTTCTTGATTCAGTTTTGCCCAGATCAAATTGCAATGACGGCGGTTTTTGCCCAATTGCCTGATTTTGATGCACTTGATGAATATCATCAAATCCAGCTCGCGAATAGTGAATCTGCAATCTCAATCCATCATATTTCGGCTGGACAATTGATTCTGGAATTCTTTCAAAAACCGCCTCAACTGATTTTTCCCGCTCAACCAGTTTCGAAGCAACAGGAGTGCCCGGTTCAACCATTATTCTTTCGAGTTTCTTAAATTTCCTTTGCAAGACAAGCTCAGCAATATCCCCAATATCGGCACGCACGCCATAAGCATAATCCAGCTGCCCTCTATAGCTCTTATCACTAAATCCGGCCCAAGACAGAGAATCAAGGATCGTTTTATCATTCAACCCGAGCCTTAATTTCCCGACAATCATTCTTGCTACATACTTGATGCTCAACGGATCTGCCCCTTTAAAAAGCCTTTCAAACACTTCGATTTTAGCCGTTTGGGAGCCAACCCCTTCCAGACTTGCTAGTTCAAACAGCAATTGGAAGACTTCGCCAATACTCAATTCTTCCTGTTTTTGCGGCATTTGAGATTTGATTTCCGATGCAACCAGTCCGATATCACCTTTCTTCGCCATTAGAGTCTCTATTTCCAAAATCCCCTTTCCCGACGCTTTTTCTATCGCCCGCAATAGCAATTTTGTTGAAAAATTAAACTCCAGAGGGATAAATCTGGGCGCAATTCTTCCTGTGAGCATGTACATTACGGGCTTTATCTCATCTGGTTCGAGTTTCTGCAGGAAACCGGCCAAAATCTCAGTCATCTCATTTCGAGAACTGCTCTTCTCAAGACTTTCAAGAATTGTCGCGAATTGTTTGAATTTCATGTTTTACTATTTGTAGAAAATCTTTCAAAATATTATAAGGAACCCTTTTCAGTTTAGTGTTATTAAAAAAATATCACACATCAACTTCTTTTACAGGATCATCTTCCAGGGAACGTCTTACGATATCATTCACCTCCAATCCAGGCAACAGACGCGGATCAGATATTATCTTTCCAAACTGAGGATCTGACTTGTCCAATAATGAACACTTTTCCATGTCTATATCATTCACAATTTTGAGAAATCCTTCATATCCAAATCTTTTTATAAGTTTCTTGATCATTTTGACACCCTCCATATAAATTTCCGGATTCCACTTTAATGATCGTATATCATTTTTAATAGCTTTCATAACAAGCTCCGCACCTTCTTTGTTTCCCTCTTCAATTAATCTATTATATTCCTGCATAAGAATCGCCCTTGTTCCAAACACAGCTACCCCTTCAGCTACATGACCTCCCAAATCAGTTTCTTCGGGCAATTCATCTTCATAATTATCAAGGGTAAGAATAAAATCATCCAAAGTCATATCAGAGATACCCGATCTAGTTATATTTATATTTTCCTCACTTAAACCGCCTTTCTTGGCCTTTCGAAAATGAATTTGATGGAGAATTTCATGAACTAAAGAACTTACATCATTTATTACTTGATTTTTGATATCCCTCGGTAAATCCTCACGTCCAAGGACGTTTTGCACTGGAGAGGAAAGAGATTTTAAAACATCGTCTGCTGCATAAACCGAATCCCGTATAGAAATGTAATCCACACCAAAAAAATTCCCCTCATAAGCAGCTGTCCCTGCTTCAAAGCTTGGATTAATTAATACAACTGCCTCATATACACTAGGATCGATACCCAGAGAATCCCTTATTAATCTATGTGCGTCTTGTACTCTATTGTGTATATACCTTTGTTTCAATATATCTCTGCGTACGTCCGATAAAACCTCCCCAACCGTTTTTTGACTGATTGAAAAAATATCCCCTTCACCCTGGAGAAGCCATTCACCAATTTTCCCTGCTTTTTTAAATACTTTTTCCCAATTACCCTGTGATAATTTAGCATCAAATAATCCAATATCTATACCCAGCTTTTCATATTCGGCAGTCATATGCAACCCACTCTCATCAAACTCCATCAATAGTTCGGGATGATTTTTGACTATTTTAAATAATTCACGAATCGGCTCAACCTTAGGATTGGCTATGATATCAACAGGTTCGTCGGAAACGGAATATACTTTATCAATGAAATAGACTTCTAATTCAGAATGATCTGCAATTAAAGACGCCTCCCTTACATTATAAATGACTTGCTGCATCCCTGCTCGTGGCACAGGAGTGTCGGCGGCATTAAGATCTACACGCTCTTCTTGAATCAGCTCTTGTCCTAATTGTAGAGACGCCCCCCCTTCAAATGGTTTTGCAGGAGCGAGATTAATATTTCCCACACCTTCTTTTTCATCAATTAAATCCATAGCTATTAAATCTGAATTAAATCTCCTCAATCTCCCCCCAGCTTTTGCCAATACCGACATCGACTTTCATCGGAACGTCGTACATATTTGCATCTAGCATAGCTTTCTTGACCATTTTGATAAATTTCTCTAGTTTAGTTCTTTTCATTTTCCTGCTTGATGATGGAACTTCAAATACCAGCTCATCGTGAATCTGCAGTATCAATTTATAATCTTTCCACTCCGGCTTTTGCAGTTCTTTCCATACAGCGATCATAGCCAGCTTCATCATATCAGAAGCACCACCCTGGATTGGGAAATTAACCGTTTCCCGCTCTAGTGCTCCTCTAATGCGAAAATTCCTGGATGTAATCTCCCGGACATCGCGCTTCCTGCCAGATTGCGTTTCGATAATCCCGTTACTTTTCGCGTCGTTTAGTAGTTCGTCAAAGAATTTTCTCACACCTTTGTAAGTTTCAAAATACTTATCAATAAATTCCTGCGCCTGCTGCTGCGGAATTTTCAGTCTGTCTGCAAGACCAAAAGCAGAAATTCCATAAATAACAGAAAAATTTACCGTTTTTCCCTTAGATCTTTCGTCTTTGGTAATTTGATCAATCGGCTTATCGAACAATTTTGATGCTGTAAGAATGTGAACGTCTATGTTCTTTTCATATGCATCCCTTAACACCTCGTCGCGTGAAACACTTGATAGTATTCTCAACTCCTGCTGCGAGTAATCCAATGATACGAATATCTGCCCTTCTGCCGGAATGAATGCTTTTCGAATTTCATTCCCAAGCTCACTTGCAACTGGAATATTTTGCAAATTCGGCTCACTTGAACTCAATCTACCCGTACTTGCAACTGCCTGATTGAACGAACTATGCACTCTGCCGGTTTTGACATTCTTTTGCGCGATCAGAGCGTCAATATACGTAGAGCGCAATTTCGCCACTTCCCTATACTCAAGTACCAGATCCACGATTTCGTGCTGGTCCCTTATACCTCTTAGCACTCTTTCGTTGGTAGAAAAGGCCCCAGAGCTCGTTTTTTTAGAGCTGTCGAGCTTGAGCTTTTTAAATAAAATTTCTGAAAGCTGGGTCGGAGAGTTCAAATTAAAATCAACTCCTGCTAGGTCCATTATTTTTTCACTCAGATCATTTATCTTTTTATCTAATTTCTGCCCAAATTTTTTTAAATACTCAACATCCATCCCTATTCCATTTCTCTCCATTTCAATCAAAACAGGTACAAGCGGCATTTCAATTTGTTCGAACAATTTTTGCAGCTTTAGCTCTTCATGGAGCTGTTTTGAAAATAATTGATAAAGCCGGAAAGTCGCATCTGCGTCTGCTGAAGCGTACTGCGACAGATCTTCCAAAGCCAGACTATTGATATCACCTTTCTTCTCAGCCATATTCATCAAATCTTTGAAGCTCACCATATGCATATCCAGCTTTTCTAATGCCAGAGCCTTTAAGCCATACTCACCCACTCCAGCCTTGAGCAAATATGCGGCGATCATTGTGTCGAAATATATTCCATGCGTTTTTATGCCCTGATTCAAAAGAACCTGTATATCAAATTTGATATTGTGCCCGATTTTTTTAATTTTATTGTTTTCAAAAATTTTCTTGATTTCTGCTTTGTGCGAATCAAAGATATCTCGCGGAATAAAGTACGCAGTCTTTGTCTCGAAACTTACCGAAAACCCGACTAGATCGGCATTCATGTAGTCCAGCGAATCTGTTTCTGTGTCAAAGGCGAACTCCTTGCATTTCCCAAGATCCATGAGTAATTTCCCGATGGATTTTTCATCAACTAGATGATAATTTTCGTTTCTCAAGCGTTTAATTTTTTCTATTTGAGTTGATTTTACGCCTTTGGTCAGCTCTGCAAATCCCATTTGAACACCAGCCTTCCCTCCGTCTTCAGCACTATCTTCGGCAATTTCTGTAACAGCTGCTCCACCATTTGGAAGTTTCTTTAACAGAGAACTGAACCTGTACTTTCTAAGAATGGCAATTACATCTTCGGTGTCCAAGCCGCTGAAATGCGCTTTTTCCAAATTAAAATCTATCGGAATATCTGTGAATATCGTTGCAAGTTTTCTGCTTAATTTTGCATCCTCAACCCCTTTCTCAAGTGCTGTTTTTACTCGTTTTGTCTCGATTTTATCTATGTTTTCCAGAATTTTATCTAAATGCCCGAACTTGTTTAACAATTCCAGCGCCCCCTTGTCTCCGATACCTGCTACTCCGGGGATATTATCACTCGGATCACCTCGAAGAGCCTTGTAATCAATAACATATTCAGGACCGAAACCCATTTTCTTTTTCACTTCCGCGGCGTCATATAATTTCGACTTGGAAAAAGCGCTGCCGGACAGATACACCTTTGTGTCTTTATTAACTAATTGAAAAATATCTTTGTCTCCAGTTACGATAATTTTCTCAAGATGTCCGTCAATTTTTGGATCATTTACAACTGTGCCGATTAGATCGTCTGCCTCGTAGCCTTTCTGGCCAAATATCGGCACATCAAAAGCATCTAAAACTTCGTGCACAATTGGTAATTGATCGAGCAACTCCTGCTCAGTCGGCTTCCTTGTGGCTTTGTATTCAGGATAAATTTTCAGTCTCTCGGTTGATTTCCCCATATCGACACATGCCACTAGATATTCCGGGTGGAATTTATCAATAACCTCAAGAAGCATTGTAGTGAAACCAAATACAGCATTTGTCTGAACACCGCCAGAACTTAAATGCGCCGGATATGCATGATATGCACGGTGCACAAGTGCATGAACGTCGATTAAAAGAAATATATCCTTGCCGGAAGATATGCTTTTTACCATAGCAAGAGTTTATCAGAGAGCCAAACTTTATTCCAACTCCATCTGTCCGAGTAATTGCTTTACATCATCATTCAAGTCACCTTTTATCATAATTGCATATTTGTCTGCGCCCTTGTAGACAATGCCTTTGTAAAAGGTAAAGCTGGATCCGGAGGAATAAACGATAGTCACACCATTGAAATTGACCGGAAAGTCTGAGACATAAATTCGCTCGAGTGGAAGATTGACAGTTGAATCCGGGTATTCCCTTAATTCAGAATCTGGATTTGGCAGAATGTATGTTTCATCAGAATCTTCATGATATGCATTCCCGGCAGCTACACTCACATAGCCATCAATTCCGCTCTTTTCAAATATCACCTCATAACATTGATCCTCTCCGCCAGTCACACTCTCTCTCATCACATCTGACATTTTTCTGCAGTCAATCGGCGTGATTTCATCAAGAGGCCAGAACTCATCTGCTGCGATTAACCAGCCGCTAAGATCTCCTACCTTTATGCCGTAGCCCTCAGAGTCAAAATCGTAAGTTTTCTCAATTTCTTTTTCAACGACTTCCGGCTGAGTTGTCTCTTTCGAACTTCTATCGAATACAAAACTAAAAAATGCAACAGAAACAACAAAGACAAGTCCAAGAGCAGCAAGAGAAATTATCGTCGGGAGCTGTTTGTCCTGGTTGGATTGCATAAGGTCTGTTTAATAAATAAGACCCGAACTAACTTTTCTCAAACAACCCCTCAAACTCATCGCCTTCAACAACCTCTTTCTCAAGCAGCATCTCTGAAAGCTTGTCGAGAATTTTTCGATTATCAGTTAAAATTTTCTTTGCCTCATCATATGCCTGATTGATAATCGCTTTTACTTCATCATCAATTTCTTTGGCTACATCTTCAGAATAATCCCTCTGCTCGCCATAACCATAGCCCAGATACTGCAATTCGTTTGACTCGCCGTATTTGACTAGACCGAGTTTCTTGCTCATACCAAATTGTTTTACCATTTTCCTGGCAATCGAAGTTGCTTTTTCAATGTCATTACTAGCACCACTAGTCACATCACCAAAAACAATCTCCTCAGCAGCACGGCCGCCCATCAGAACCTTGATCCGGCCAATGAGTTCATTCATTGTCTGCTGATATTTATCCTCTTGAGGCAGCTGCATCGTCCAGCCAAGCGCCATCCCGCGAGAGACAATTGTGATTCTGTGTACTGGATCAGTCTGAGGAGTCTTTTTTGCTACGATTGCGTGTCCGGCTTCATGATAAGCAGTCATTTTTAGTTCATCACTAGTCCTTTTTCTTCTTCTTTCCGGTCCAGAAACAACTTTTGTGGCAGCCTCTTCAATATCAGCTTTAGTTAACTCTTTCCGGTCAGCTTTAGCTGTGATAATCGCCGCTTCATTGAGCATATTTTCCAGATCTGCTCCGGAAAATCCAACTGTTCTTTTTGCAACCTCAGACAATTTCACATCAGCAGCAAGCGGTTTATTCTTCGCATGAATTTTCAAAATCCTTTCACGCCCTTCCATATCCGGAAGATCTAGAACTATTCTTCGATCAAATCTTCCAGGACGCAAAATTGCAGGATCAAGAACATCAGGCCTGTTTGTCGCAGCAATAACTATCACATTTTGATTAGTCTCAAATCCATCCATTTCAACCAAAATCTGATTTAAAGTCTGCTCCGTGTGGCTTGACTGGACCGTCGTCCCCCTTTTCCTTGCGATGGCATCAATTTCGTCGATAAAAATCAGCGCCGGAGCAGATTTCTTTGCTTTATTAAAAAGATCGCGGACTCTTGAAGCTCCAGCCCCAACAAGCATTTCTTCAAATTCAGCTCCTGAAGTATGAAAGAACGGCACACCTGCTTCACCGGCAATAGCCTTCGCAAGCAAGGTCTTTCCAGTACCTGGAGGTCCGACCATTAGCAATCCTTTTGGAATTCTTGCACCAAGTTTCATAAATTTCTTTGGTTTTTTGAGAAACATTACGACTTCTTTAAGTTCTTCTTTCGCTTCTTTTACCCCAGCCACGTCTTTGAAAGTAATCTCGGGCTGCTTGCCCCAAAACAGCCTTGCTTTGCTCTGACCAAACTGCATCAAGCCACTACCCTGCCCCTGCATCGCACGGGCAAGCATTGAAATTGCAAACACCAGCGCAAGAATTCCAGCAATTGTCAAAATCGCATCGAGAGAAATCGGCGGATTGTAAACGGACAAGATTTCAACATTTCCCCCCGAAAAATCAACACCTTCTCCTTGCAGAAATTTCGTGAAATCATCCGTAAACCCTTTCCAGACGACATAATTACGAGAAATATCCGATCGTTTTTCTTTGGCGTACAAGATGCCATCTACATCCCAGATTTCTTCATAATTTTTAGAATCAATCTGCTTTGAAAACTGCTCTTTAGTAATTTCTTTAGCCGCAGCTCTTTCGTAGGTTATTGTTATTGGAACATTATCTAAACCTGCGTCTTTCAGGGCATTTTTTAGCTCCTCTTCATCCACACCTTTGACAATATAGTCAGAATTGTCATCCCCAACTGTTCTTGCAATAACCGCATCTTCCAAAACGATCAACTCTTCAACACCGCCTTTCCCACCCTGGAATAAATCTTTCAATTTTGCCTGGACATCTTCAGAATCAAGCCGGGAGACCACATAATCTAGACTTTTTTCCTCTAGTTCTGTCTCTTCGAATCCGACTCCCTCAACTGATTCTTTTTCAATTTCAGGAAGATACTTTTCATAACCGATTGCATTTCCCCCGAATTGTATGTCCACTTGAGCATATTTATCATCTTTTATGTTTGAAACAAACTCATCAATCGTTATCTCGTTGCCTTTATCCGGTTCTGTCAGAATGCTTAAAAAATAGTACGCAGTGAAAGCAACAGTCAGAGCGATCAATATATTTGTCAGAGAAAATTTAATAACCAGAGTTCTTCGCCTCTTTGGGAGGCCCTTTTGGATATTTGGCGTCGGTCTCGTATTTGGCATAGACATAATTTTTGTTTTGATAAACTAATTTGCAAGTAATTGAATGTGACGGGGGGCAGAATCGAACTGCCGACCTGGAGTTTATGAATCTCCCGCTCTAACCTTCTGAGCTACCCCGCCAAAAATCAAAATGAACGCAAGCATCTAACAGGAATAATTTTACCATAAATGACTACGACTCTATAACCTCGAGAAGTAATTCTTTCACTCCGTACTATACCCTATATACTTTTTGATCGTTTTATTTCCTTCAGCACCATAATCTCCTTTTGCGATAAAACCTTGAGTTGGTATATCAAGAAGTATCCCAAGTGCAGCTGCTTCTGCCAGAGATCTCCCACTTGGCCATAAACTCATAACTGCATGGACTTTTGTCGGAAGCGAGATTTTTCTTCCAGAAGTACTTGTTATCTCCCAAAAATCATTTGCTTCTCTATATTGTTTGATTTTACCCTTCCACAATGGAATAGTCTCTGGGGTCAATCTATATCCCCTAATATTATCTAACTTATCAACAAAAACCTTATAAATCGGATCAATCTTCCCCAATATAACAGGAAGCTCCGGAGGATTCTCCATCCCAAATGCAAAAGACTGAGCCACTATTTGCCTA
Organism: Candidatus Dojkabacteria bacterium; assembly: GCA_016927655.1. Classification (GTDB taxonomy): domain Bacteria; phylum Patescibacteriota; class Dojkabacteria; order B142; family JAFGMG01; genus JAFGMG01. Next base: position 13,937 of record JAFGMG010000015.1, read on the forward strand.
GTCAATTCTGAAGCTTCTAAGTCTACAAGGCCATGCTCAACCTCTTCCCTATCTTCTTCAGGAACCTCGACGAATGGATCCACAGAAATAAAGTTTATTGGAAAATCTTCCCCTTCTTCTAGGACTGTATCATCACGAGCAAGTTCTTCTTCAACTTTGCTATTTGGCCCACTCCCAATGTTTATCACATTGTAAGGTGGACCTTCAACTGGCTTCTCTTTTGTCTCGTACAGATATTCCAAGAGCCTACAAATTGCATGCTCTCTTTCTGGCTCGGTAATCTTCAAGAAGATAGACAAAAGTTTATTAGAACTAGTTTCATTTGTTAAAAAACTCATTTATTCCCTCTTAATTATGTAATATATCAATTATATCAGTGCGGGGGCTTAATTTGAAGTATTTCTGCTCATTTTTGAACTCGAAACTGGAATTACTACAAATTGGTTGCGGGGGCTAGATTCGAACTAGCGACCTTCAGGTTATGAGCCTGACGAGCTGCCACTGCTCCACCCCGCGTCTATATTTAGAAGCGTTAGAATTATATCACAAAATAATTGCTTATCCTGTTTTTTGACGGCATACTTGTTTTAGAGATCATCGTATTCAGATGTGCATATATGTATACTTCTACTCATCTATCTGCCCCTTTATCAATACTTCCCGCCTTTCCAGTAATGTACATATGTACATCTATTTCAAAGTGCGTTAGAATACCCTCAAAGAAACCTAGCTAATTTACGTTTTTCAATAACATACAAAAGATGAAAATCCTCTTCTTTGCAGAGCCATCCCCAGATCATCTCAAAACTCACAGCAAAATCATTAAATACCTTCTGATCGCTAAAGAGCTAGAAGTAATTTCAAATATCTCGCCCGCTTTTACAAGAACCGCACACACAGCAACAAAAAGCAGATTTACATTCATTAAAGGAACTGACACACAGCGGGTAGAAGCCGCGATCGTGAAAAGCCGCGCCACAATTATTGAATCCAGTATCCCCAGTCTCGAATTAGGAGTCTACTCCTCATTTTGTATCTGCATGCACAAACCTATACTGCTTCTTTCAAAAACCAGGGATTATCATGATTTATTCAACAGTAATTATTTTTATACGCATAAATATGGGAATACAGAATATTTTGCGAAGCCAATTAATAATTTCTTGAAGCATATAAATAAACAAGAACTTTCGCAAAGATTTAATTTGACACTTACAGAAGAACAAAAAGATTATCTCAAGTCAAAAGCAGAATTCAACAAAAATACAATTACGAATCATCTCAGGAATTTAATCGAAGAAGACATGCTCAAGAAATAATTCAATTCGCCTTTTCTGTATACTCTCCTGTGCTTGTATTAATTGAAACCTTATCCCCTTCACTGATAAATAGCGGGACTTGAAGCTGATAGCCAGTTTCAACGGTTGCATTTTTCGTAGCACCAGTTGCGGTATTTCCCTTCACAGCGCCGGTAGTTTTTGTAATTTCAAGCGTAATCGATGGCGGCAAATTTACAGCTAATGGGCTTCCATCATAAAACATCATCACATATTTCGCATCAGGATGTAGATAACTAGTGCCGCCAGCTATCAAGTCTAGTGTTACAGGGATTTGTTCAAATGTGGCTGGATCCATGAAGTAGGCTTCATTCCCATCGACATAAATATATTGCATCGACTTTGTCTCCACATCAATCTCTTCGACCTTATCAGTTGACTTAAAAGTCTGATCCAAAACCCTTCCCGTGACAAGCGATTTTAGTTTTGTTTTTTTAAAAGCGGATACTCTCCCCTGACTGGTCATTTGTCTTTCCAGAACTACATGGGGTTCCCCCTTAAACAAGATATACATTCCCTTGTTGATATTTGAAGTTAAAGACATAATTTCTCAATTTAACAATTAGCAATTGAAGCTGGATTATATCAAAAGTTTGAAGCTATATCCCAATTACAACCCTCCACCAGAATCTATTATCTTCGAAATTTATCGGGTCTGGATTTTCATCTTCTATGTAGTCATATTCAATATCATCTCTTTCTATTACGTACAAGCTCTCTCCAGGCTCGGCCATTCTATACCCGGCAACTGCCATATTTCTAGTCGCATCCGCTGACTCAAGATATGACAATTCCTCGTCAAGAGACTCTGATTCAGCAAGCAATTCATCTGCTTTCGCCTGCTCTTCAAGTTTTATCTTATAGTTTGTCTCTGCCCTGCCGATCGTTTTATAAATATTGTAGCTTAGAAATGCAATCATAAGGAAAGTAATCCCGATAAACAGCAGATAATTGAGGTTTAGGCCCCATTTGTATATTGAATTCGAAATTGTAAAAGTAATTTTATTGATTCTGTATTGCAGTTTTTTCAAAATCATCATGACAGACAGATTATCCTATAGTTTGACTAAAGTTTAGTGCTTTGCTAGAATCATTCATTCAAAGCGCCTCAGATTATCTTAGCACATTTTCATCTTAGAGATGAGTAAAGACACACATATAGAACTGTTTTGTGAAGATTTGAAGAGAAAAGGCCGCTCAAGTTCCACAATTACTGCGTATAAAGCAGATCTCGATCAATTTTCTTCTTTCCTTAATGAAAAAGACCTTCTGAAAGCAGGACCCAAGGATATTATCAAATTTCAAAAACATCTCATCAAAGAAAACAATTCTACAGAGAAAACCGCCTCAAGAAAGCTAAATAGTATCAAGGCTTTTTTTAAATTTGCCCTTTTGAGAAATTTAGTTAGTAAAAACCCTGCCCTCGACATTTCATATCCTAAAATCGAAGGGAAAGCCCCTACCAAGCTCTCCCAAATAGAATATAAGGCAATCAGAGATACCGCGAGATCCGAGTTTAAGGCATTTGCGATGGTTGAGCTGATTTTGCAGACAGGTTTAAAAATCGGAGAGCTTTCAAGGCTTAAACTCGAGCAGGTAAAACTTGACTCAAACCCGCCGCACGTATTTATTGAGAAATATCAAACGAATGAGTCTAGAATTGTCGAACTAACAAGGGCAGCTAAAAAATGCCTGATAGAATATATTGCCCTGCGCCCAAAAGCTAGACATGACAGAGGCTATCTCTTTCAGACAAGAACCGGCAGCCAGATCCTGCCAAGAAATATTAGAAGCACCCTGAATCGCATTTTCAAAAATGCAGGAGTCAAAAATGCGACAGTAAATGACCTGCGCAACACTTTCATCTGCCATCAGATTGAAAATGGGATGTCTCTAAAAAAGCTCGCCGAAATCGTCGGGCACAAACACACCGCAAGCACTGAAATGTATCTGGCGATAACGGAACGGAAAGCACCCGGAACTAGCCAGACTATCACGGAACTTTAGGAAATGTTAAAATTAATCGAATAATAATGGCCCTATGAATATAGAAAGACCCGTAAATAAACAACCACTCCCCTCTCATGCAAAACGCGTCTTTGAAGGCAGGATTTTCGATATTTACCAATGGGAGCAGGAGATGTTTGATGGGAGCACCGCGACTTTTGAAAAAGCGAAGAGAAAAGCAGACTCTGTAAATATTCTTCCTATTACAAAAGATGGGAAAATAATTCTTAATAAACAGGAACAACCGGGGGAAATGCCCTTTATTGGGGCACTTGGCGGAAGAATGGATGAAGGAGAAACTCCAATTGAAACTGCAAGAAGAGAATTACTTGAAGAAGGCGGGATAACTGCAAAAAACTGGGAGCTGCTCCATGCTGTGCAACCGGATATAAAAGTCGACTGGGTTTGCTATACTTTCATAGCAAAAGATCTGGATAGGTCTGGGAAAAAGCAGCTGGACGAAGGCGAAAAAAATGAACTGATCGAAGTTACACTTGACGAATATATGAAAATAATCCTTGAAGATAATTATCGAGACCAGGAAATAGCGCTATTCTTACTCAAAACTCAGCAAGATCATGAGAAATGGTCTGAGATCAAGAGACTTCTTCGATAGTTTCAGCTAACCTTATAGAATCAGACAAAATAACATCCGCCCCCACTTTTTCCAACTCATCCTCTGGCGTTGTTTGCAGTAGTGCAATCACAAAAAGGTTTGCTGCTTTTGCCGATTGGACACCTTTCACCGAGTCTTCCACCACCACAACTTCGCTTCTTGACAGCCCCAATCTCTTCAAGGCCTCCAAGTAAGTATCCGGCGCAGGTTTACCCCTCTCCACATCGTCAGCATCTATTACAAATTCAAAAATATCCTCCATTTTCTCCCTTTTCAAAAATGCATTTATCAAAATGTCTCTTGTCGAAGAAGCGATGCACATCCTATATTTGCCATTATTTGCCTTCACAAAATTTACAACCTGATCAAAAGGCTGCACTTTTTCACTAAAATAGGGATCATAGGAAAGTTTCGTCTTTATAAATTCTTTCGGGTCAATATCCAAGTCTTTCTCTTTTATAAAATCATCTGTTGCTTCATATATAGTTTTACCAAAAAAAATTCTTTGAATTTCGGAATGAGTTGTTTCTATGCCAAATTTCTTACAAGTCTCAAGCAAAGCCCAGGAATGAAATTCCCAACTATCTACGAAAACCCCATCAAAATCGAAAATTACTGCTTTTATTCCCATCCGTACATTCTTTTTAACATTTCTGTAAGGACTCTACTCTCCTCTTCGCTCAAGATATTATTAACCTTAAATTTCCCAACAACCTTCTTTCCCTCTATCCTTGTCTGCTCAACAATCTGAATCTCAGCCTGCGCAGTCCAGTCCCTTTTGATCAGCCAGATCGGAACATCATCGAAATAGAGCCTAGATCCATCATTTTCGAAATCATAAATTTTTCCGACTTCAGGATCAGGACAGGAATCAACCCGAAGGATTGAATTTATTTCAACTTTAAAGCCCATCGTTGCAAAATAACAATTTATTTATATATCTTTGATGATCCGATTAAACAAGTACTCATGTCCAGCCGGGCCAAGATGAAGTCCGTCTTCGTACAAATACTCTCCGAATTCCTTCGACTTAAAATACTCCCAGACATTGATATATTTTATATCCATCCTCTCACAAATTCTTCGCAGAGCTTTCGAATATTTTTCCAAATCATCATTTCTATAATAATGAGGCTTCCAGGAAACTGGACAAGTCCTTTTTTCATCCACTGGATATGGGCTAATCACAATAGCATCGGCTATTTCACTTGTTTTCGTAAGAATATCATGAATATTTTCTTTGTACTCATCAAGCGGTGTTGTTATATCCCCGTCACGCGAATCAAATCTCCTGCAATCATTACCACCCAATTGGAAAATCACACACTCGACTTTTCTATCCTTCAGCTCTTTTTCAACCCTCGAGAGAATATCATTTGAGTCATTGCCGCTGATTCCCAGGTTATAGAAATATTTATTATTTCCAGCTGTCCCTTGGGACTCATGCCATTTCCGGAGCCTTCCTGCGAACCCCCCAAATTCAGAATCTCCAGTCCCCCCAGCCGTACTAGCTCCAACAACTGCTATCCGTTTATAATTCATATTTTTCATATAAATGTTAAACTACTTATGTTCAATCACAGCCATCCAAATAGAATCTGTCACTGCTTGATACTGGTGCCAGACATATTTCCAGTTATTATCGCAAAAATAATCGTGCGTGAATCCTGGCGGCATGTACATTCTTTGATAGAGGGTCTTTGGATCCTGTTCTGTAAATTTATTTAGAATGCCAACACCGGATAGCTGCGTATGCACCTCAAAAAATGGATGCTCATTATGAATTGTTACTTCTTTACCACCCGGCAGGTACCAGCAAACGAGCTCCAGATTGCCAATCTTTTCAATTGGGGAGCGGCGGATTTGGTATTTCCATTTGGTTGGGTCATCGGGATATCTGATTTTATTCGTATCCCAATTATCCCAGCAGAACTCGTTCAATTTCTCCTGCTTTTCCATCGGATCAAAGGCAAAACTCAAAAGCACTGCTTTTTCGACAGAATCGACCTTTGTGTCTTTGAGTAAGTACGATTTATGAATGGGAATGCTGCTGACAAAATCAATAACTATTGGGGTTTTTGAGAGGTTGATCAGAATTCCATAGTTCTTGATCTTAAAGTCTTTTTCATCTTCGATCAGATAGGCATCGAAGAAATCATTGGAAAAGTTTAGTTGTTTTTTCATACCCGTGTTTGTTTAATTGCTACATCGATTATAATGTGCCTTAAACAAACAAAGCAAATTCCCCACAACTGAATTAAGATTAATCTATCCTAAACCCCATTGGCTCAGGATCTTTTTCACTCCCATCCTGATCAATACTCAAGAGTTGCTCAACCACCTCATATATATCAATAATTGTCTGTTTGTTTGTATCCATATCACACTCCAATGCCTGAATTCTTCGTAACAATTCTTCGTTATTCTGCAGAAGATTCCTGAGGCGAACGAATGTACGGACTATTAGGATACTCATTTCAACGGCCCTCTTGCTCCTAAGGACACTTGCAAGCATTGCGACTCCCTGTTCGGTAAAAGCGTGCGGAAAGACCGCAGAATGCTTTAGCGCCCCGAAGCGGTCACAATTTGTGACCAGTTCTGATTTCTCCTTCTTAGTAAGCACAAACATAAAATCCTCTGGAAATCTTTCGTTATTTCTACGCACCGCCTGATTCAATACTTTCGTCTCAACCCCATAAAGCCCCGCAATATCACTATCAATTATCACTTTCTGACCTCGAATGAATAATATTCTATTTGCAATTTTCTCTTGCGGGATAAGAGAGCTGGGCTTGATTTTATTTTTGTCTGCCATTTCTATGCATAGCACTAATAGATATTATTCAAGCGTAACACACAACCATTGCGGAAATATGGAAAAAGGATGGAAATTCAATGAAAAACCCCTAGACAAAAATCATCACCAATCCAATAAAAATCCCAAGAACTCCAATCATTTTTCTAGTAGTCAATTTATCTTTGAAAAGAATTGCAGACACAACAGTCAGCGCAGCTATTGAAGCAGCATTGGCGGCATTCACATAACCGATATTGGGCGCAGAAACAAATGCTTGGTTTTTTGAGAGATTGAACAATAAGGAGAATATTCCTATCAATAGAACCACAAGCATGACTTTTCCGTTCAGCTTCAAGTTTGCCCTATCCCCTATCTGTTGCAACAGACCAAATGCGGACACAAACGTGTATAGAAATAGCATATATACATAGACATCCAGACCTTCATTAAATATATACTTTGATGTAGTAGTCAACAGTCCAAAACAAAAGAATGCCGCGAGTGTATATAATAGCCAGGTATTATCCCTAGAGAAAACAGGCTTCCCTTTCTCTATGCTTAAAATCAATCCGAACAACACTATAACAAAGGTTCCAACAAGCTTTATTAGAGTGATTTCCGAATCAAACAAAATTGCAGCAAGAAAAATTGTAAATACACCATAACTTTTCTGAATCATCAGACTAAACCCTGGATTTTCAGCTTTGTGTTGACCCTTCATGGAAAAATAATTACCGAGAAAACTCAAGAAGAATGCGGAAAAAAGGATGATCAAAATTTGTTTCGCGCTCACATTTATTTCAATCCCACTCCCAAAAACATACAAGTACAATACTATTGTTGGCAATGCGAAACTCGCTAGATTGAGTAGTCCAGCTGTCATATTTAGATTCTTACCAATTCGTACAAAAACATACAGGCAAATTGAAAACATAAACATAAGTAGTGTCTGAGCAATCCAAGACATTCGCGTTATTCGTAAGAAATAGTACAAGAAAGTGCTCCAGGATGGAATCGAACCATCGACCCCGGCTTTATAAGAACCGTGCTCTAACCGACTGAGCTACTGGAGCATCGTCAGAGATACCCTGCAGTTTACATAATCCCGATAAATCGCGATTCTTTCAACTTCCAGGATCTCTTCCTCTTCGATTCAACTCCCAAGGGTCGTTGAATCGAGACACAAACTAACAGGGCAATTTTACCACTAAACAAGAGTTATTGAGAAGCGCTAGCTTTTTGGAGTCGACTTTAGAGGGGTACTCGTCTGCTGGCCGAAACCGCCGCCCATTCTACCCTTATCAATTTTTGCAGAATCATCACCGGATACAGACAGCTGCGAGCGCTTGTTTATTTCAGCTTGAACTAGTTTCGCATCCCGCCCATAACGCAAACGGGATAATTCTTTAATCAATTGAGACATCTCGCTGCTCGACTCCTTCCACGAATGCGGAGCAAAAGCCATATCAGGCGTCATCGAAAATGGTGCAGGGTATTCTCCATTTACAAGCAATTTAATGTATAAATGCTGATTTTCAAGGTTTATCAGGTCATCCTGATCGAACACAGGATGGAACCAGTTTTGCAGGTATGCAGCGTCATCAACACCGACCTTGAAACTCGCCATAGTACCAACATTTCCAAAAACTGCATCACGGATCTTGTCATCAATTTGCGCTATATATTGATTTGCAACAATCAGGTTTAATCTGTATTTTCTGGCCTCAGATAAAATCTGTGCAAAATCCTGTGTAGCAAAATTCTGGAACTCGTCAACGTACAAGAAAAAGTCTTTTCTCTGATCCTCAGGAAGATTTGCTCTACTCATAGCTGCAGAAAGAATTTTTGGGATCAAAAGGAGTCCAAGAAACTGTGCATTTTCCTCACCGACCAATCCTTTTGAAAGGTTCACAAGAAGAATTTTATTGCCATCCATCACCTGTCTGAAATTAAATCCAGACTTGCTTTGCGCCAGAATATTTCTCATCATTTTATTCGTCATAAATCTGTCAAATTTCGAAACGATGTATCCCAAAACTTCAGATTTATGGAAATCAGAAGTCTGCGCCATTTGATCCGTCCAAAAACGTTTAACAACATCATCATCCAGGACATCCATAAAAGTCTTCATAAATTTGTCATCAGTGATAATTCTCATAACCTCCATTAGAGTCGAATCCGGTTTCGCCATTGCAGTAAGCATTGCATTACGCACAGCCTGCTCAAGTCTCGGACCTACTATACCTTGATTATTCGGGTCAAACATTTTATAAAGAAGATTGATAAAAGCATTGGTCACCATATGCTTATCATTCTCATTGAAATACTCGATGATATTGAATCCTATCGGCCTCTCGACATCCGCCGGGTTGAAATATATCACATCTTCCGCTCTTTCCGGCGGAATTCTCTCTAAAAGCCACTCAACCGAATCGCCATGCGGATCGAGGAAAGCCAGCCCCAAGCCCTGCTGGATATCCTGCAAAATCATATTTTGCAGCCACCAGGTTTTACCGGTACCGGTTTTACCAACATAATAGAAATGTCTTCGCCTATCTTCCAAATTTATATAAACATTTTTGACAGCGTCGCGATATTTCGAAACTCCAAGCCAGACACCTTTCTCGCCCTTTTTATCAGGCACAAGACTCCCGGCAGGCGCACGTTTGGACAAAAGCCAGTGAATATGCGGTGTTTTAACAGTATGATTCGGGAAATGGAAAATTGTGGCAAGCTCAGCTGTATTTAAAATACTTCCTTCTCTCGGGATCCTGTAAACAAAATCTTTGATAAACGCCTTTTTGTCTGAATCCCCCATTTTTTTCAGTTTATTACTGCCTTCTTTTGCAAGCTGATCAAATGAACTCAACAGACCGCCAAGATTTGAAATAGCGTCAGCATCAGCACTCCCAACGGAAACCAGGCGGATATCTGTATAAAACCCAGGTTTTTCACATTTCTTTTCAATCCCGGCAAGAACATCGTCATCAACATCCATCTTTGATTTTTCAGGGTCCGCATTGTTTTCGCGAACTTTATTGACATATTTTTTACCCGATTTTCTCCATTCACTTCCTGCTGGAGAAACCACCAGCTGAACTGCAAGAGCCTCGCCTCTTTTTACCTTTGACATAGTTGAAGTGATACTCGAAATCATATCGGTAGAAAGCTCCTCATAAGTTCTAAGGGCCTTGTGAGCATCTTTATCAAGTACCAGACTTGTAAATGCCACTCTGCCCTTCTGCGGGAAAATATTATATTCTGGGGCAGGAACAATTTCCGCGTCGGGGTATACGGCATTTATCTGTTTTTCAACAGTTTGTGCAATTTTGCGTGGAGAACAAATATAAAATTTTATCAACTGCGGAAAGGCAACAATTTCAAAACTTATAAATTCTTTTGCGCCAAAATTCTGCTGTTTCCATTTCATACTTCCCTGGATTCCCGTTAAGCTTGAGAAGAGCTGGTCCGAAGCCTGAATTTCGGTCTCGTTATTTCTTGGAACTCGTATTTCGTAGATAACGGTGTCTAATGATTTTTTGGTAAGCGAATTTGTCTTTACGGCCTTTTTGAAACTTTTGAAAAGTTTATAAGCCAGGACGATAGTTAGCCCCAAAATCACTACTGCGATTAGAAAAAACAGCACATAATTTGTAATCAGATTCGTATCAATATCCCCCAGTGCATTTCCCTGGGCAGATCCATAGCTATCTGTTCTTTGCGTAGTAAACTGAGAAAGAATCTCATTGAGATTGTTTTTCATAGAAACATGATACAGCATCTAGTGTATTGTATCTAGTCAGACTCCTTTTTAAGAAGTCTGTCCAGGAATAGAAGAAGCCATGTTTTTGAGTCTTTCACGTTGCCCTTTCCGGCGTTTTTCTTTACATAACCCGCATTGTTAGAAATACTTGGCGGAGGCTGATACCCGAAGTATTTTGGTTTCGCTGCCTGATCCCCGGTTTTTGCTGGTTTTTTTTGAGGTGGTTCCTGCTTTGCAGGGGCCGGCGTTTGCTGCGGTTTAGGTGTCTGCTCTCTATTTGTATCTTGTTCCGCAGCTTTCTCTATTTGCTTTATTTTTTCATAGCCCGATTCGGTCTGCTGAGGCTGCATTTCTGTTTGCTGTTGTACCGGCGCAGCTTCGGGCGAACCGCCCCCAGTCTGTGGTTGTACTGCCTGTTCCTGCTGATCAACCTGCGAAGGATCGGTTTGAGGGTCCATTATCTGCTGAGGGCCCTGTGGCTGCATATTTTGCTGTTGATTCTGATCGTCCATAATTTGAAATTACCACCTTTCCTGTGAAGAAACAATCTCTTTTTTTATCTCGCGCTCCATGATTTTCTGCCTTTTATCATATTTCTTCCTTCCCTTTCCAATCCCAATTTTCACTTTTATCTTGTTGTTTTTCACAAAAAGGTCTAAAACAATAATACTAACTCCTGGCATTTTCCTCAACCTTGCAAGCTCCTCTATTTCTTTTGAATTAAGAAGCAATTTCCTCTCACGTCCCTCATCGATAGGAATACTCGCTGACTGGGTTTTCCACCTTGAAACGTGCATGCCGTTTACAAAAGCGTCCGTTCCCCTGATCGCAACAAACGCCTGATTAATATCCGCCATAGAATTTTTGATTGATTTCACTTCCCATCCTTCAAGAATTATCCCTGCCTCAAAAGTTTCCAGGATTATATAGTCAAAATAGGCTTTTTTATTCTTCGCTAAACCCATAACCTTTTTGATTTTTAATATGTGAAACTTTGGAAATCGCTTTTTGCAAGTTTGTATACTTTCGCCCCGTCAAGTACATAAATATTATCTGTGTCTACTGCAATATCTTTAATATTATCAAATCCGCCATCATATTTAAATTGAGCAATCAGGTCTACAAAATCAACATTTTCGCCTCTGGCTTTATCAAAAACCAGCACCCTTTTGTTAGCCGAATCCGCTACATAAATGTACAAGGCATCAGTAGCAACTCCATCTGCACTGTTAATATTATCGCCATTTAGTAACCCGCTTATATTCGTAGTGATTTTTGAGTTAACGTAATATCTCACAATACCTTCCCCAATTTTTATCATAATAAATTTCCCGTCAAGCAAGCTGATGTCACTCAAGCCGCTTAAATCATCTCCCGCCCACCTGGATTGCGGCGCAGCACTATAGGAAGATCCGATTTTATTTATCTGCTGAACTTGCGGGCTCGTGGACATCGCAAGGTACAACCTGATATCTCCATCTGCCACTTTATAAGTTTCAATTTCAACAGTATTTGTAAACTTATCACTTGTCATCCCCGGGAATCTCGTCATGTCATTGCTTTTTAGATCAATGGTTCCAAGCGCTGTAGAAGATTCATCCAAAACAACCAGATCACCATCAGGATCACCGCAGATATAGCGAGGCGAGCTTAATCCCTCATCAAAATACACCTCTTCCCCGCCCTGCTTGTCAATTTCATAAATTACATTTCTAGCAGAATCAGAAACAAAGACTCTACTTGAAACTACAGCAATATCACTTGGGACTGCACCTTCAAAAACCGCTCCCAGATCACTAAGAGGAGACGGGTCATTCACCGGAATAATTCTTAGCAATTGTAGTTCCAGGGATTCCAGTTCCGATTGGCTGCTCAATATCCTATCCTCGTATTCTTTTGTAATTTTTGTAGAATCGATCCTGTCTTTTAAACTAACAATTTCAGAATAAACCCTTTCTCTAGCACTGATATTATCCGGCGTCGGGATCGTAAACACACTGCTTGTAGATATTTCATTAAGCTTCGATTCGATTTCTTCAACGAGTGCCTCATTTGCCTTTGTGGTCCTGGCATTATTTATCGTATTTTGACGTATCCTGATCGCTCCATAAAGAACAATGACCACAAGAATAATAACCGCAGCCAACACCCGATAATTCATACTTCGCTGCCTGCCTTTTAAGAATATTCCTTTATCCTCGATGGCCAAAAGGTCCTTTTTGACGAATAAGTAAATTTCCTTGAGCATTTTGGCTGTTTTTCGCCATATACTGCTGACAATCATCATAAAAGTCGTCTGTTCACTTGGAGATTTCACAGAAGGTTCTTTTGCCGAAACTTCATTCAGGTCGGCTTCCCCAGCAGGTTCAATATCTGCCTGTTTCAAAGGCTTTCTGCCTCCTTTCAAACTGGCGAATTTATTCTTTCCTTTATCGCGTAAAGATGCAGCACCTACGGTGATTTTTTCTTTATATTTCTTGAATTTTGCTTTTAAACCGCTTGCCTGCTCTTTTTGTGCTGAAAATCCATCGACTGGACTTACTGGCGCATTACCTGCATCTTTATCTTCACTTTCTTGAAGATCTACGATATTTTCTTGTACCAGGACCTCTTCGCCGTCAGACTTCAGCTCAACTCCAACCATCAAGAAAGCAATCTTGCTGTCGTCTTCCATCATTTTATTTTTCAAACCAATTTCATTATATTCATTTACTGATTCAAAAATTTCATCATGAGAATATTCTTCAGAAGTCGCAGGAGTTCCTAAAAACAAAACATCTTTTGGCTGGGCAAATGAGGAGACAACTTCGAAATCCCCGACCCCTGTTGGATCTTTAAAACCAGCTGATAGATCCTGCAAACTTCCTCCGCGATAAATTTTCAGGACTCCATCTCCAATTCTTACCGAATAGAAATACCTTCCTTTAATTACCAAACTTACAAGATCGAAATTAATTCCCGAAATCGCTGCCGAATCATCGTTTTCTACAAGACTCATTAATCTGTTTTTAACTGCCCTGACAGCCTCTTCAAGTGCTTCCAGTGTTGATTTTTTGGTACTTTCAAAATAAGTCTCGTGCAATATATCCAGAAGTAAATTCCCTGCAATTGACGATTCAAATTCTTTTGGTCCTTCGAGAAGAACGGCAGCAAAAATTTCCCCTCTTCTGCTTAATAATTCTGCATCGTTCGGTCTATAAGCATAAACACTCGCCCACACACCAGGTCTATTTTTTCCAACGAAATATTTTTTCTGAATTTTCATAGTTTCATGATATCAGAAGTTTAAACAAAAAATGAGTACAGCATCCCGAAACTTGCTACTACCAGAAATACTAATGTAAAAAGGTACATCGTAGTTTTGTTCTGAACACTTATTACTGAATTCATTGTCTGCTGCTGCCTGAGCAGGACCAGCCCGATCCCTGCGTTTATCACAAGCACAACGATTCCTCCAATCTTTACGATCAAAAGGAAAATATCCTGGATTTCAGCTTCGCTCATGGTTCGTATGCCCTAACAAGACTAGATAAATCCGCAATCACATTTCTAAACCAGACTGGTTTTGGTACAGCCCGGAAAAAGAACCTGCTTTTATTCGCTGCAGTTTGCACTCGTATATCCCCATAACCAAATATATTCGGGAAAAAACCAATACTTACCTGACTTACATCCTGAATGTTTTCAATTTCTGCTTCAGAAACTTTATACGCAAGCAGCGGTCTAAATTCGTACTGTAAAACACGCTCACTTGTTACAAGGTAGATATTATAATACCAGCTCAACAGATTCATTAAAGCAGACGCAACAACACTTATATAGTATGCAAAAAGAACAAGAATTACGTATTCTTCAGAAAAAAATCCGAATTCAATTCTTAAATAGTTAAATATTGAAAAAGCAAAGATCGGCATCGCAGAGAGTATCGCAACCCTGATAATCCAACCAATATTTGTAATTACATGGGCTCTGACAAGTAGATAGACTTTTTCTCCCGGATTTTGCGTGCGGAAACGGACCTTCTTTGGATAAACCTCAATGGAACCAAAAGCCTGCACCTCTCTTTTCGGCAGAATCCGTGTAATAACGGATCTCTGCGCTGCTTCTCTTTCTACTACTGGTCTTCTAACTGGCATTTTTTAGATTCTAGTAAAATAAATTGATTTCACCCTAATTTGCTGTCAATGCTTTGAATGTGATCCCTTTTAGATTATCACTTGGTCTACTGACTCCGCTGTTTGAGGAATTTATCCATTTATTAAATAACGTCCTGAAATATCTTCCCGAAACACTTGCCGAACCTTTATCACCCCTTAATATTACCTTTTTTACCCTTCCAGATCCATCTTCTTCAGTACTCAGGCCGTTTAACGTGCCGATTTTTGATTTCACTTCCGAATTGAACCAGGATTTTGTCGTGCAATTTGATACGCACCAGTTTGTCATGATATTTAGCTCCGCCATTGAATAGGAATTTGTTCTGAAATTTGACCGTCCTAGATATTTGTAAGTGATCGAGCTGTCGGCTACTGATTTTAGATAAGAATATTGCGTGCCGGTGCCTGCGTTCGATCCCCAGACAGTTACATTATCCGCCGTCCCTACTCCATTGCTGTTATACGACGAGTAAAACGCTCGAATTATCTGTCCATTGTGGGTAGAGCCAGTTGAAAAAATATATTTATCCCTTGTTTCCCAGGCAGCCCAGGCTTTTGCCTTGCCGCCTTTGTAAACCTGACATGCAGCAGTAGTACATATTGGCTGGCTGCTTGTAACGCCATATGATCTGGCGGCGAGTACTTGTGCCTTGATTGCTTCTTCCGGCCAGCAGTCCCATATTGTGCTTGGGTTATCGATGACGTATTTGTTGCGTCTTGGATCATTTGCCGCCCATCCCTGGCTGTCTGCGTACGCAGCCCATACTGTGATTTTTTCCAGATTCCCGCAGGCATAGTCCGGCACTTCGCCTAACCCTGAAACATAATCCTCCACTGTCATTGTTCCATAACCCTGGACACTTATTGATTTGCCGGGGCTTGCTTGAACTGCAGTTTGTTTATAATAGAAAGTCACAATCTGATCAGCGCTCCAGCCTGCATTCCCCGCTCCATAAGCTCCGAATTGAGACAACCCGAGTCCATGACCAAATG
Organism: Candidatus Dojkabacteria bacterium; assembly: GCA_016927655.1. Classification (GTDB taxonomy): domain Bacteria; phylum Patescibacteriota; class Dojkabacteria; order B142; family JAFGMG01; genus JAFGMG01. The sequence goes on from JAFGMG010000015.1 coordinate 29,607, forward strand.
CATCGTAACTCGGATCACCAGGAGAATTTATAACACTGCCTGAAAAATATACCTGGCCCGATACAAGTGGCTGCTGGCCGCCAGCTGTCCCCTGGTCGATTTCACTTTCCAACTGTTCTTTCTCCGCAACCAGCGCGTCCTTTTGAGACTGGCTTGACCCAAGCTTAGATCTGATCCCATTCGCACTTGAACTTGCTTGAGCAGCGACTTCATTGTATTTTCTAATTTGCTCTTCCAGCGTTGCAATCAGCTGCTTCTTCGCTTCTATCTCCTGGGCTAATTTGTCCTTTGACGCTCCTAATTCAGCCAGCTCGTTTTCAAGTGCTTTTAATTTATCATAAGTTTGATTTAATCCTTCCTGATCAGTCTCTGCAATAATTTCCTGATAATAATTCGCTTTCAAAGGATCGTCATTTGTACTCATTATCACACTTACTATTTTGTCATTTTCCTTCCAGCTCATATAAAGAGATCCAAGCTGCATCTCCTGTTTCTTTTCCTCTTCTTCTTTTTGAAGCAGCTGCAAATTGTATGTCTGCTCAAGTTGAGAATATTGAAGCTCAAGAAGTTCAATCTGCATTTCACTGCCTCCTACTTCGGCTCTGACTCTTTCAATTTCACTTTGCGAACTGCTTTTTGAGGCATTTGCCTTTGCCAGTTCATTTTCTTTCGCCTTTAAATCATCTGCAAGTGATTTCAATTCCTCTTCTTTGGCTGCAATATCCTCCTCAATATCCTCTAGATCACGCGCTGATACCAAATTTAACGGAAACAGCATCACCGTGAATAAAACGAGGATTGTGATTTTGAGTGCTATTTTCAATTATTTTGATCTACAGAAGTAATATTTACAAGATTTCCCCAGTCCTGAAAGTCATTATCATGTGTAAAAAGCAATATCTGCCTGTTTTCGCCCTCTTTTTTTAACAGCGCCTTCGCTTCCTCACTTCTAAGTCTATCATATGTGACGAAAATGTCATCAAGCAGTAGAGGCGCCTTTTTCTCTCCTTCGACCATTTTCAAAAGAGCCAGCCGGTATACAAAATATATTTGATCAGCCGTGCCAGTAGAGAGATTCTCAATCGGGTCCACCCAGTCATTTTTCTCCTGCGAAAATGCCTCTAAATGGAACTCCCCATCCAGCCTTATATCTTTATAACGATTGTTTGTGAGTCTCGGCAGATCTTCTTCAACTTTTTCTAACACCTGGGTTTGAATTAGACCGGACAAATCTGCTTTTACTTCGTTTAATACCTGTATAGTTGCACCAACAATTTGCAGTTCCTCTTTCGCACCCGAAAGTTTCTGGTCATTATTCTCAATTGCTTCTTCAAGTTTTACCAATAGCTCATAATTTGCCATCTCGTCCTCAGCAATAACCTGAGACTCTACGTTTTCACGCTCAAGTTTTCTTCTTTCAACTTTCAATTTATCTAGTTCACGGCGTTTGCCAAGGTATTCTTCCGCTGTCATTTTTGAGGCTTTTACTTCATCTGTAAGCTTATTGACTTCGATTTCTCTTTTTTTAGTAAGAATTTCTACCTGCAGAGACTGCAAATCTTCAAAAGTTTTTGTTCCCAGGACTCCCTTGATTTCTGCCTCAATTCTATTTTTTTCTTCCCTTATTGTTGCTGCTTTTATCTTTTTATTGTAGAAATCTTTTAGATTTGGCGCTTTGTATTTATTCAAAATGTTTTTTAGAGCTTTTTGATCTGCTTCTTTCGAAATTTCCAGTTGAGTAATTCTGGAGCTTTGCTGTTTCAATTCCGAACCTGTTTGTGAGAGATCTCTGCTCTGGCTTATCTGCCACACGAGCATTACTGCTCCTAATAACGAAACCACACTAAAAAGCAAATTGATAAGAACAACAAGAACAATTCCCAGAGCGATAGCAAGAAGCGAAATAATAATTGGCAATTGCACGGCTTGATTAGGGCTTTTAGCATTTGGTTTCTCCAGCTCCTGCTGCAAGTTCTCAAGCATTTTATTTTTTGCCTCAATTTGCGCTTCAAGTTTAGATGCGTTTTCAGCGTCAGTATTTAGATCTTTATTTAAAAATTCTTTGAACTGCGAAAGTCTGCGTTCGGCTTCCGTATTCTCTTCTGTCAGTTTTTCTATACGAAGAAGCTGTTCTTGAATTTGCCTTAGCTGAGAATCAATCTGCTTCATTTCCCCTTCCGCCTCATCTAGAATTTTCTGATTATTTATCATCCTTTCGATTATTGAGATTTTCTCTTCAATTTCTCTAATTTCTCCTGCACTGGACTGTTCTTTTTGAGATGCTCCGGTTTTTTCCTCCCAGTGAGCTTTTACTTCGCTGTGCTGTTTTTTTAGTTCTTCTAGTTTATCTTCCAGCGCTTTTATCGTCCCCGGATTTTTAGCTGGGCTTTTGAGCCCGCGAATCAGCTCCCCTTCTTCCTTTTTCAGCTCCTTCAAGACTTCTTCAATTGACCTGCCTGAGCCTGTGCTGATCGATGTTTCAATTGCCTTGCTCAAATCGGCAGGCTTTTCGATTTTGGCGATATCGGCCTGTTTGATCAAAGCCGTGGCTTTGTAAATTGTATCTGATTTAATTGGATTGAGTCTTTCAAGTGCCTCCTGAACGAGATTGGGATCGCTGAGTGTCTTCCCTGTCTCAAGATTTTCGAGTGTTGCAGTTGAGTCGGTGAAATTCTTTATCAGTTTGTATTTTTTGCCCTCCTCTTCAAATTCCATTTCAACAATGCTTTGGGCGCTCGCATTCCATTTAGTAATAAAGTCATAGAATTTCTGCGATCTGGTCCTGACATCAACGAAAAGTGCCGAGAGAATTGCCTGCATGATTGTGGATTTGCCGGCTTCATTCTCACCAATGACGACATTTACCCCTTTAGAAAAATTGAAGCTGGCGTTCTGAAATCTTCTGAAGTTTTTGAGTGTAATGGCGGCAATATCCATGGAAACAGTATACAGTCTTTGATTGCTAGTTTCCAGCCATTAAAAGTGATACTCCTTTTTCAAGAACTTTCTGTTTTTGCAAATCATCCAGATCTCCCCTGCCTTCAACGATTTCGATGAATTTGCCAATAACTGTATGCTCTGGATATTTTTGCAAGTCTTCCTCGGTAAGTTTTAGCTCTGTCTTGTCTGTAATTTTGAAAAGGAAATATCTGCCTGCAAAATATTCTTCGATTTTTTCAACTTCAATTCTTTTTTCGATCGATTTTGTCCCGGTCAAAACAACGCTAACGATCCACGACGCCCCTTGAGTAACGGTTATCGACTCTTCAAGGCTTTTGAGAATATTTTCTGTTTTGCTGGTATCCAGTTCAAATTCAACGATTTCAAATTTCCCGACTCTTAGAGGCTCAACTTTCACTTCTTTTCCTTTTTCTAGGCTGACTATCAAAACGTTTCCTGCATTTTTCTGATCGACTGCTAAAGGCTCGATCGATCCTGGATAAAATGCCCTTGTTTTGATCGCGCCAGTATCGAGCATCCCGTGCCAATCTCCAAGCGCGATATAGTCAAACCCACTATTTTCTATCTCTTCTTGTGTGATTGGGAAATTATCTGACTTTTCGCCTTTTACCTCGAAGCTGCCGTGAGCTAGGGCTATATTGAAGAAATCGTCCTGCGGGTTCTGCCCTGCGACACCGTTTAGTTGCGGCAATGGCGAAGTTTGAGACTTCTGCGTGGTATTGGCTTTGGCGTGAAGCCTGACTCTTAATTCTGCGATTTCAAAGACTTGCTTATTTGGATCATTAAAAACAATTATTTTTTCATTTCCCTGGGAAAGATCTTTCGTTTTATAGACACTTCCATCGGCCATATAGTCGTGATTACCGGGGATCAAAGCAACGTATATTCCTGCTTCGGCAAAATTCAGTAGTGTTTTTTTCACAATCTCGATGGCGGTGTTTGATGGGAATGGGGTATCAAATAAATCCCCGCTGATCAGAACTAATTGAACTTTCTGTTCTTTGGCCACATTCACGAGATTTTCAAATGTATTGACAAGCTGTTTGCGAAATTCAGAAGCATTAGCCCCCAAGAAACCAACCTTAGCTTCAAGATGAATGTCGGATGTGTGGAGGATTTTTAATGGTTTCACTGTAATTAACTAAAAACTCTTTTTTTCTTCTTGTACTTTAGGTTGCCCACTAGGATCAACAATAACTTCATATTCCGGATCGCAATCAGGACCGACAGTACATGTATCAGCTGCTATCGCCTCGCAGAAACCAAGCTTCCCAGAATCCTCCTGGTATGTAACCGCATAATCTCCGTTAAGAGTCTCATTTCCTCTAGGAAATGAGATTAAGGCATTCATAGGTAAAGAAATCGTTTTAACACTAGAACAACAGTTCCCACGGCCTACCAACGACGCCAATTCCTCATCTGTATAATTAACACAATCCGCATTTATATCATACTTATCACTCCCTGCCTGCGGGTCAGTGCAGACATCAGCGAAGAAAAAATGAAACCCAGGAGTCAAAATGTCTTTGTAGCATTCTTCATTTGCTTCTCCGATTCCTGTAACTTGGTAGAAAGTAAGGATGATTGGATATGCTAGATAAAAAATCAAAACACTAATCAGCCACTTCGATCCTTTTGCCCTGATTTCCTGCTGTTTCTGGGCATCACCCATACTAGTCATGTAGTCAAACCCTATCTTCATCAATATAAGGGTCAAACCAAGCGTGCCCACACCCCATACAACATAGATCATCTGAACAACAATAGGCTCAATATCACGAAGCCTCGCCGGTTCATCAAGCGTACCAAGAGTCTGGGCGGAAATGCTTCCCAAGCCCACAAATAACAGAAGGAAAAATGTTGCAAAATATCTCTTCATTGAAGCCAATAATTTTTTAAGTTGCTATTATTGTCTAATTAGAATAATTACGACAAAGAACTAATACTCCGGACAATCAACCCCAGCCGTATATTTCTGCTCACATGCCCCCTTAGATATGTCAGTATAACCGCTCAAGACATAGTTTGTCCCATTTGCATCCAATTTACCCTCACTACAAACAGTACATGTCCTGGTTTCCGGACAAGCCAAACACACACTTGGTAAAGTCGGGTCTGGTAATGCAACATCAAATATGAAAAAGACTATTACAATCCCAATAAAACCTACGAACATTGCTGCAACTCCTTGAAATATTGCCTTGATCGCATTGTTCGCTTCCTCCACTTTGCCAGAATCTCCCTGACTTCTGATATATTTAATCGCTGCTAATATTGAGAACAATACTGCGACAAGGATGACTGCTCCAAATGCAAGTGTCAAAGCTAATCTCAAGAACCCGACAATTTTCTCGGTAACGGATGTCCCTTCCCAGTCAGTCAGGAACTTACTGATATTCTCCGGTAAAATCGACTGTGCCTGCACACTTAGCGGTACAAGAGTTAAAACTAAACTCATCCAAAAAGCTGCTAAATATTTCTTCATGATTAACCTTAAATAATTATAAACCGGCACAATCAACTGTCTCCGCTTCCTCTTTAGTAAGATTACAATTTCCCTCCTCTGTACTATAAATTATAGCTCCCGCACTATTTTTTACCACATAATTTCCATCATCCTTCTTCCCTTCACTACAAGCTTTGCAAGCCTCACTTTCCGGACAAGTTAGACACACGTTTGGCAATGTTGGATCTGGCAATGCTACATCAAATATGAAGAACACTATCACAATTCCAATAAATCCAACGAACATTGCTGCAACTCCTTGAAATATTGCTTTGATTGCATTATTCGCCTCTTCTACTTTGCCCGAATCTCCCTGACTTCTGATGTATTTGATCGCTGCCATGATCGAAAATAACACCGCTACAAGAATCACCGCTCCAAATGCAAGTGTCAAAGCTAATCGCAAGAATCCTACTATTTTTTCAGTAACAGTTGAACCCGACCAGTCATTTAAAAATCCACTAATGTTTTCAGGTAAAATCGACTGTGCCTGCACACTTAGTGGTACTAGGGTCAATACAAGGCTCATCCAAAAGGCGGTTACAAATTTATTTTTCATCTTATACGAGAACTAATGTATAAACAGCATAGGGAATTTCCCTCTTAGTGTCAACTATTCACTAGTCGCCCAGCCCATACCAGGCAGTGCCGGACCCGGAACGCCTTCTTTATAACAGCTCCATTCAACCACATCCCCGTCTTCTCTGCTCGCTTCAGCTTGAAATTTGTATTGATAACACTGCTCTTCTCCGGCATTCTCACAAGAACACTCCTGGAAACTTTCTGACCATTCAAAAATATTTCCTACCCCTGCAAATGTCCCAATAAAAGAAATCGCCATAAAAAATAATAGACCGATTGAAATTCCATAGAAGACGTTTTTTATTCTTTTTGAGCCTGCCGTCATCCCCTCTTCCCCCGGCTGCCTCATTATTTTGATTGCTGCAAAAATTATTATAAATATCCACGCTACAAAAAGTCCCGAAAAAGCAAAAACCAGAATTCTGCTGCCAATTGTGAGAAACGAGGCATTCCCCCAGCCGCCAAGTGGATTAAAGGTATCAATAGTAATAAGCGTATCCCCAGGTTTCGCCGGATCTTCAATTCCTATTGGATCAGCACTTACCGGCAAAAGTAACGTCAGGACAATACCGATAAGAACAAATAGAGCTAATAATTTTTTATTCATCTGCTGGTGCACTAATTTCAAAAGATGTGTCCGTGACACTATCTGCCACTCCAACAGCCACGGCAACAAACTGGATAATAAAAACCCCAAGAACTGCTACAGCAACTCCAATCAAACCGCTTTTCAAAACACCCTGAGCTTTTTTCACCTGTTCGTCATTTTCACCCGCGGTACTATAAAGTCCCATTCCATAAAATCCGATAAACGCCGAAATCACTGCGATAGCAGCAAACGCCAGGATAAAAGCCATTCTGATGAGTTCAGCAAGATTGTCAATGCTCCCATCGAAATTTGTATCGAAAAAGACCGTATCTTTGAAATCTTCTGCGCTTTCGTCTATTCCTGTCACAACTCCTACGGTTATATTTCTGTCACAGACACAATATGACTCTATCCAAAAATAACCATCTCGATAGCACAAATTTCTAGCAGACGCTATCCTTTCCTTTGACCCTTCGAAGGTTGTATCACAATTATCTATCAAACTATTATTCATGCACCTACAAAGTGCCTGATCATATGTCTGACCATCGGCATCACAGTCATCCGCGACTTCTTTAAACTCTGTCCCGCAAAGACTGCAGACAATATCGGGATTTGCAATTTTTCGAACATAACAATCTGAAAGATTCTGAGCGCTTGAAGGTCTCGTCATCAATGCAGACAACGCTATCAAACTTAGAACTGTCAGTAAGAATAATTTTGTTCTCATTGACTATTTCAATTTAAAAGAAATCGCCCCTAACTCCGATCAGTCTCCCGACAATTTCGACAATAACTGGAGCCAGTGCAATTATAATAAATCCGACAATGCCAGCTTTCAAAGTATCCCAGCCTTTCTTTTGTTTTTCCGGATCTCCAGCTGATGTTTGAATCGTAATACCTGCATAAATAATTACTCCAAGAAATACTACAAGGATTAACGGCCTGATATATGTACTCAAACTCGAAATCACTTCAAAAATATTTTTATTGACCGGCGCTTGTATCTGCCCTGTCGGCTGTGCAAGTGCAACAGAAATTCCGGAAAATAGAAAAACCAAAACCGAGACGAGTTTGTAAATCTGTTTTCTACCCATTTAAAAATTATCTAATATCTAAACCAGTATTAAACAAATCCGCTATAGCGTCAAGCTCAAAGAGATTATTGCGTCTAAATAAACCCGCTAGGTAGTCCTATCACATGTACTCCTAGTGTCTCTAATACTATTGTCGCAAATACTAGCAAGAGCAAACCTCCTGCTATTGACCATACTCCACTTTGGGCATCTTTTATCTTCTCTGGATCTCCGCTGTTGTATGCTATTACTATTTGTGGAACTTTAATTAGAAGAATTAGCCCTCCTACTATTCCAATCCCTATTTGATACAGCCTTGTAATCAGTCCTGATGGTGATGGATCTATACACCCAAGACTTGTCCAGATCGCTCCTGTTGGCTCATA
>JAFGMG010000005.1 GCA_016927655.1 Candidatus Dojkabacteria bacterium
TAAGACAGCTTGGACTTCTTCCTGAAGAAGGTCAGCTGCTCACAGACGGAGAAGAAACACCTACCATAGAGACGCTGGATAGAGTAGCAGACACATTAGAGGAGAACCAAACCAGAACAATATTACTTGCATTCGCAGGAGTCGGTCTGCTATTCTTGATCTTTTTGATAGCCGGGACCAGTTACATAATAATCAAAAAGACAAGAAAGCACGACTTTGAGATCAATGCGAAATTCAAAGTTGAATAAGCACCAAAAATCCTTTTACGCCATCCATCCCAAATGCTATAATTCTTACTATCGATGCCGGGATGGTGGAATTGGTAGACACGTCGGACTCAAAATCCGGTGAGGGTTAAACCTTGTGCGAGTTCAACTCTCGCTCCCGGCACATTTTACATATTTTAAAACACTTCTATGTCGGAATTTGTTGTAGACCTCATTGATTTAAATGAAAAAGTTGATTATTCAGTTTTTGTCACACTTTTCTGCAGCTATTTGGCGACACTATGGCTTGTGATTTCAGTCTGGGTGGGGGTTGATGCATGGAAAAGATATCAGAATAAAAATTTTGCCATAATGTTTTTCCTTTTAACATTTTTCCTCAATTTCCCGATTTTAGTTTTCTATTTTATTATTAGACCTGAGAACAAAGCTTCAGATTATGAAGAGTGGGAAACGGGAGGTGTAAATGTTCCTGTTGTAAATTTCCTTGGGAAAGAGGGCGTAGATATGGTCTTGCAGCTGAAAATCAACCCATCAAAAGTTGTTCCTGATGATAATGATATGCGGGTTGATGTCAGCTGGGAGTCAAACAAAGAAAATATGCAGCTAACCCCAACACCGGCTCAAAAAGATGCAAAGGAAACCGAGAATATCCCTGTCAAACCAAGTCTTAGGGCAGACAGAAAAGTAATAAATATATTTTCAAAATGGAGAGGTCAAGCCAAAAAAAATATTGAGAAAATTAAAGAAGTGAAGGCTGATTATGCGGAAAAAGGAAAAACTGGGAAAAGTGAAAAAACAGAAAAAGTGAGCTCTCAGAAAAAGCATAAGAAGATTAAAAAGAACAAAAAGAATAAGAAAAGATGAAATACAGCCAGAAAACTCTCTCTAATGGTCTTAGGACGATCTCAATTGAAGACAAAGACAGCTTGAGCGTTACGGCTTTGATTCTCGTTAATACTGGGTCAAGGTTCGAAAATGAAACTGAAGCAGGAATTGCACATTTTGTCGAACATACAATTTTTAAGGGGACAGAAAAAAGACCGGACATTTACCAAATTGGTATGGAAGTTGAAAGTCTTGGCGCTAAGATGAACGCTTTTACTTCGTATGACTATACAGGCTATTACATCAAATGTCCGAAAGAAAAATTTGAAAAAGCATTTGAAATACTCTCAGATATGTTTTTGAATTCCTTGTTTCGCGATAAAGATATCAATAAAGAGCGCGGAGTTATTCTAGAAGAACTCCGGATGTACGAGGATCAGCCGATGGAAAAGGTCTATAGCGTTTTTTCGGAACTGCTCTTTGGAAGTCATTCTCTGGGCCGGGACATTATTGGAACAAAAGAAACAATTGAAGGGATCAGACAGAGCGCTTTCAAAAAATTCGTTGAAAAATACTACAATGCTAAAAATACTGTAATTGCAGTTGCAGGAGGGGCTAGAGCAGAGGATGTAAATTCTCAGATTGAGAAACATTTCTCGAAATTTAAAACAGGAAAACTTAACAAGGTAAAAGAGAAGTTCAAAATAGATAAAAGGGCTATAAAAAAATCAAAAAATCTGCGGAAGCCAATCAATCAATCTCATTTGATTTTAGGCGGATTTGCTCCGGGCAGGGCTGCTAAAGACAAGAAATACGCTATAAAAGTCGCAAATGCGGTACTCGGAAGGGGCTTCGGCTCGAAATTATTCCAGGAGATTAGAGAAAAACAGGGTCTGGCCTACTATGTCTATTCTGACATAAACAGATTTGCTGAGATAGGAGATTATAAAATTGCAATGGGAGTTGAGAATTCGAAAGTCCAGGACGCAATTGATGGGGTGGTTAAGCAAATCGAAGACATGAAAAAAGGGAAATTTAGTGAAGACGAGCTGATTCGGGCAAAAAATTATCTAATAGGCGGTTTAAGTTTAGATCTTGAATCAACGAACCAGCTTGCTTTATGGTATGGAAGTCAGGTCCTGCTCGAGACAGAGATGCAAGATATTGATGAAGTAAGAGGTTTGATTCAAACAGCCAATAGAGATAGAATAGTCTCTGTTTGTAAGGAGCTTTTTGCCAAGGATAATATATTTTTAGCAAGTGTTACTCCGCACAAAAAATTACAGGTTGATTTCTAAAAAAGTTATTATTAATAATTATGGCGGAAACCGGCAAACCCAAGTTTGAGTACGAAATTCCAGAAGCAGCTAAAAGTCCGAGGAAATGGGATGCAAGCAAGCTTATTCTTGATCGTGATTTTCTTTTTGTATGGATTTCTCAGATTTCAACAATATTTGGAGGGACTATTCTTGGGATTTCTGTTGGCTTGCTAGCTGGGAGTGGGGAATTTGTTGATCAAGGAGTAAATACTTCAGGCTCAGCTATGGGACTCGTTCTATTTTTTAATAATTTCCCGTCGTTCTTTGTCGCATTTATAGCTGGTGTTGTCGCTGACTGGTTTGATAAAAGAAAAATAATGATAGTCTCTAATTTTTCCAGAATGGCCTTTTTGGGCATATTTATAATATTTGGAGGCTGGAATTTCGTAGCTTTTGCGTATGCAATTATTTTCCTAAAAGCTATAGCCAAACAGTTCTTCTTGCCTGCTGAGGCAGCCCTGATCCCAAGCATTGTAAAAAGGGAGAATATCATGATGGCAAATTCGTATTTCAACTTGACCAATTATGTGGTCACTATTATCGGATTTATTATTGCAGCGCCGCTTCTTTCTCTATTTGGAGCAAATGGATTGATGATACTTTTGATGTTTATGTTTGTGATAGCTAGTATCTCGATCTTTTTTGTCAGATCGCCAAAGGCCAGACAGAGCAGGGATATATCGGTTGTTAAATTGGTCGATTTGGTAAAAGAGTTTTATTTTTCTTTCAGAGATGGGCTGAAATACATCACGAAGCAAAAAGTCCAAAGAGTCATTTTGATACAAAACCTTGTTGCGCAGTCGTTTGTTTTTGTTTTTCTTGCTTTGATATTTAAACTCGGAGAATTCTTGATAGGGCTTACTCCAAACAATATAGGAGTACTTTCTGTCCTTCCGATTGGGATTGGGCTTGTGTTTGGAGTTCTGCTTATAAATACGAAAATGAAGGGCTGGAAAAGAATGAAGCTGACTTTGCTTGGGGTATGGGCTCAGGGGATTGCTTTTACGATATTAAGCATTGCATCAATGCTTAGATGGAATGATATCGAGTTACTTGGCCTGGGAAATGGCCAGCTGGTGACCTTGATTACTGCTATTGCGACAATCATTATTGGTTTTGGCTTCCCGTTTATTTTTATCCCATCTCAAGCCCTTATGCAGGAAGAAACGGAAGAGGGCTTTATGGGCAGGGTATATGGGGTATGGTTTGCCTTAAGCCAGGCATTAGCGTCGATACCAGCTGTTATTATTGGATATCTTGCTGATTACGTTGTCGGGGTTCCGACAACTCTGGTCTGGATGTCGATAATTATATTCGCATATTCGCTATTTGTGTATAATAACAGAAACTTAGCTTAGCTAACTTAAATAATCCGACAATCATGTATCCAGTACTTTTTACTATCCAATCTGTCGAAATAAAGGCATTGCCTGTATTTGTAGCTCTCGGACTTATTATCTTCGGGATAAATCTTTGGAAAAGTACTAAAGATATCAAAAACTTTGCTTTCGATCTATTTTTTTTAAATATAGTATTGAATCCAATAATTGCCAGAATCGCACATGTACTCCTAAATCTTGAACAATACAGCGGAAATGGATTCAGTTTACTGCCAATCAAAGATGTTGAAGGCGGAGTAGAGTTATTTACTACATTCCCCTGGCTATTTTTCTCATTCTGGCAAAAAGGTATGAATTTCCAATTCCTCCCTCTTGTAGCCGTTATTTCTCTTCTCGTTCTTGTTAAATTCCGCAAAGAGAGGCTTGTTGATCTGCCGATAGCAGAAATTTGGAAAAGCTTTTTTATGGGATTTATAGTCATTCTTTTCGGATTTTTTTTGGATGGGACATATCTGAGCGCCTCCTCGGATTTCCCCTTACTTCTTAGATACAAGGGTCAGTCTGAAGATTTATTGCCTGTGCATTTATTAGAAATGATATTGGTGCTTGTTGGGTTAATTTTCTATGTGGAGCCTTTTAATCTGTTCAAAGAAAAGATGCGGGATCGCTTTAGAACTTTCTTTCTTCCAATTTATTGGGCAGGGGTTCAAATAGGGCTTTGGTTCATTCTAGCCGATTATTCAAAAGATCTGTATATTTTCGATATCGCGCAAATTATCTGGTTTGGAATGATTATCTTATTTATTTTTTCATTTCTTCCGCCCCTTGGCATTTCTGCATCTAAAAAGGGTAGAATACCGGAAAATCAGAAAAAAAGAGTTGTTTTATCTGATATCGCTTCAATAGGACATGATTACAGTTATTCATTTTCAAACTATAAAAAAGACTTGCGGACTCGAATGACCCCGCGGGAAAAACTCAAACAAGTGAGAAATAGAATAAAAAGAGGCGCTTAATTCACTTAAATATATCAATCATATGCGTAAAGAATTCCAGGTAGAAAAAGAACTCGAGAATAAAAGGCTGGACTTGTTTCTGGCATTTCTGATGCCTGATTTCACACGTTCCCAGATAAAAAAAATAATCGGGGAAAATAAAGTTACTGTCAATGAACGGCTAGAATTCAAGGCAAATTATAAGGTGAGAGAAGGGGATAAAATTTCTCTAGACTACAAAGAAGGGAAATCTTCTTTGGATAATATCGAAGCTGAGGATATAAAACTTGATATTATCTATGAGGATGAAGATCTGATTGCGGTAAACAAAAACGAAGGAATGGTGGTACATCCGGCCACGGGAAATTTCTCAGGAACACTTGTAAATGCGCTTTTATATAAGCTGCGTAATCTGAAAAATGTCGGGCCAATGCACCGGGCAGGGCTGATAAATAGAATTGATAAAGCGACTTCCGGTCTTGTTCTGGTTGGCAAATCAAACAAGGCTTTGTGGTTTTATTCAAAGCAATTTGCAGGCAGGCTAGTAAAAAAAAGCTACATAGCTTTAGTCCCGGGCGACTTTGGAAAGGCTTTGGAGCACAAAAAGGCAATAACTATTAGCAACTATCTGGCCAGAAATCCGGTTAAAAGAAAGAAATTTTCCAAAGTCGCAGAAGGCAAAGGCAAACTTGCTAAAACAAATTTATCACTTATCTCCTTGAGCAAGGATGAAAAATATTCTTTAGTTCTGGCAAAACCAATAACTGGAAGAACTCATCAAATAAGGGTGCACCTTGCATCTTTGGGCTTCCCGATACTTGGCGATGAGGTTTATTCTGGAGACAAATTTTCCCGGCTGATGCTTCATTCATACAAAATCAAGCTTCAACTGCTAAATGGAAAAACGAAGATGATAATTGCTCCTACCAAAGGTACTCTCAAAAATTTCCTAAAAGAGAATTTTCACAAAAAAGTATATGAAAAGTATATTTGATAGGGCAAAGTTCACCCGCAGGCTGAGAAAGAGACAATATCGGGGAAGAAAAAAGACTGCAAAATCCAGGAGCAGGAAATTTTTTACAGGGTTAGAACTGAAGGGGTTCTATGCCTGGGGCTTTCGAATAGCTCTGGTGGGCTTTCTCTTCGGCGCTTCTGCTTTGGTTATACTCGTTTTGCGGGCATATTTTACACTCAATTTTGCAAAGGAATCCTCTTGGGATGGAGACAGTAATCTTACAATCCTTGTGGCTGGGTTAGATGAAAAAGAAGCTGGGTATAAGTTTGTCGATTCTATAACGATTGTAAGAATCAGTCCGGAAACTGGTGAAATGGGGGTTCTTGGGATTGATCCTGACATCAGCTTTTCACATGATGGGGCTACCCTGACTTTACGGAAAGCATATAATTTCGAAGGGGATGGGACTTTTGATCTGCTCGAAGAAGGGCTTGATCAATCCCTGGCGATAAAGGTTGATAAATATATTGCGCTAGATGAGAAGACATTCCTTGAGATTGATAAAATTTTTCCTCCTGTGGGTATAAATTACAATAATGAATACAAAGAGGATGATTTTGAGGAAATTGACGGGGTGTTTACGGCGAAAGAGGGCACACACAAATATAATGGGCTTGATCTATTGGCCTGTCTGGCACTTGATGAGGCTGGAACTGATAAAAAACTTGATACCCAGGTTGCAGTTTTGGACTCGTTTTTAGGTAATTTCTCAGGTTTCGATATCGTGATTAAAATAATCAGAAATCCAAAAAGACTTCATTCAATTGAAACAGATTTTACAAGAGGAGAATTTTTTGATCTGTATATGTTTCTAAGAAGGGGCAGTGAAATTAGAACAAAAATATCATTCACAAAGCAAAACTCACTAATAGTTGGAGACGCTGGGAAAAATGAAAAACAAGTGCTGTGGGAGAGAGTATCTCAAGATATCCAGGCCGTATTCCTCGATGAAAGGATATTGCAAGAACAAGTCAGACTCGAAGTACTCAATGGGACTGATTCTGCGGGACTCGCTAGTAGATACAAGAAGAATTTTGAAAATGTTGGTTTACGCGTTGTGCGGGAAGATAATGCTATCAAGCCAGCATCAGCCACCACACTCTACATCGGTGAATACCCCGAAAAAGAGCATACCATACTCTACATCGGTGAATACCCCGAAAAAGAGCATACCATTGCTTTTATTAAATCTGTCTTTGGTGATAAAATCCAGATAGAAGAAGGAAGCTATAAATACAAGCATATCGGAGATATGGTTTTAATTTTAGGTGAAAATTTAAAAAATTAATCTGTAAATATGTCAGGACATTCAAAATGGTCAACAATTAAACATAAGAAAGGCGTAAAAGACGCTCAAAAAGGTGCACTTTTTACTAAGCTCGCAAAAAATATAACGATAGCTGCACATGAAGGCGGAGGAGATATTGAAATGAATTTCGCATTGAGACTTGCAATTGATAAGGCAAAACAAGCAAATATGCCTAAAGACAACATTGAACGTGCAATAAAAAAAGGAACAGGAGAGCTCGAGGGAGAACAACTGAGCAGAGTAAGTTATGAGGCTTATGGCTCTGCTGGGGTTGCAATGATCATTGATTGCACTACTGACAATACAAATCGTACAGTTTCAGAGGTAAAAAGAACTTTGGAGGCAAATGGCGGAAAAATGGCTGATCCTGGCAGTGTTGCATGGCAATTTGAAGAAAAAGGTCTAATTGTGATCAGTCCGCAGAAAGCACAAGAATCTGAAAAATTTGGCAAAGAGGCTGAATATATTGATGTAGATCCCGAAGAAGTGATTCTTGAGGTTATGGAAATGGATGGAGTATTAGACCTGCAAGAAGTGGATGGAAGTGTGGAAATATTTTGTGAAAAAACTTCTTTGCAGCAATTAGATAATGCGATTAAAGAAGCGAAATACAAGATTGAGGCCTCAGAGCTTATCAAAGTTGCAAAGGATGAATTAGACACACCTGAAAATGTCAAAGAAAAAACTCTCCGAATCGTTGAAGAACTGGAAAACCTAGATGACGTTGATTCAGTTTGGACAAATGTAAAAATGTGATAGAATCGTCAATATGATTACTTGACGCAAATTGAATTTCGAAATAAGTCCAGCAATTTTACAAGCAGTAGCAAAAATTCATACTCTGCAGGAAAGATTTCAAACGCTTCCTATCGAACAATCCTGGCTTAAACAGCTTCAGGAAGATTCTATTATTGCCGATACTATAGCAACCTATAAACTTGATGGGGGGAAAATTGAAGTAGACAGCATGAAGCAGATTTTGGGAGTTAAAAGTCTGAAAGACCGTCAGATACTTCTAAACGAATATGAGATTAGAAAAAGTTTCCCTTTGTATTTCAAGTCGAAAGAATTGCGGGTCGAGGATATCCACTATGTCCATCGACTCCTTGATAACCTTCAAGATGAAACCGCAAATGAGAGGGGGAATTTGCGAAAAGAGCAGGAAGTCCTTGACGCTGAGATTCTGCCGGGGTTATTAGAATTAATCCCCAGGTATGGTTTCTTAAGACGTGAGATGGAGGATATCTGTTTGAATATAAATGAAAACGAACTACACTTTTTATTGGTTGCGGGATTAATTCATTTAGATATCGTCAGATTATCTCCATATTTAAGATCAAATTTCCGGGTAGCAAGGGTAGTAAGCAGGGGATTTCTATATGCCAATGGATTTGATATTAATCAGATTTTGAGTGTTGATGAAGTTTTCAGTCAGAATATTGAGAAATACTTAAAGGAATTAAAAGCCGGAATAGAGGGGGATAATACAGGCTGGTTAGAATATTTCCTGCAGGCAATCCTTGATAGCTACAAACTGCTCTCTAAAAAAATCGAGAAAATTTCTGGTGGAAGTATCAAACCGCTTGAAAAGGAAGTTATTCCTCTTACTAAGCGTCAGAGAACCATAGTAGAACTCCTCAAGAAAAACAGCCAGATGTCTGGCAGTGAGATTGCTGTGATTCTTGGGGTCACGAGACAAAATATCCATGTAATTATGCAGAAACTGCTAAGGAAAAAAATGGCAGAAAGACTGGGTAGAGGGACGGCAAGCAGATACAGACTGAAGGCAAGCTAATTTGTATATTAAATGAAACAATATGCGCGTATTAGGGATCGATCCGGGAACTGCAATAACCGGCTGGGCGATTTTAGAAAATGATTTGGGTATGAAAAACAATATAAAGTGCATAGATTATGGAGTGATAACTACACCCGCAGGACTTGAGATGCCCCTGAGGCTGAAAGATCTTTATCATGAATTGATAGAAATAATTGATAAGTACAAGCCGGAGAGTGCCGCAATCGAAGAGCTATTTTTCTTTAAGAATCAAAAAACTGTGATCAAAGTCGGGCAGGCTAGAGGGGTAGTGATTGTTGCTTTGGCGAATGCCGGGTTGCAGATATTTGATTATACTCCCCTTCAAGTCAAGCAGGCGGTGACCGGATATGGCAGAGCAGAGAAGAAACAAATCCAGGAGATGGTCCGATTGATAACGAATTTAAAAGAAATTCCAAAACCTGATGATGCTGCTGACGCAATTGCTGTGGGAATCTGTCATTTAAATAGTGTCCGCTAGGCAGGGAATACTTTACCCATTCTTCCAAATCTGCTATCCTGATTTTGTAAATGTTTATTTGGGGAGAGGGAGATGAGAAATATTAAATCACTTTTAATTGTTTTGATTGCTGTTCCCTTTGTTTTTGCTGCGGGGATGGTTTTGTGTTCCCAGAAAGTTAACGCTGCGACAAATACTCTTAGCGGAAGTATCCAAGAAGCAAAATCTCAAGCTCCAAGGATTGATAGAACCACAATTGGTGGCAGCATTGCTTATGCAAGATATCAAGGGCAGGTTATTGAGCAGGACAGATTTGCTAATGATGCAAAACAGGAGGTGCTGGGTGCATCAGTTGAAAAAGGCATTGAAAGTTTAAAGGGTTTAACTACAATGAATGGCCAAATTCAAGTATTGGATGGTTTCGAGGGGATAAATCTTGGTACTATTAGAGGAAGTATTGATTTTGCAAAAAGGAATCCAAGAATAGACAACAGCACACTAAAAGGCAGCATAATGACAGCTTACTCACAATCAAATTCAAAATGATAGGTTTTCTAAAAGGTAAAATTCAATCCGTTGTTGCCAACGGGATTATTATCACAACTGGCGGGGTAGGGTATAGGGTGGAATCTTCAAAGACAGGTCTTAATGAAGGAGACGAGATAGAAACATATATCTACACTCATGTCAGAGAAAATGAAATCAAGTTGTTTGGCTTTGGCTCTCTTGAAGAATTAAATATCTTTGAGGAACTTCTTGGAGTCTCAGGAGTCGGTCCAAAGTCTGCCATGACTATTGTCTCGACACTGGGCGTCGGAGGTGTTGTAGAGGCCCTGGAGCAGCAAAATCCTGAGGGTTTGAAGGTAAGTGGGGTAGGATTGAAGACTGCACAAAAAATTGTGCTGGAACTAAAAGGTAAGTTATCTCTTGATGATGCATCTAAGCTTGAAATGGAGGTTAAAAATGAAGTCTATACTGCATTAAAAGGTCTGGGATATACCGCACAGGAGATAGATGAGGTGGTCAAAAAAATCAATATCGACAAATCGTGGAGGAGTGAAGATATTATTAAAGTTGTCCTGCAGAATCTTCAGAAATAGTTAAAGTTTATAAGGTGTTCCACAGTATAAATGGCATTTCCATTGTGAAACAGTACATTTTGAGGTGAATCATCATTTGTGAGAATATCCAAGTTAGAAGTTAGAGGCTCTTTCTGCTAGAATACTTCCAGATATGTCCGATCGAATATTTGACCCCACCGCTCCTGAGGAGGAAGAAAAAGAAGAAAAATCTCTTCGTCCAGAGACGCTTTCTCAAGTGATAGGCAGGGGCAGAGAAAAAAAGAGTCTGAAAGTTATGATTGAAGCCGCCAAAGCCAGGGGAGAGGCTTTGGATCATGTATTATTTCATGGACCTCCGGGTTTAGGCAAAACTACTTTAGCCTGGGTTCTTGCAAAAGAAATGGGCGTTCCGATTTATATCACTTCCGGTCCGGCAATTGAAAGACAAGGGGACTTGGCTTCAATTCTTACAAATATTGAGCAAAACGGTATTCTTTTTATCGATGAGATTCATAGATTAAATCCTACTGTTGAAGAAATTCTTTATCCTGCAATGGAGGACAGGGCAATTGATATTATTATTGGAAAGGGGCCCAGCGCAAGGACAATGAGACTTGATCTTAGTGCTTTTACAGTTGTTGCTGCGACAACGAAAATCAGCAAGCTCAGCGCTCCGCTACGAGATAGATTTGGTGTTGATTTTCGTCTTGATTATTATGAGGATGATGAGATGATCGAGATTGTGAAGCAAAAGGCTGAGCTGATGGGAACACGTATCGAAAATGATGCAGCGAGAGAAATTGCTCTTAGAGCCAGAATGACTCCAAGAATCGCTCTGAGACTGGTAAAAAGAGTAAGGGACTTTGCAGATATTAATAATGATGGGGTAATATCTTTGAGCGAAGTAGAGGCTTGTTTGAAACTCTTGAATATTGATGAGCTGGGGCTGGATTATCTGGATAGGAAAATTTTGGATGCGATAATTTTGAAATTTAATGGGGGTCCGGTAGGACTGAGTACTCTTGCTGCTAGTGTTTCAGAGGAAGTAGAAACACTGGAAGAAGTATATGAACCATATCTTTTACAGCAGGGCTTCCTGCAAAGGACTCCGCGGGGCAGGGTAGCTACAAAAAAAGCGTTTGATCATTTAAATATACCTTACAAATTAGTGTAAATACATGAAGATATCGACAAGAACACGTGCAATTTTTCTTGCAAGTTCCATTGCTCTGGTGTTTTTTATTTTCCAGGGGGTGAATTTCCTTGAATATTTGGATATTGAGTTTGAATTCGATTTTGTGAAAATGAGTATTATAGCCGGTATCATGTATATAGGGCTGTTGTGGGTTGTGAATTTTAGAATTGGCGGAGAGAGGTTTATAACAGTACTGCTTTTTCCTGCGCTTGCGATATTTGTATTTACTTTGTACGCAAATATTATAATTGAATCGAGTCTGAGTAGTGTCGACAAGGTTGTAAGTGAGGTTTTTGCGAGTATCCTAGTGGCAATATTTGCATACACTTTGATTTTGACTGCTAATATTTTAAATATCGGATATTTACAAAAAGTTCCGCTTACTCAAGCGGGCAGGGCAGCGCATTATGTTTTAACTTTAATAGTTGCCTATCTATTCTTCTCATTGTTATTTAGTAATCCAATCCCATTTTTTATTAAAATAGTTTCAGTCTTTGGGCTTTCTTATCTTTTTTCGATAATTGCTCTTTGGAATATTGAAATTAAATATTATCAGCGGATTATAGCTTCATTTGGAATCGCTTTGATGATGTGTCTCTGCTCGTTTGTTTTGATCATGTGGCCGGCAGGAAGTGAATATGTAGCGCTTATTCTTTCTCTTCTATTTTATATGGCTCTGGGTCTGGCCCTTGAGATTAGAGAAGTCCTCTCAAAGAGAGTCTGGTTTGAATACTTCTTATTATTTTCTTTAATAGTTTTAATCCTGTTCATAATTTCCGAATGGGGAATAAATGGCAGTCTAATCTAGAAAGTTCCCGAATCTTCTGATAAGAGTAGGGGAGTAGGGGTTTTTGCGTGGAACAAAATCAGCCTATAGTTTTATGATTATGTTACGATTCTTTGTGGATAACTTTGGTTTATTAAAGTGTTATTATCAGGAATAGCAAGGCAGGTGTGATGTGGGTTAGAAGAAGTGTTTTCAATTTGTAGATATCTTCGAGATCTAGGGCTTCGTTCTAAGGGGGTTGCTCTACTATTAAGGTTATGTTAAAGTAGACCTGGCGTTACTGGGTATAATCACCCTTATACTCAGTTAGTGATAGAAAGGCACGGAGTAGCGGTGTTTTTGGTTAGGTTTTGTTTATTCTAATTATTATGATGTTTATGTATTTATTATTATTTTATTCAGTAATTTATCTAGGGATTATTTTAAAAAGGGCTCTTTTGTTGATTTGGCGGGGTTCTCTTTTTTAGCCCTCCCCTATTGGAAATCAAGCATAAAGCCAGATATACTGTGTCTGTAGGTTTAAATAGAAAGCAAGAATGAAATTGCCGGAATTACCATATAAAAAAGAATTTCTGCTTAGTCTTGTAAATAACAATATGAGCGAGCAGACATTAAAAAACTATAAGAGGGACTTGCTGATCTTTCAGTTATTTTTAATGAAGGAAAAGAGGTCTTGGAATAATGTAGATAAGCTACTAGTTTTAGAATATAAGGGTTTTTTAAAAAATGGTCAGCATCATAAGATGATTGATTTGTGGGAGGAGTCAAAAAACGAGAAGAAAAATGACGAATACGCGAAGGAAGGCCCTGGGAAAGCACGACCAGAAGGCATAATAAAAGAATCGCGCCCTGGGGGGTCTAGAAGGCGTCCTAACTCAAAAGACGGATTGTCGGCTCGCTCAATCAATAGAATGCTGTCGTCTATAAGAAGTTATATTACATTTTTGGTAGATATTGATGTAGATTCTCCGTTACCCTCGAGTTCAATAAAAATGTTGAAAACAACTAAACGTGAATCTCAAGTTGCCGAATTTGCCGAAATTGTAAAGCTGATAGAATTTCCAGAGACTTTTGAAAAGAAACGGAAGGTAAAATATAGGAATCGTGCAATTTTGGAGCTGCTATTTTCAACAGGTATGCGTATAAGTGAGCTTGTAAACCTTGACCGGGATCAAGTTTCGCTATCTGGGGAAGCGGGTGATATTGAATCAAAAATTTACGTCCTGGGCAAGGGCAAAAAGCAGCGATTTGTTTATTTGACAGATAGGTGTACTAGCTATCTGAAACGCTATCTGGAGACCCGTAAAGACGATTTTTCTGCACTTTTTATACCGTATCGAGGCGTAAGGAGAACCAGTGCGGATGAGGATGAGATTCGTATTTCCCAGAATTATGTTCAAGCTATGATGAAAAAGTACCGGAAGCTGCTTGGGATAGTGATTCCGACCACGCCGCATAGTCTCAGGCACGGATTTGCAACTTATCTGGCGGAGCAGGGGGCGAATCCAGCTGCTATTCAGCACCTTCTCGGTCATGAATCACTTCAGACAACGACGAGATATGTGCATTCATCAGACAAATTTGCCGAAAAAACGCATAGAAAATACCATCCGTTGAAAAATGATTAGACTACTCTGCTCCATCCTGCTACAATAAATTTGTCTATTTCAATTATTAGATTTATATATATGGATCCTAATATTCAGCAACCTGGTATATATAATGATCAAGTTCGAAAACACAATGGATTCTTGGGCAAGCTGATGTATTTTGTCTTCTTTTTGATTGTAATTAGTCTGTCGGTTGGTGTTGGATACTTGTATTTTGAATATCGCGAAAGTCAAAAAGAACTCGAGAAACTTAAGGATCCAGGTTATTACTCGCAGATACAAGATACTCTTGCAAATGCAACGGTCGAAAAGCTTGCAACAGTTATGGTTCTACCACAGAATGAAAATCCGACTATTGCAACTATTGTCAAGGCTGAGGATCTTATAAAGGAAAATCCCGAGTTTTATGCGGATATCCAGAATGGAGACCAGATAATAATGTATTCAAATAGATTGATAGTATTTCGGGAATCTGAAAATAAAATCGTAAATGCCAGTTATTTTCCAGCAGGGTCACTCGATCAGTCAACTTCGACTGGTTCAGAACAAACAACAAATACTAGTGAATAACTAAAAAAGAAGGGTTACCAAGTTGCAATTCCACTTCGCTTCCAGGTATCAGTAGCTGTGCAAACATATATAAAATTATCATCCCATGATATCTCTCCTTGATCGCAAGTGTCAGATGCACTTGCCGGAGTTTTTCCAGTTCGAATTCTGATGCTGTCGGAGTTTATATCTAGAAGCTCTGTTGGAGCAATTGTTCCTATACCAACTCTTGTGTTCAGGGTGTCTAGTGAAATTAAATTAGTTTCAAATGATAATGCATTGACGGTGGAATTAATAAGATCAATGTCAGTGGCAGCACCAGCTAAAAAAATTGCTCCACCGTCAATCTCTAAATCATCAGCAATATAAATATCCCCTGTCCCATCTAAACTGGTAATACCAGTATAATCACCAATAGACAGTATTCCGTTAACAGGACTGGTTATCTGAGTATTTGTTCCACTATTTGTGATATTATTTGTATTATTGTAAAGCAAGTTTCCAATAAGAGAATTGTCTGTAGCACCAGCAGTTATTGATATTCCAGTATCTCCTCCTCCAGTAAATCCTGTAATAATATTATTGTTAACGATGTTGTAGTCGGCAGTAGAGCCCAAACTAATTCCAGTGTTCGCTGTCCCATCATCCTGGATTGTGTTTCCATTTATTGTGTTGTAGTCTCCGGAGATCGAAAATCCTGTACCTCCTGGTGTTCTGATAGTGTTTCCACTTATTGTTGAATAAGTGGTTAAAGATAAATCAAAGGCAATTCCACACTCCAGGGTTGTATTTCCGGAAAATACATTGTTGTAGCCTTGTCCTTGAAAACACCTTGTTGTATCGTAGGCGTAATTATTAATCACGCGATTGTTATATGTGGATCCATCAAGCATTATGCCAACTGAGTCGTTATTGATTGCATCAATATTTTCTATCGTATTATAACTTGAACTAACTAAATTAATTCCCTGAGTATCCGAATCTTGAAGTGTAAGATTTTGGAATGCCGAGTTAATAACTGCAGAGCCATATATTAACGTATTGGATGAATTGCCGCCGTCTGCCTGTCCCAGAATTTTTAAGTCAGTAATAGTTAGATAGTCTTTCCCGTTTAATTGAATAATATAGCCAAAAGTCTGTCCGGCCGATGCATCAATTACAGTAGCAGTTTTCCCGGCTCCCCTTATAGTTGTATTATTGTAGTCAATTGTAATTGTTTCGGTACATGTGTAGGTACCCTCTGGTAAATAGATTTCTCCTCCAGTGCTGCCCAAATCGTCAATCGCATCATTAATCCCTGCGCAGGTTTGGGCATATCTAATCCCATCCACGACTATCACTTTGTTGATTTTGCTAGCCTTGATCTCTCCATTTACATCAAGAGTGCTTTGTGGATCGACTGTTCCAATCCCAACATAACCGCTGGTTAGTATGCTCAAGAATGGATTTGTGCCTGGATTCGCTCCATCTCCAATTTGAAATACATCATCATCATCTCCACCGGCATCTTCTTGAACTCCAAGCCAGAAGTCGGTATCTGTCGCAGTTAGGCTATCAAAGACAATGCTTGGATCTGCCTTGTATATAGTTGAATTTCCGGCTTGTGTAATTGAACTTCCAAAATATGACGCGTCTTCGACATTTAAACCATAATCCCAATTTGTTCCGGCAATATAAATACCGTACTGAGTGCCCCCTGCTCCGCCCGATGAAAAATCATTTACATAAATTCCGAATAAATCGCTGGTGTTATCATCTGTTAAATTATCGAAGTCTAGGCTGATACCTTTTATTGCGGCTTCTTGAACTTCTGGTGCCGACCAATTTATGTCAAGCACATTCCCGCTAACTTGTAGACTTGAAATGTCAAGAGCATTTGCAGTTGCATTTGCTGCTTGGACTATCTGAAGACCGATTTGGTCCAGATCTTGCTGGTCAATTAATAACCCAGTAACCGCGTCTGTTGAGCCGATTTCAACTTCAAGTTTCGCTCCGGGATTTGTGGTTCCGATGCCGACATTGCCATTTGCCTGTATTTTGATTCCATCTGCTCCTCCGCCTGTGAGCTGGCCGTTTGCAATTATATCTCCAGATTGAGATTCTACCAGTGAGAAAGTGTCAATTCTGAAACTCCCTGCGGTTGAACTCGCATAAATAACAAAATCTCCTGGTGCTGCATTGGATTTAAATACAACATCATAAGTACCTGCAGTTGCGGAGATCCCGGGCAGATAAATAGTTTTATCTGCAAATTCAGTTCCGATATAGGCACTGCAGCCGGCAACTACACTTGATGTTGTGTATGTGAATCTGTACATCCTATTAGCTGCAGCAGGTGTTGCGAAACTGCCGGAACTTTGAGTCAGTATTCCTGTTCCTGGTCCTGCTGAATGTGCATAATTAGCTCTGTCTGTTGATAAAGTAAAACCTGGTGTGGCTGACCAGGAAGTACCCCCGGTTAAATCTCCATTTGTAAGAGTTTCTGAACCAAACGTGTTCCCCATCACATCAAGAGTGCCTTCAGAATTCAAGGCCATCATCTGCTGGAAACCTGTATCAGTGACAGTGTTATATCCATATCCCCATACGAGCTTGCTTGTACCAGTGGTTCCTGAGATTGGTATTACCTCATTTTTCCAATTTACGGTTTGCGAGGCTCCTAAGGTAGCATCCCAAACAGTACCTGAGAGTCTAAGTCTAGGTGAATTTTGTATAGGAACAGCCGCAGTTGATGCCGTTGTGTTTCTTGAGACTAGGCCGTCTGTAGACACAAATGCAATACCACTCCTACTAACTGTGACCGCGCTGCTGAATGTCCCTGTAGTTGCTCCAGAAAGTGCTCCATTCATCGCTATTGCTCCGCTTGCAGTGATAGCTCCTGTGGATACATTTCCCATTCTTATATACCCATTCCCATCGATATTGAAAATACTCGTATCTCCTGGATTTGGGGCAAAATTAACAACATCACTGGTGTTTGTTACATCGGGAATAATCAGGTAAGTTGTTGCATCGGGACTTGAAGAAGTCGAGGATCCGAGTCTAACCCAATAAGCACTGACTCCGTTGACAGTATCTGTAGCCCAGTCCACCGGTGGTGTGAATGACATTGTGCCGTCTTGTGTAAGGCCCAGTGTACCATCACTTACTGTCAGTGTTCCCCAGCTCCCTCCTCCTTGAGAGTAGTCTACCTGCAGTGTCAAATTAACAGGAACATTTCCCATATCGAAGTAAATATTTGAAAAAGTTGAATTCTTTCCTAAGAATACTTTATACGCAGTTGTATTTATTATTGTCCTCGCTGTGCCTTGTGATTCAGCGACTTCTGCAGTTATATCAGTGTATACAGAACCGGAATATATAAACGCTGAATCAAATGCTGCACTGTTACCGATGACTCTAAGGGCTGCATTTGTAGTCAAGCTTCCATTGATACTTAGATCGCCAGTGATCGGCCCATTAGAAGCGTCAAGTTTGAGATACGTGCTATCGGCAACACCACCTGTAACATATCCTGCTAGGGAATGATTACCCCAGCCATAAGCTGTGTCCCAGTTTGATATATCAACCGCCCCTATTCCAAATGCATCAGAGGCAGTAAATATTGGATCAGTTTCAGTAAAACTGGTCAAAAATCCTATATCATTGTTTAGATCGCTGGCATTCCTGGTATCCAGATCAGCAAGAGAAGATCCGGCTTTACTGACCTTGCTCCAGGCAATAGCAGCAGAAGCAGATATGTCCTCGTTTAGAATAGAGTTATTTATAATATGCGTGGAATTTACACTATCTGCAGACAGGTCAATAGTAATAACTTGTGTCACCTCGGTTGTTTCATATGTCTCATTTGTAATGTTGTTTATAGTATCTCCTGAAAGGTTCAGCTTATTCAATTCAATACTAATCAAAGATGCCACAATATTTTTAATATCTCCTGCATAATTGTTGATATCAAAAGCATCGGGATCTTTGATCTCAGCTTCAAGGATTTCCCCGTTTTCAAGCTCGATGTAGAATTTACCAATCGGCTGGCCCTCTTTCGTACTGCCTTTAAGAACCCTGGCCTGGGCAGTGCTCCCGTCAGAAAGGGTATATTCAACAGTAGTAAAAACATCATCAGCCAGCTTATCATGAGTAATTGATTCAGCATAGACATTCCCCATCTTCACGGATTCAATTTCGTTACGGAGATTGTTATTAAGAAGAGCAAAAATAACTACTACGCTTAGCAGACAGCCTGCCAAAAAGGCAAAGCTAGAGTTTGTTTTTTTGTCTAAGGCAGCAATATTTATCATAGCATCAAGGGGGTGCAAATATCCCTTATGATAATATAGCAAAGATTTGCTACGGTGGAAAGTATTTTCTAAGAAATTCCTAGATTATTGCAATAGCAGCGATTTTGTCTCCCTTTGGTACGTTCATGAGTTTGACTCCGGCAGTTTGTCTGTTTCTTTTTGGGAGTTCTTTTGTGGGAATTTTCACTGCCTGACCGGATTCGGACATTATAAGAAGTTCCATATCAGGGTGATCTAGTATTCTTGCGGCAGAAAGAGCTCCAGTTTTATCATTAACCCTTGCTGCGTATATTCCCTGTCCTCCCCTGCCTTGGATACCATATTGATCAAGAGTTGTGATTTTCCCGAAGCCGTTTTCTGATACTGTCAGCATAAAATCCTCTGTTTTTCTGATCACGTCCATTGAAATCACCTCATCAGCAGCGTCTTTCATCTTTATCCCTCGAACTCCCATTGTCGCTCTCCCAGTTTCTCTTACATCTTTTTCGTGGAAATGAATAGACCTTGCATTCTTAGTTACTAATACAATCTCGCTATTTCCCGTAGTTGGCTTTACCCAGACTAGATCGTCATCATCATTGAGCTTGATTGCAATCAAGCCGTTGCTTTTAATATTTGAGAAGTCTTCAAGAGATGACTTTTTGACAGTTCCCTTCTTGGTTGCAAAAAACAAGAATTTATAATCTTTGGCTACTTTTTCTTCGGCTGCTATATCTTCTTGGAGTGTATCTTCATCCAAGATTTTCCCTTCCTTGCTTTTAGTCAAAATACTTGTGACAAGTTCATCCTGCTCAATATTGATCAGATTGATTACCGGCTGGCCTTTTGCGGACCTGCTGTATTCCGGGATCTCATAAACTTTCTGCAAGAAGACCCGCCCTTTATTGGTGAAAAACATAATATCATCGTGAGTAGAACAGCTGAAAACATGTGCAACAGAATCTCCATCTTTGGTAGCCATGCCTTTTTTGCCTTTACCACCTCTGTGCTGTCTTTCATAAGTTGCATCCTGCATCCGCTTTATATATCCTTGCTCGCTGACAGTCACTAGTACCTCTTCTTTAGCGACTAGATCCTCTTCTGAGAATTCATCGACCTTTCCTTTGACAACTTTTGAGCGTCTCTCATCGCCGAATTTTTCTGTAATTTCTTTGAGCTCTTCTAGGATAATCTCGAGAACTTTTTCTGGTGTTTCAATAATTGCGACTAAATCTTTGATAATTGCTTTTATTGCTTTGTATTCGTCCTCGATCTTCTGCCTCTCAAGTGCAGCAAGCTTTCGAAGCTGCATATCAAGAATTGCGATTGCCTGTCTTTCTGAAAGCTTGAATTTCTTCATCAGTGCGTCTCTTGCAACATCGGCGTCCTTGCTTTCTCTTATTGTTTTGATCACTTCGTCAAGATTGTCTAAAGCGATCATCAAACCTTCAAGTATATGTTCTCTTTCACGAGCTTTAGCAAGTCTGAATTCTGTTCGTCTAATTACAATCTCCTGTCTGAATTGGATAAACAGTTCCAGGATTTCTTTGAGGGTCAATAATTGCGGTTCGCCGTCTACAAGTGCAATCATATTCGCATTAAATGCCTTCTGCATTTCGGTAAACTTGTACAATTTATTCAGAATTGTCTTTGGTTTGCCGTCTCTTTTAATATCTACAACAATTCTCATCCCTTCCCTACTTGATTCGTCCCTTAAATCGGCAATACCTTTTATCTTTTTGTCTTTTACCAGACTGGCAATTTTCTGGACAAGCCGTGCTTTATTTACCTGATATGGAATTTCGGTAACCACAATTTTATATTTGCCGCCCTTTGACTCTTCGATATTTGCTATTGCCCGTGTGACTATCCTTCCTCTTCCAGATGCGTATGCATTTTGGATCTCTTTCTGGTCATAGATAGTACCGCCAGTTGGGAAATCCGGACCTGGGATAATTTTGATCAAATCCTCTACTCCAAGATCAGTGCTGAATTTTGGAAATCTCTTTGGGTCAAGTTTTTCCAGGTCTTCTATTGTTAAAATATTCTTGTGATAATCAAGAGGAAGGCTCTCATTGTCTGATTTGTTGCCGTTTTTGATTATTTCTTTGATTGCTGCACCGACTTCTTTGAGATTGTGCGGCGGGATTTTTGTAGCCATTCCGACTGCGATTCCATCAGCGCCATTTAGTAGTAGTGTAGGTATTTTTGAAGGCAGAATTGTAGGCTCCTGGGTGCTTCCGTCATAGTTTGCTGCATAATTAACAGTATTTTCATTTAATTCCTCAAGAATGCTCATTGAGATTTTCTCTAGTCTTGACTCGGTATATCTCATTGCAGCAGCGCTGTCTCCGTCAATCGATCCAAAGTTCCCCTGCCCCTCGACAAGCTTGTATCTCATATTGAAATCCTGAGCCATCCTAACCATAGCGTCATAAACTGCCACATCTCCATGAGGGTGGTACTTTGCGATTACATCTCCAACAGTTCTCGCGGATTTTTTGTAAGCTTTGCTTGGGATGATTCCAAGTTTGTACATTGAGTACAGAATTCTTCTTTGCACTGGCTTAAGGCCGTCTCGGACATCAGGCAGAGCCCTTGCTACGATTACGCTCATAGCATAGTTGATATAGCTGGTTTTCATCTCCTCGACAATACTTCTATCGCGCACTCTTGAGAGTCGCTCTTCTTTTGATTTATCGTCTATTGTCAGTTGGTCATCCATAGTTTGTTTATTAAGCCATTAATTCAACGAATAGTCCTAAAAATGTAAATCCAATTATGCAAATTGTGATCAATATCCCAATAAGACATCCGATTGGATTGCCTGGATTTGTCTGTGCAGGATAGGATCCGGAATGATTTGGAATAGCCTTTTTCCTGGTTTGCAGCCAGACTTTTCCCGGGCCTCTTAGCACTCCTAAAAATATTCCTTCGCCGCCAAAGATCCAGTTAAAAAGTCCTCCGCCTACAGTTTTTATATCAAAATCAACGCTTGATTCATATGCAAGAAGATTGCCCTGATCGACGTTTAGCTCTTGTCCTTCTTTTAATTCATACATTACGACCTCGCCGTCTGCTATCAAATGGGCTTTCCCGCTACTCTGGCCTGGTTTTAGACCTACTTTTTGCAAAATAAATCCAATTCCGCCAAAAAGACCGGCACTAAGGCGTTTTGTGAAAGCGATTTTTAAATCTATTGAGTTTTCGGCACATAAAAATGCGCCTCTTTGAAAAATTACTTCTTTTCTCTTTGAGCCAAGTTCAATCGGCACTACTTTGCCTGCTTGATCTGTTGAAAATGTGACAATTCCCGGGTTATTATTGGCCTGGAACTCATTGATAAATAACGTCTCTCCGGTAATTATCCGCGAGAACATTTTTGAAACTCCTCTGCCCTTGGTTTTCATTTCGACATTCTGGGTCATCCAGCACATTTTCCCAGCTTCTGAATATATAATTTCCCCCTCATCGAGCTGGACATTGAGAGCCTGCAGGATTGAGCCTATTGTGTCATAGCTGATCCCCGCTGTCCCGGCTTCTTTCTGATCTAGTATTTCTGACTCTTTTATACTCTCGATTTTTTCTGCTTGTTTGATTTTAGACATCTAATTCTGCTGATTTACTGTATGTTTGAATAAATTTCTTTCTTGGTGGGACTTCTGATCCCATAAGCATATCAAAAGTTTTGTCAGCTTCTTCTGCATCTTCGACGGTGATCCTTTTTAGAATGCGTGTTTCTGGATTCATAGTTGTGCTCCAAAGCTGCTCTGGCTGCATTTCTCCAAGACCTTTAAATCTCTGTACGCCTTTTATCTCTTTACCGGCCTTTTTTAATTCTTTTACTTTCTCTTCTCTCTCATCTTCGTCTAACACCCAATAAGACTCATTGCTGCTGACCTCGATTTTGAAAAGCGGCGGTTGTGCTACATATAGATAACCTTTATTGATAACATCTTTGAGATGTCTGAAAAACAGTGTAAGCATGAGTGTTGTGATGTGTTCTCCGTCAACGTCTGCATCATTCATTAGAATAATTTTATGATAGCGCATTTTTGTATCGTCAAAAGTGTCTCCCACTCCCGCACCGATTGCTACGACAACTTCTTTTATCTCTTGGTTGCTAAAAACCCTGTCGAGCCTGTATTTCTCGGAGTTTAAGGGTTTCCCTTTTAGAGGGAAAATTGCCTGAGTTCTTCTGTCTCTTGCCTGCTTTGCTGAGCCTCCTGCAGAGTCTCCCTCTACAATGTAGAGCTCTGATTCCTCCGGTTTTCTTGAGCTGCAATCGGCAAGTTTGCCGGGTAACGTTCCTCCCTCAAGAGCACCTTTTCTTACAACTGCTTCTCTTGCAGCTTTTGCGGCCTTCCTGGCTTTATGAGACAAAATACTCCTGCTGATTATTAATTTCCCAGTTTGTGGATGTTCTTCAAGAAAAGTCTTCAGTTCTTCTTCAACAATTTTTCTTACAATTTGTGTGACCTCAGGATTATTAAGTTTAATTTTTGTCTGCCCTTCAAATTGAGGGTCAGGAACCTTGACTGAGACAATGGCTGTCAATCCTTCTCTAGTATCTTCTCCAGAAAACTTGATCTCTTTCTCTTTTTCAGTTGCGATTGAACTCAAGTAATCGTTTAGTCCTTTGGTTAGTGCTATTCTAAAGCCTTGTAGATGTGTTCCCCCCTCGGGGTTAATAATATTGTTTGCAAATGTCATCACTCTTTCCTGAAGATCGTCCGTATATTGAAGCGCAACTTCAACATTAATATTTTCTTCTTCCTTGTTTACATAGAAAATGTCATCATGGATTGTTTTTTGGTGACGATTGATATTTTTGACATAAGACTTGATACCACCTTCAAAGTGATATGTGTATACAGTAGGTGAATCCTGATCGGCCTCTGCGCGGACTTTTCTTTCGTCTTTCAAAACAAATGTGAGCCCAGCGGTCAAATATGCTTGCTGTCTGTATTTTTGTAGAACTTTCTTGAAACTGAACTCGGTGAATTCAAAAATTTTATCATCCGGTAAAAATGTCACGGTTGTTCCAGTCCTGTCGGATTTCCCCACAGCTTTTACCGGGGCTTTCGGTGTTCCTCTCTGGTATTCCTGCATCCAAACCTGCCCGTCTCTATGAACCTCAATTTTTGTATACTTACTTAGAGCATTTACAACGGAAATTCCAACCCCATGAAGACCTCCCGATACTTTATAGCTGTCATTATCAAATTTCCCTCCGGAATGAAGACTCGTCATAATGACCTCCAGAGCGCTGATCTTTTTTTGCGGATGAATGTCAACCGGGATCCCTCTTCCATTGTCGTCAATAGTTACTGAGCCGTCGTCCCGCAGGATGAGTTTTATCTGATTGCAGTACCCCCCCAGTGCTTCGTCGATAGAGTTGTCTACAACCTCCTTAATCAAGTGATGAAGTCCTTCTATTCCATTGTCGCCAATGTACATAGCCGGTCTCTTTCTTACAGCTTCAAGACCTTCAAGAACGGTGATTTTGCTCGCGTCATATGTTGAATTATCTGCCACGACTGTACTTGTCTAATATCTAGTTATCTATGTGTGTTTGGGACAGGTTGATTATGGACTTGGCTAGTATAGCATACGTCTAGGCTGTTGGTAAATTGCCAAAACAGTCTATCCAAAAAGCTTTTTCGCTATATCATGCTCCGCTCTTCCAATCATCGGCCAGACATAGCAAACTAACGAAAAGATACTCACACCTAATATATTTATAAGTATAGCATAAATATCAGATTCTCTGCCTGCTGTTTCTCTCAGTATAATGTGATTTACCAAAACTAAAGAAGTGCTCGTTGTAATTGTTAGAAATACAAGAAGTGTCTCAACTATCAGTCGAAATTCGGCATCTTCAGCCCGCTCTTTCTGGTTTCGTGCCTTTGAAAGCCGGTCGACACTGAATTTGAGGGTGTAAACAACTGCTCGAAAAAATAATAGTGAGCTAAATCCAAACGCGAAAAAATATGTAACAGATTCGAGTGCAGCTGAGTAATTATGTTTAGTTGCCAGATCAGGGATTCTTGAGAAATAGATAATAAATATGCCAAAGGCCAAATAACTGAGCCATATATAAGCTGTGAAAAGCAGTTTTCTCATGAAAATTTCTATTAAAGATAATTCATTATAAAAGTTTCTTGAGGTGGTGTAAAAGAATTTGAAATTATTAATCCCTTTTGAAATTAAAAAACAGGTTTTCAAGAATTAACTTCATATTTGTATTTGCATTTAGTGCCCGTTCTGTCTGAGCTATCAATTCCAGGTTCTCCCCTCCTTTTGGGCTATTCCCTTCAATGATGTGTGAGTGAATGCTTCCGAGAAATGACGAAATAGTTCTTTTTCTTTCTTTTGGGTTTTTTATTTTTAAGAAATTATCAATTGTTTGCAGCCATTCTTGTGGGACTTCATTAAAAATAGGGTTTATGTCTATCTCGGGGGAGACCTGGTCTTTTCTGCCCTGTCTAGGATTGATTAAATTTGTCCTTGATAATATTGTCGGGAGAAGTGATTTTGGGTTCCTGGTGACAAGGAAGATGTAGCTTTTCGCTGGGGGCTCTTCTAGAACTTTGAGTATACTGTTCTGGGATTCGAGGGTCATTTTATCCGCTTCAAAGATTACAGCAAGTTTGCTTTCTTCTTGAAATGGCCGGTTTTGGATCCAGGCTATCATCTCTTTTATTTGTTTTATTCCAATCGATTGTTTATCCTGTGAATCGATTTCATAATAATCTGGGTTATTGAAGGGATTCGGAATAATCTGCAGAATAAATTCTTTGATCTCTTCTTTCAGTTCTGTTTTTGTATGAAAAATTGTACTTTGAGTTAGTTTCATATTATTATGTTGTATGGTGAATTGTAGCCAAGATTAAAGTTACTGTCCATGTCCTTAGATCAAAGTAGTCCGACAACACCCCTTAAAAATGTACGAGGTATTAGAAACCTCGTAGATGCTCTTGTGATAAAGGGTCTATTGGATTCTGCTGTTGCCAAAGAGATCAAGCTTGAAATGGCAACTAAGAATGTTAACTTGGAAGATATCTTGCTTTCAAAAAATCTAATCGACGAAGTTGATCTGGTAAAAACCAAAGCAGAAATGTACGGAATTGAATATGTCCCCGTCGCCTCTGAAGAAATTGATATGAATGTTTTAAATCTTGTTCCCGCTAATGAGGCTACCAAAAACTCTGCTATAGCGTTTGGAATGACAAAAGACGGCAGAGTGAAACTTGCGATGAGCGAGCCTTTGGATATCCAAAAGGTGAAATACCTTGAGACTCTTATGGGTAAAGGAGCAATGCCATATTTTGCCACTCCTTCAGAAATTGAACAGGTCATAAACAGCAAATATGGCGCGCAAATCAGCAGTGAAGTGACCGAGGCTCTAGAAGATGTCGGAGAAGATGATGTAGTTGAGCTTTCTGCAGTATCAAAAGTTGAAGATCTTGGAATGGATTTGACCTCTGCCCCAGTCTCAAAGATTGTGAATATGATTTTGGAATATGCAGTCAAATACAATGCCTCTGATGTGCATATTGAACCTCAAGAAGATAAAGTAAGCGTTCGATTTAGAATTTATGGGGTTCTTTCTGAAAAATTAACGATCCCAAAGAAATTGAAAAGCGCAATTGTTGCAAGGGTTAAAATACTGTCAAACTTGAAAATTGATGAGAAACGAATTCCTCAAGATGGTAGATTTCAAATCAAGTCTGGCACCAAAGTATACGATATGCGTGTTTCAATTATGCCAAATGTTTATGGCGAGAAGGTTGTGATGAGACTTCTGGAAAAAGGCGGCGGGACAATGGATCTGGCTGATACAGGACTGCGTGGTTCTGCCTACAAGAGTTTCCTTGAGAATTTAACTAAAACTCAGGGAATAATCCTTGTAACAGGACCAACCGGAAGCGGAAAAACGCAGACTCTTGCAAGTGCTATAAAAATTGTCAATAAGCCCGAAGTAAATATTATAACTATTGAAGATCCTGTTGAAATTAGAATCGAAGGAATTACTCAAGTACAAGTCAACAAAGATGTCGGACTCGATTTCTCAACTGCCTTAAGAGCATTTCTAAGACAGGATCCAGATGTGATTATGGTTGGAGAGATTCGTGATGGAGAAACTGCTAATCTTGCTATCCAGGCGGCACTGACTGGGCATCTTGTTTTAGCTACATTACACACAAACAGTGCCGCAGGTGCGCTTCCTAGACTGCTAGATATGGGAGTTGAGCCTTTTTTGATCAGCTCGACCGTCAATGTTGTTGTCGCCCAGAGACTTGTTCGAAAAGTCTGCAAACACTGCATTGAGGGATATAGAGCGCCAGTTGAGGTAGTCAAAATTATCCACCAGGTATTAGACGGCCTCAAAGGCTTTGATATGTTTACCTATCCAAATAACAGTGCGAATGAGCCGACAACACTTGAAGATGATGAGGTAATACTATATCGTGGTAAGGGATGTCCAAAATGCAATAATACTGGATTTAGCGGGAGACTTGGTATTTTTGAATGTATGCCAATGACAAACTCGCTTGCAAAATCAGTAATGGAAGAACGCCCAGCCTCTGAGCTTAATGATAAAGCTATAGCAGAAGGTATGATAACAATGCAGCAGGATGGATTTATGAAAGCGCTTGAGGGACTTACGACAATTGAGGAAGTGTTAAGAGTCGTTAAATAGTTATTAGAAATCAATTATGCCATTTGTGAATTTAGATGATAAACAAAAAAAAGCAGAGGAAATTAAGCAAAATGAACAACCTCAAAATACAAATATCCCTGCTTATAACCCAAATATCCCGATTGTCGGGGCTGACGATTTCAAATCAGATGCGTCTCGGATTCAAGATCAGGTTCAAGATCGAGTCCAAGAGGTTCAAGATGTTCCTGGCAGTGACGTCATAGTAAAATCAAGACCGTTCAATGATATTGTACAGGTCGCCGGTGGTGTCACCCAGCCTGAAGAACTAGAAAATGAAATAAAGAAAGAAGAAACGGAACCTTCAATAGCCAGTTCCACGCAAGCACCTCAGATAGAAGATATGAAACAGACCCCTCAGTCAGCTGAAATAACAGAGACGCAGGAGATACCAATGACGCAGCCATCAAGACCGGTTGAACCCGCAATACCACCGGCACCAGCGGGATATATACAAAAGGAGACTCCGCCCGTAACTGCAACTGAGATCCACGAGATGCCGGCAGAAGAGAAAGTCACGGAACCATCATCAGATATCTTGAGCATTGAAGAATATGCAAAGCTTAGTATGGATAGAAATGCTTCTGATATTCATTTCACAACAAATTATCCTGTATATTTCCGAATTGATGGAAGGCTGGAGAAATACTCCCCGAAAATTCTTGACGCTGCTGAAGTTGAGAGTCTTCTCTACTCTCTACTTTCTGAAGATCAGAAAAAGCAAATTGAGAACGGAAAGGAATTGGATTTTATGTATGTCGATCCAGAGGAAAATAGATTTCGTGTAAATATTTTTAGAGAAAAAGGAAATCTGGCCGGAGCGTTTCGTTCAATCCCAAAGAAAGTGAAAACGATAAATGAACTTGGACTCCCAGAGATTCTTAAAGAATTCAGCAAAATTTCCTATGGACTTGTCGTGGTCACAGGACCTACCGGGAGCGGGAAAAGTACAACAATAGCTGCAATGATTGAGGAAATTAATTCCCGTGAACCAAGGCATATCATTACGATTGAAGATCCTGTCGAATATGTCTATGAACAGAAAATGGCGCTTATTGCCCAGAGAAATATGCATGAGGATACTCAGTCCTGGAATGATGCTCTTCGGGCTGCTCTAAGACAGGATCCAGATGTAGTGTTGATAGGCGAGATGAGAGATTATGAAACAATATCTTCGGCATTGACCATTGCAGAAACAGGTCATCTTGTATTTGCCACTTTGCATACAAACAGTGCTGCTCAGACAATTGATCGTATAATTGACGTATTCCCTGCTGATCAGCAGAACCAGGTGCGGACTCAGCTTGGGAATATGCTTTCGGGAGTTATCTCCCAGAGGTTGATTCCTCTAAAGAACGGCGGAAGAAAGGCTGCGATGGAAGTTCTTATTGCCAGCAATGCTATTAAAAATGCAATCCGTGAAGGTAAAACTCATCAAATTGACAATATAATTCAAACAAGTTTGGATATTGGGATGTTCCCTCTTGAAAAATCCTTAGTGGATATGATTCGAATGAATGAAATTGATATTCAAACAGCTAAGAATTTTACTATTAAACCAGATCAAATAGACTTACTGCTCAAATGAAATTTAGCTACACTGCGTCTGATAAAAACGGAAAATTAGTAAAAGCTGTAATTGAGGCCGATACTAGAGATGAGGTTGTAAATACTCTGCATGCTCAAGGTCTAATAGTGATGTCTGTTGAAGAGAAAATCCGTTCAAGCTTTAAAGATATCGGGCAGATTCAGATCAGCGGATATGGATTAAAAGACAAGTTGATGGTTGTCAAACAGCTTGTTGCGATGATTACTGCTGGCTTGCCGATTACGCAAGCAATGGATGTACTCAAGGATCAGGCTCCAAATCCAAAAATGAAGGCCGAGATAATAAGAGTCTACAAAGATTTGCAAAATGGTATCCCGTTATCTAAAGCATTCTCCAAAAACTCAAAAATTTTTTCTGAAGTTCAGGTCAATCTCATGGCAGCAGGCGAAAAAAGTGGAAATCTGGTTGAAATTCTGGGAAAGATTCAGCAGGATATGGCAAATGCAAACCGGCTTAGAAACAAAATTCGAGGAGCAATGATTTATCCTGCTATTATCTTTGTTGCGATTATTGCTGTTTTTGTTGTTCTTGTGACTTTCCTAGTACCTCAGATGGAAAAACTTTACGCGGACTTTGGGATTGAGGAACTTCCTGGCCTGACAAATATTATTGTGAAAGTTTCTAAATTTGTTGTCTCTCCGATTGGGCTTATTGTAATTATTGTTTTATTAATTGCGGGGATTAGTGCCTATTATTATTATAATTCCACGGAATCTGGCAAGAGAATGATGCACAGAATAATCTTGAAAATTCCTGTATTTGGGGATTTGAATCAGAAGATACAA
The DNA here is from genome assembly GCA_016927655.1 of Candidatus Dojkabacteria bacterium. Classification (GTDB taxonomy): domain Bacteria; phylum Patescibacteriota; class Dojkabacteria; order B142; family JAFGMG01; genus JAFGMG01. The sequence goes on from JAFGMG010000005.1 coordinate 29,902, forward strand.
GTTGCAGAATTCGCCAGGCTTACTTCTATGCTTCTAAAAAGCGGAGTACCTATTGTTGATACTCTCAATATTGTGGCGAATTCGACATCAAATATTCTTTTTAAGGAAGTTGTCGAAGAGTCTGCGGTCAATGTCAGCAAAGGAATTCCATTGGCAGTCTCTCTCTCAAAAAATAAAATTTTCCCTCCGGTGTTTTCAAGAATTGTAGTAGTTGGAGAAGAAACTGGAAAGCTTGATCAAGTTCTTTCTGATATGGCCGGATTCTATGATGAGGAAGTTACCAATATGGCAGATAATTTGACAAAGCTTTTAGAACCGTTTATCTTGTTAGTAGTAGGCGGTCTTGTTGCCTTCCTAGCAATAGCAGTTTACTGGCCAGTGTACAGCATTGGCGATAAGATTTAGTTTTATATTTTATTTAAAATCCAATGAAACAAAACAAAGGTTTTACCCTTGTTGAGTTGCTTGTTGCAATGGCTATCATTGCAGTATTGATTGGACTTGCAGGATTCGGAGTAACTCTTGCTCTTCGAGCGTCGAGAGACTCAAAAAGAGAAGCTACTCTGGACAGTATGAGGACTGCAATTGCAGACTATCTTGCAACGAACAATCAATATCCTGCAAACACAGCAGTAACATATGCTAATGGCAACATCACTGTTGGTACGACAAACATCCCAGTAAGTGGAAACTTGGTTCCTGTCCCTCTTGCTACCAAGTCTTCTTCGAGTGGTACTGTCTACTGTTATTCAAAGACATCCTCGGGGTATGCCCTTGCTGCAATGCTTGAGAATGGCTCATTCTATGAGCTTGGAGATACAGACTCAGCTGGATGTACTCTTTCAGGCATAAGTGTGCTTTAAAGAACCCAATTTGAGATTCATAGAAAAACGGAAGATAGTCTTCCGTTTTTTCTTTGTATGACTTAATTGATTTCCCAGTCAATTCCCTTTAGAATAATTTCATGAGCAAGAAAAATTCTGCCTATACTCTATTGGAACTTTTGATTGTGATGGCTATATTTGCTTCTATGATGGCCATCGGTGTTGTCGCTTTGAATAATTTTTCAAATAGATCAAATGTTAATACTGCTACGCAGGATTTTTATACTTCTTCAAAGACACTTATTCAGAAAGCGAGGAATAGTGTTTATACTCAAGCAGAGCTTGTTGAATTGAAGAACGGCTGGACGAGTACTTGTTCTTTTACTTCCAATTCATTCCCTCCGGACGCAATTGGATATCGCTTTAGTGATGGAGCGGCTGAGTACATAAAATGTAGCAAAAATTCGAGCCTCAGCTATGATTTCTGCTGCGTGACTGCTCAGGCTGATGATGTCACTATGAGATATAATGAGAAGACGAATATCCAGGCTCAAGGCGATTGCAAGGGGGTGCTTTTTGAATACGCTACGGGTGAGGTATACAGCTTTGCGAGTGAAAATCTTCTCTCAATTAATACTGTGAAGACCTCGTGTGATGTGCAGGTCCGTCATAATGATATTTCTTATTATAAAACTGTTGTATTTAATGGGGAAAAAAATGAAGTATACATCTCAAATTAAAGGCACTGGACTTGTGGAAGTTCTTGTAGCTTTGGCGATTTTCTCACTGACTATGATTACAGTAGTCAGTGTTACCACTACAAGTCTAAAGAGGATCAAGAGAGATGAGGTTGAAGACAGAGCAATTGGAATTCAATTCCGCTCTCTTGAACTTGCTAAATCCCCTGTCCAGAATCTTGGGTTGGAGAAAATGAAAAACGGAGATATTGAATATTACACTTTGGAAGTTGCAGCAAACAAGATTGAACTTAAGAAGGTAAATGGATCAACTGTGATTTCTCCGGGCAATTGCAGCACTCAGTCAAATTACTATGTAAATCTGGCAGATTATGGGTATGAAGATGTCGGGGATAATTTAATCTGCAATCAAGTAACGGTGGAATTCCTTGGTACACAGGATGATTTGGACACTTATGAGGTGAAATCACTTCTTGTCTATAATAGCGCAGGTAAATTAGAATTTAATGAATTAGTTGGTTATCGCCGTGAAAAAAGTATTTAGACAAAAAAACGGATATTCTTTATTTGAAGTGCTGATTACTTTGGTGATAGTCATAATTATTATGGTTATGCTTACAAATATTCTTATTCTTTCCCTAGACATTTCCAGGAAATCTCTGGTCCGCTCTGCTCTTCGTGAAGAACAAAGTGATATACTGAATAAAATTTCCAAAGATCTCCGGAATGCGAAATTTGTGCAGGAATGCGGTGGATCAAACGAAAGCGCAGTTTGTGAGGTTCTGCTTGATAAAAAGTACACCTGGACTACCTGCGATGATGCTGGTGTACTTTCAATCTGCAAAAAGACCGGGATTGAACCATATGAAGAAATTATTGAAGAAACGAGTGATCAAATGGTCGTGAAGAGTTTCATAATTGAAGAAGGGCTTGCGGATGCTGATGGCAAGAAAAGTATAGTAATTACCTTGATCGTAAATCAAAATTCAGATACGATTGATGTTGAGGATCAAATAAGGCAGGTAGTTGTTTCTACAAGAAATTACACAATATAAGATGAACAAAAATAATAAAGGACAAATACTGGTAATTGTAATACTTATGCTTTTTATATTATCGATAATAGTGCTTGGAGTGATTGCGATAGTATCGAATGATGTCGAGCAGACGGTCGGTGGAAAACAATACGAACTCTCATATAACAAAAGTGAGGAAAGTATTCAGAAGATTCTTACTGGGTATGCAAATACAGATACTTCTCTTGCGGGGATTGTAAATGAGGAGGGATTTAGCTGCAGCACAAGTGTTTTGAATGAGTATACATGCATTTTTGACTATCCTGACATGCAGACAACTGTAAATGTATCTGATTCAAATGAAGTAATTGACTATGAGCTTGGGAAAGATGAAACTTTCAAGGTCCTTTTAGGAAGTTATTCCGATGTTGTCGAGATTGAGTGGACTGGAAATGTCGCGATGCTTTTTCAGGTCGATTACCAGATTACAACAGATGAGTATAAAACTATTATGGATATGCATGATGCGGGGAATTATGTCGGCTCAGGGAATTTGGAGCATCCTATGGGTCTAAATATCCCTGTTGAGGGTCAGAACCGTGTGATAATTAATTTGCAAACGATAAAAGAAGAAGTCGGAAGTAATACTTTTAAAAACTTTACTGGAATGAAAGTAAAAGCTTTGATGAATGAAGATGAAAATGTCACTACTCTTCTTTCAATTAAAGGTAATGCCGGATTTCCTATTCAAGTTAGACGTCTTGAGGGGATTAGCTATCCACCCAGTACTGGTGCTGTTGTATCTGCCCCAGTTTTAGTGGCTCAAATACCATTTCTAGGCAGAGAGCCTGAAGTAATGAATTATGTGCTAAGGTCTGAATTAGTTTTGAATAAGTAGATTTAGAAGTGTACTCTCTTCCCTTCTTACTGCGAATATAAGTTTCTCTGATAGCTCTTCTCTCTTATAGAGAATTCGTTGATTTTGAGTTCCTGGAAGAATAGATTGGAATATCTTGGATCAAATTCGATGATTTCTGAAGGTTGATTAAGGTTGTTTAGCAGTCTCAAGTTTCTTCCCAAGAGCAATTCGTTTGCAATTACTGCTCCTTTAATGTAAAGGCCATCATATCTAGCGTTTAGTGGGTTACCTCCATTGTCTTCGTTGGTAATAAAGCGGTCTTTTACGACAAAAAATGCCTCGATTTTATCATAGTAATTTTTATAAGCGCCACCAGTTACAGTTACATCGCCTCTAACTATAAATATACAGCCTGTCTGCAACGGGGGGGTTGAATCATTCCTGCTTCCTAGGTTGCTAAAACTGGTTGTTGGTCTATTCTGGATCTCAAAATTTGGAGCAATTGTCAGATTCCCTTGGACAAAGAATATTGTTCTTGTGTTGCATTTGTTATTTCCCAATAACGAGAAATTGCCGTTGATTTCCACATGTTGTGTGAAATTATCATTGGTGATATTAAGGGTTGTTCTAGATTCGATGTACTCTTCTGTTGTCTGGCCGATTTCCATGTATGGATAATTAATCTGGTGTACTGTTGCGTGTTCATCTACGAGTGACTTGATATAATCTATCCATGTGGAAAAGGTAACATTTTTAAGCGGAGTATCGTTCCAGTCATTGTAACCATTTACTATATAATTATTTTTTGAAACTCTAGATGGAGTGCCGATACTGTCTTCATTGACTGCGCTAAGATAAGTTGATAGATATGAGTAGTCGTTCAAATAGGCCAGTTCTCCTGCAATATTTGACTGCTTTACACTTGTATTGAAATTCTCAGCAAATCCATTTCCTCCGACCGTCATCAGCCATCCATCGGTTAGATTCAAAGCTTCTCCGCTGTCGGTTATTCTATTGCATGCGCTGTCATTTGCGGACATTTTAGTCTGGAGTATAACTGATTGGGCGGACATTGTCTGATAGGTATGAGTTCCAAGAGCTTTGCCAAGACCTATTCCTACCCCAATATTACTCGAGCTGAAATCCACAGGCTCAGCTGTTGGAATATTTAATATTGCCACAGTCGGGAGTAATCTTCTAAGCTGATATCCAGCTTGATTGCCCCACATATATCCGTCAGCTTGAGAAAGACCGTAGCCATTTACTGCCCAGTTTATTGTAAATTTATCATTTGCTATTACCTGCGGTGTACCGATTGTGATTTGGGGTATTTGAACATTTACTCCCCAGTTCCCTTCATCAGATAAAGATCTATCGATTGTATTTGAGCCTGTGCTGGAGTTCCAGACTCCTGGGAGAAGCTCTCTTAGCCCTGCTGTATAGATATTCCCATTTATAACTGCAGCATAAAGAGAATCATCAGCAGATTTATATTTATAATTATCATCAAATCTAATCTGCCAGTAAACTCGTACGGTATTTGCATCAACTACCTCTACGTGGGTATTATTGGCAGCCCCTCCATTGAGATTTAGAAGTGTAGCCGATGCAAAGGTGTTTGTAAGATCACCACTATTTGCATTTGCCCCGTAATAAGGATATGAGATGGTATTAACAATGCTAAACTGGCTAAGTGACGGAGTGACTGTATTTATTGTAGCTTTGGCCATAAAATATTTGTTTGATACTGAAGCAATGGATGCCTCGGAAACAATCGGAGCATTCCTGACATCATTTGGAACAATTGCAAGTAATATTTCATCAATATCCTCTACCCCGACGCCATTATCGTCAAGAGAATACTCTGTCATAATTGTTATTGGATTGTCTACGTTTGCTACAGAAGAATTCCCTGAAATTGAGTGTCCGCAAGTACCTGCTGTTGAAATTTGGAGATCATCCAGACTTGCAGTTTTAGGGGTTGTGAATTCCCAGGTTGCATCTGAGTTTCTTCCAAGTGATCCGTTGTATGCTCGAGAATACCAGCAGTAAGTCGTCCCCCAGTTTAAATCATAAAGTGTTGTGCTCGAAACTCCTCCAAGATTTTTATTGGTATATCCGGCAGTCTGCGCTGGGCAGTTTGCGGCAACTTTAGGGGTATACCTGGCTTTATAGCTGTTGCTTTGCGGACAGCCGGTTCCCCAGCTGCTCACGTTTGTCCAATCGATAAACACGTCATTTGTCGATTCAATATTTCCATTCGGTGGCTGCAGCAATGGCTGAGGCTTAGCTGGATTTGTCGGAGTACAAGTCGGGCATACACAAGCGTAATTTATTGGATGATTTACAACAAGACCTGTGCAGCATTGATTTGATGCAGGGATATTGCAATTACATTCTCCTGCAAATGGATCGCATGAGCCATCTGCACAATCACTATCATATCGGCAGTCTGTTCCTGCTAGACCTCCACCAACGCAAGTCCCTGGCGGCCACTTTGGAAGAAGAAGCCCTTCTGTAACGCATCCTGAGGGTGTAGGTGTCCAGGCGCATGAAGCACCCCCTCCGCAACTGGCATCTGTGTAGCAAGTCCAAGTCCCTCCACTGCAAATAGATTTTTCACTAGAAGCGCAGCCATTCGTACCACATCCCCCAGTTGCCCCTTCGATGCACGTGCTTGATGAACAACTAGGATCTGAGATGCATTGGCAGTTGCCCCAACACCAGAAAAATCCTACTACTCCAGGTGGGACACATTCACATTGTCTTCTTGTTCCTGCAGGACAACCGCCAGTATTACAAGCCCATGTAGTTATCTCCCCTGATGCGCATTCTGTGTAATCACAAGTTCCCGCTTTAACGTTTGTGATAAAAGAGTTCCTTGAAAAATATAAGCCAAATCCAGCCATAAACAGGAAAATTATAAGCAGAATTTGTTTCTTTGGATTGGCCATAATTCAGTCTAGCAAAATTTGATATTTAGGGCTAGAGTAGTTATGATAATATCAACGAAATTATTAATTATTGATCTGTAAACTATGAACCTGCCCGATTTTTTTGCCTTAGACATTGGAAGTCACTCAATAAAAGTCGTTGAAATTGATAGAAGATCAATCCAAAAGGCTGATCTAGTAGCATTCGGCAGTGTCGATACCCCGTATGGAATTCTCAATAGTCAAGACGATCAAGCCAAGCTCAGAATAGCACAGAAAATTAAAGAAGTCCTCGAAAGCAGCGGAATAAAAACGAAGAAATGTGTGACTGCACTTCCAGAATCATCTATATTTACAAGACTTCTCACAGTTCCAAAAGTAACTGAGGAGAAACTTGAGGAATTAATTTTCTGGGAAGCAAGGCAGTATATTCCCCTACCCCTTTCGGAAGTTCAGACTGACTATATCCCGGTTGAGGAAATAGAAGTAAATGGTAAAAAAATGATGAAAATTCTGCTTGTTGCATCTCCAAAAGTTCTCATCAATAGATATATCGATATTGCAAAAAAAGCTGATATTGAATTAATTGCGCTTGAAACTGAAACTATCGCAACCTCAAGATCAATCATGTTTAACAATGAAGTCGGTAAAGCAATTATGATCCTTGATTTTGGGTCAAATGGGACCGATATGAGTGTTGTCAAAGATGGGAAAATGATATTTTCCCAAAGCATTGGAACTGGCGCGGATGCTCTTACAAAGGCAATTGCAAATGATTTTAATCTTGAAACCGCACAAGCCGAAAAATATAAAATCGCCTATGGGTTAGACAAACAGCAGGTTGAAGGTAAAATCTTCAATTCAATTCAACCAATTATTCAAATAGTCCAGGAAGAAATCCAAAGAACAATCGGTTTTTTTAAAACCCATTTACAAGACAGTGTCCCTCAAAAAATTTACATGGTAGGAGATGGTGCGAGATTAAATTCCCTTGACACTTACCTCTCAGAAGTTCTTGGCATAAAAGCAGAATTGTACGATCCAGCAGCGAAGCTGAATATTGCGAGAAATCTCCGAGATGATGTCAAACCTATGTCTATGATAGGATTCTCAGTAGCAATTGGTCTTGGTTTGAAAGTCAAATAAACTAATGAAGTTCTGAAAAATGGCAAAATCAAACTTTAGTTTCAATCTACTTCCACCAAAAAGCAAAGAAGTAATTGCCAGAGAGGAAAATCGTTCGAATTCTCTACTCTATGCGGCTTTCCTGCTTTTTGGTATTACATTGATTTGGCTGTCAGTCAGACTGATCGATTCCGCGTTTTTAAAAAGGTCTCTTGATATTTGGAATGAAACAAGGCAGCAAAAGGAAATCGAGATTGACTCCTACAATACATATAAAAGCGCAAATGGTGAACTTGTCATGAAAACCAGGAGTTTAGCACCAGTAGTAGAAAAGCATACCGATCCGGATCTGGTGTTTGATTTTATTGACTCATTGATCAAGCAGACCACCCCCAATGTCGACATTGTAAGTTATGGGAGAACTTCAGAGGGAACATTCCAGTTCGAGGGGTTGACCAGCTCAACAGAAGATGTTGCAAGTCTCATCTTGGAGTTTAATCAACAGGATCAAGTAGAAGATGCAAGATTAAATAGAATCCGCGAAGACAGTGATACTAATAAATATAGTTTTATAATTGATCTTGATTTGACTAATCTTTTGACACAATGACAGGTGAAATAAGCGCAACAACAAAGAAAAAAACTACTTCCGAGAGAGGTGTCGATGAGTATTTAAGGCTTCTAAAATTCTATTATTTGCCGATATTTGTGCTGGTAATCTTTTTTGTTATCATGATTTTTGGACTGATCCCGAGTTTAAATTCAATTTATAATAACTATTCACAGAGAAATACTGTGAAAAAAGCGGTCGAAAGGCAGGAAGTGACTATTGCGAATCTGGTCCAGCTGAAAAACGACTCAAATGAAATAAATCAATACCTAGAAAGTATAAATACTATTGCTCCTGTCCAGGTAACCAATGTCACAGAATTTCAAGAGAGTATTAAAACTCTGGCAACAACAAATGGAATTGCTACAAAACAAGCAAATACAAGAGAGCTAATATATTCCGAAGATGGAAGTCAATCAGGTCAGGTAAGCTATCTGCAGCTTGTCGAGGTTCCTAGTGATTTCGTTTTCGCTGGCAGTTTCGAAGATATTCGGACATTTCTCGGGGCATTATACGAACAGGATGAATTTATTGTGATTGAAGAAATGAGCTTTGCTAAGCCTGTAAATTCGAGTGACTGGGAGCTGAGCATAACTCTAAACAAGTATCAATTCCAAATTAATGAAACTGTTTTAACTGGCAGTGATCAGACTGCTCAAACAGCTCCAAATTATCTTGCGGAACCTGAAAGTGCAAAGCCCGACCAGAATGTGATTGATTTTATTGATAAGAAGTACCTCAATAAAAACGAGCCTTGAGGCTCGTTTTTCTAATACAAAAAAGTCAGTTTAGTCCTTTATTTTCAAAAAGACTTTTTCTTCATCGTGCTTTTTTGCGTACATGAATGCAAGTTCTCTGATTGCTTTAATATTCCTGCCGCCTTTTCCAATGATTAAAGCTTTATCCCGGTCTTCAGCGTCAATGAGAATTACTCTCCCCTTGTCGTCGGTTTCTTCACTGATTTGAAGAGCCTCTGGATTTTCGATGATATTCTCAAGTAAATACTTTATGAATTCCTCCATCGTCTTTGTAATTTAAAATAAATAAAATATTTTCTATTCTTTTGGTTCTTCTGGTTTTTCTTCTACCTTCTCTTCTGTCTTCTCTTCAATAACTGGTTCGGCTTTGACTTCCGGCTTTTTCTCTTCTTCCTGCTCTCCGGCTTTTTCCAATTTCTTTTTGCCCGGTTTTTTCGTAAATTTCTTCTTCTCTACCTTATACAAACCTTCTTTTGCTAGAAATCTTGCAACAGTATCTGTTGGTTGTGCTCCAACTCCCAGCCAGTATTTTACTCTGTCCTTGTCAACTTTGAATTCGGAAGGATTTTGCGTTGGATCATATGTCCCGAGCTGTTCAATAGCTCTGCTGTCTCTCTTCTCCCTTGTCTGGATTGCAATTACTCTATAAAAAGGTGCATTTTTCCTGCCAAGTCTGGTCAGTCTGATTTTTACCATAAAAATGTTCTTAAAAACTTACAAACAGGCCAATTATATCACTAATTTATCTTTTTTGAATACTTTTTTAAAAGAATCTCCCAATCTTCAAGAGCTTTGTTTGCTGCCGCTTGTTCAGCTTCCTGTTTGCTCTTCCCCTTCCCGTGTCCAAAATCATTATTTGCAATGATCACTCTAATTTCAAATTCCTTATCATGATCCGGTCCGTTTTCGTTTAGAAGCTCATAAGTCGGTGTATCTTTTAGTATTTCCTGTGCAAGATTTTGAAGTTTAGATTTATTGTCGATATCGAGCCTGTTCTCCACGATATCCTCAAGCTTTGGTAAAAGCGCCTTTATCACAAAATTATTAGCGATCTCATACCCTTGATCAAGGTAAATTGCTCCAAGAACAGCTTCGAAAGTATTTGCCAGTATGTATGGGCGTTCTCTGCCTCCAGTACCTTCTTCTCCTTTGCTCATGTATAGACAATGGCCATATTCGAGTGACATTGCAGTCTCAGCAAGGCTTTCTGTCTTGACCAGCGCAGCTCTAAAACTAGTCAGATCTCCTTCCGGTCTATTTGGATATTTTGAAAATAAAAATGATGTGACAATAAGTTCGAGAACGGCGTCTCCAAGGTATTCCAGCCGCTCATTGCTTTCAAGCTCTGCCCCGGACTTTTCATTAAGGTATGATTTGTGAATAAGGGATTGTTTTAGAATTTCTGGATTATTGAATTTAATTCCAAGGATCTGTTCTAATTTTTCTATGTTTAGCTTGTCTTCTGTGGTCAGGTTCATTTTTTTAGTGCTCTGCTAAATTCATTTTTTCTATTTAAAAGACTGCCAAGTACTCCGTTTACAAACTTTCCGCTTGGCGTGCCTCCAAATTCTTTCGCGAGATCAATCGCTTCGTTTATTGATACTTTCTCAGGAGTAAGATTTTCGATAAATCCTTCAAATATTGCGATCCGGAGAATTTGAAGATCAGCTTTGTTTATTTGTTCGATTGGCCATTCCGGAGCAAGTTTTGAAATAATAAAATCAGTTTTGTCTTTGTACTTGATAACTCCGTGGAAAAGCTTATCTGCAAGTTGTTTGTCATATTTTAAAGGTTCGCTGTCTTCATCAATTTCAGCAAGTGACTGATTATTAAACTCATTCTCTTGGGATTTACTGATATCAGAGTCCTTGAAGCTGCGTTCAAAAAGCCTTTGAACAACAATCCTTCTTGCTAAATGCCTTTGATCAAAGCTCCCCTCGTGCATAATTATACAAAAAAACTTAAACTTCTTTAATTTCTTCGCCTTTGTATCTTCCTGTTTTCGGGGAGATATAATGAGGCCTTTTCAGCTTCCCGCTTTCAGTTTCTCTGACAAGTGGAATCTGTTTTAAAGCATGATGTGCACGTCTTTTATTTTTCCTTTGTTTGCTGATTTTTCGTTTTGGTAATGCTCCCATTTGTACTTCTCTGATTTAATTAACGGGGCTATTTTAACATAAATTCAGTCATTTTGATAGAAAGAGATCGTGCTTTTGCCGTATTTTTCTATGTAAGTTCTTTTAAGATCATATATTTCTTCTGGGGATTTGTAATCACTTGGATGGCGGAAAATAAGCAGTCCAGATGGGTTTAAAAGTTTTGAAGCGTCTTTCACATAAGTGATTCGTACATCATCAAATGGCGGATCCAGCATAATAAGATCGAAATTCTTGTCTGTCGCTCTGATATAATCCTGGACGTTTTTCTTGAAGATTTCAAAATTCTTCCCTGGATAGTTTTCCAGATTTTTCTCAATGCATCGTTGAGCTTCTTCTGCCAAATCGACGAATGTCGCAAATCTGGCGCCTCTGCTGAGTGCTTCAATCCCAAAGTTCCCCCCGCCGGCGTACAAATCGAGAACCTCTGCATCAGCAATGAAGTCTCTAATCAAATCAAAAAGGGATTGTTTGATCCGGTTGGTAAAAGGTCGAGTAATTTTTTCGGGATTGATGAGTTTTTTCCCGCGCATTGTTCCTGCTATTACCGTGCTATTCATTTTTTTATGTGTGGTAGCTGCCATTTCCTGATTATCTCATAAACTACTACCGCAAAGGAAACTTCTACGTTGAGCGATTCTTTTTGCCCATACATCGGGATTTTTACCTGTTTGTCTGAAAGTTTAAGAAGTTCTTTGCTTACCCCGCCTATTTCGTTCCCAAATATCAAAGCGCAAGGTTTGTTGTAGTTAATTTTTGTATAAATTTCTGCCTGTTTCGTGAGCTCAACTGCAATAATTTCACATCCTAATCGTTTGAGTTTCTGTACTGCCTGGATTGGCTCTTTCTCGTATTGCCAGTCTACAGTGTTTGTTGCACCAAGCGCTGTTTTGGGTATTTTGTTATGGGGTGGATATGGAGTAATCCCACTCAGCCATATCTTCTCTACCCCAGCAGCATCAGCAGTCCTGAAAAAAGCTCCAACGTTAAATGCTGATCTGATGTTTTCTAAAACTACGTGTATGGGGAATTTCATGCCAGAAAAATAAGCAAAATTACTGCCAGGATTATACGATATAGACCGAAATATTTCAGCCCTATTTTCTGGGTCAGTGTCAACATAATTTTGATAGCGATAAGGCCAAAAATAAATGAAGTGACGAAGCCTGTCATGAGCTCAGCCAAATTGATGCTCTCCGGGCTGTCTTTTAGAAGCTCAAATACGCTGTATATCACTCCTGCCGATATAATCGGGATGCCGAGAATAAATGAATAATTGGTTGCGTCTTTCAGCGAAAGCCCGCTGAAAACTCCCGTGATGATGGTGATTCCGGATCTTGAGGTCCCCCTAAAATATGCTAATGGCTGCGCAAGTCCCATGAGTATACTCGTTTTTCCTGGTATCTGTTTGATTGAAAATTGTTCGGATTGTGAAATTTGCTTTTTTGAATTTGCTTGCGCGATATAATCTGTGATGATAAGCAGAATGCCAATCGAAACAAGCATAAAGGCAATAAGCAGAGTGGATTTCAAAGAATCGATATAATCCAGCAGAAAAAAGCCAGCTACAATTGAGGGTAATGTGGCAAGTGCGATTTTTAAAAAATTCTCCCTGTTTAAGAAAAATTTCAAAATACGGTCCCTATATGTAAATACTAAAGCAAAAAGTGTCCCCCCATGTAAAAATACATCAAATAGATTGCTATGCTCTTCCCAGCCAAGTAATTCTGGCAGAATGACTAGATGTGCGGAACTGGAAATTGGCAGGAATTCTGTGAGACCTTGAATTAGACCTAATATTGCTGCTTCAAACATATAGGATCAATGGGTTATGAATTAATTATTCATTTTAGCGGAAATATGGATTTATAGCGAGTGGAGACTAGCTTCCTTTGGCTGCTTTCTTTGTCGCTTTGATTAATTCGAGATCAAAAAGATTTGCAAAACGTAGATTTGGAATTCCTGCCTGTCTCGTTCCGTAAACCTCGCCAGGACCGCGTCTGTGGAGATCGTATTCCGCAATTTTGAAGCCATCGGATTCTTCTGAGAAGTACTTCAGTCTGGCTGCCTGCTCGTCTGTTGGTATATCGCTTGTAAAGAGAAAGCACCAGCCCTGCTCTTCTGCTCTTCCGACTCTTCCTCTCAACTGGTGAAGCTGCGCAAGTCCGAATCTCTCGGCACCTTCGATGACAATAATATTTGCTCGGGGGATGTCAATGCCGACTTCTATAACCGATGTGGAGAGCAGAATCTGCTGTTTGCTGGCTTCAAAATTGCGGAATTTTTCGAGAATTTTGTCTTTCTCTTCAGAACTGAGTTTGCCATGAAGAGTTGAAATATTAAAATCTTTGAACTTTGCAGTAAATTCTTTTTCAAGCTCTCTAATCGAGGCAGCCTGGATCGCTTCATTTTCTTCAATTAATGGTGCGATCCAGAAGACTTGAGTGCGATTCTCTCTGATTTGCTGCTTTATCCATTTATAGGCGTTTTCTCTTTTTTCCGGCGGTACAAGATGGGTTTTAGTTGTTTTCCTTTTTTGCGGTTTTGATTTGATGCTGCTTACTTGCATGTCACTGAAAAGCGTGAGAGCCAGGGTTCGAGGTATCGGGGTTGCTGTCATACTTAGGGTGTGCGGAGAGGTACTTCTTTTTTGGTCAATAAATTCCTGGATCTCTCCTCTCTGCTTCACTCCAAATCTATGTTGCTCATCAATTATGAGAAACGCCAGTTTGTTGCTGATGATTTTGTCTTTTTGGCTGAGTATAGCGTGGGTTCCGATCAGAATGTCCGCATCGTTTTTATCGTATTTGGAATTTGCGGTTATGAGTTTGATTTTCAATTTGTATTTGTTCAGCAGAGTCGAAAATGTCTCAAAGTGCTGTCTGGCAAGCACTGTTGTCGGGGCAAGTACTATGCTTTGAGATCCGTTTAGTGCGGTATTAAGTGCCGCGATCATTGCAACTATTGTTTTGCCGCTCCCTACATCTCCGGAAAGCAGTCTTCTTGCAGGACTTCCCTTTTTGAGATCTTTAAGGATTTCTTCGCAGGCGGTCTCCTGATCTTTCGTCAATTTGTATGGCAGTGAATTAACGAACTCCTCGATTTCTCTGGTATTTGCAAGCAGTTGTTTTGCCTTGAGATTCTTGCGCTTTTTTTCTCTTTTAAGAATCTGTTTTTGAATTTTTAACAGCTCATCGAAACCCAGTCTGTACTTGGCGTCTTTTAGTAATTTTTGACTGTCTGGAAAATGAATCTGCTTGATCGTGTCTTTAAGCTGCATTAGACTGTATTTCTGCAGAAAATCTTGTTTGTAGGATTCTTTAAGATCATTGATGTAGTCCATCTTATCAATCAGCCACTTCATCCTTGATCGAAGCCATTTATTTGATATCCCCTGGGTCAAAGGATAAATCGGAGAAATAATTCCTACATGGGTCTGCTCTTCTTTGATCTCCTCGAATTCCGGGGAAAGTACCTGTGGTTTGAGTTTCTTGGGGTTTAGCTTTCCAATAAATATATAATCTGAGCCTTCTTTTATTGTTTTTTCTAGATACGGCTGGTTGAACCAGACAACTTCCATTTGTTCACTTTCATCTTCTACAACTGCTGTTTGAATGCTGAAGCCGCGTTTGCGTGTCTTGATTGATTTAAAGGTGTTGATTCGCGCTCTAAAGGCCTTCTTTTCATTCCTTCTTAAATCCTCGATCTTTACGAGCTTTGATGAGTCAAAATGTGTTCTGGGGTAGTATGTTAGAAAATCATATAAATCCTCTACGCCCAGGCCCGCGAGAATTTTTGCGTATTTTGGGCCGATTAAAGGTATTGTTGAGACAGAGTCTGTTAGTTTCAACTAAGTAGTGGGATCAAACTTAATATCGGTACGATAATTATACCGAAAAGGACTGCAATCGTGATAATCCACCAAATAAGCCTCTGTGTTTTCTTGGTTAGTTTCATGGAAGAAGTATACACTATTTGGATTCTAAACTCTAATAATTGGATCAGTAATATAGAATTCTATTCGCGATACCCGTTTTTTATAGATCCCTCTGCCCGACTTATTTTGTTATTTTAGTGGAGAGACTTGGTATGCGCAAAAGAGGGTGAGTCCGGCTGGGCCACCTCTCTTCTCTGGGTGGAATCTTCTTTCGGGGTTGCGGGCTCAAAAAATAGTTGAACAAAAAGCATTTTCCTATTACTATAATAGTAGCTCTTTTAACTATTGTTATTGCACTTTTTGAAGGTTCGACCTTCCTGCACTGTCCCGGGGGTTAAATTTTCTAGACCGCACAATCTGGAAAAGTTAGCCCCCTTCTTTTTCCTTACTCTTCATATTAAGAATTTCCCATAGTGATTGCAGGTGTTATTGTGATGAGGGTAAATTGCGGAAAAATGAATCGCGCTCTAAGGCCCCTAGAAAGCATTTGCGATTTCAAGCTGGGAAGATTCTATGACAAAAATACAAATAATAGAGATATTACTGAAGTTACTTGTATATATTTCAAATTACTCAGCAAGAAGTCTTTCTATTTCATTCGAAAGGTTCTCGTAAGAAGGATTCTCAATCTGGACTCCATTCACTAAAATACTAGGTGTACCAGGAAGTTTCAAAGCTTTTGCGTCGTCAAGATCTTTCTGCACCTTTGATTTATATACTCCTTCTTTTAGTTCCGCTGCAAATTTTGAGAGATCCTCAACTCCAATCTCCTCTGCGTAACCGATAAAAGCTTCAATAGCCTTCTCTTCTGAGAGTACCCCCCATATTGATTGATTTGCAAAAAGTATGTCATGGTATTCCCAGAATTTATTCTGTGCTGCTGCGGCTTCGCTCGCTTCTGCTGCCTTGAAAGCTAGTGGATGAATACTTTCTAATGGAAACTGTCTGTACACAATCCTTACTCGGTCTTCATAGTCTTGTTTGAATCTATTGAACTCTTCGGCGTAGTATCCGCATGCCGGACATTCAAAATCCGAAAATTCTACTACAGTTATTTTTGAGGTAAAATCTCCAGCCACATGGCTGTCATCTCGAACTAGCAGTTCTGCCCTTTCAGATTCGGGAATTGGTTTGGTGTCAGTTGTGGATAGAGCCACAACACCAATAGCTCCGATAATCAGAGTAGCAACAATTGTAATAATAAGCGCCATGTTGTCTTTGATAGATTCCATCAAATATATCTAAGAGTTAACTGATAAGGGTAATTATACCAGAAAAATGGCTTATAGGCTTAAACAAATGGCTCTTTACCAGTGCTGTGTAAATAATTCTGTAACAGCTTCGGGCGTTTTTGGTATGTCTTTTCCCATCGCTTGTGATGCCATTCCCCCACCGCGGCAATTATTCTTGTAGATGCATTGAGGACAGGCTTTGGTAATTATTCCGATCTCAGAGATAAGGGGTTCCTCCTCGGATGCAACTAGAAGAGCTATTTGATGGAATCTTGTTCTTTGTCCATTAATTGGACAACTCTTATTTACTTCAATTGGAGTATTAGTATCTCCAATATCTCTAAACATTAGTATGACTGAGTTTTCTTCCTTACGATGCAGAATATCCGAAGAAGCGGAATACGCATTAATAATATGGCCTGCTTCAAAAAAAATTTCTGGGGTCATTTATTTTATTTAACTGAAATATGGTATTCCCCACCAATCTGCTGGATTTACGAAACGATGATTTTGGTTGAGGGCGTTGATTTGCTCTAAGTCTTTCTGATCTAATTTGAAATCGAAAACTTCTGAATTTTCTTTGATTCTCTTTGGGGTTGTGCTTTTTGGAATTGCAATCACTTCTCTTTCAATTGACCATCTCAGTAAAATCTGTGCGGATGTTTTTTTGTACTTTTTTGCGATTTTTTGAATAGGTGGGGCATTTAATGGGCTCATATTCCCAGCCAAAGAAGGGTTCCCAAGTGGCGAATATGCTGTTAATTCAATATCTTTGTATTTACAGAATTTGATTAATTCTAACTGTGAATTATATGGGTGCAATTCTATCTGATTTATCACGGGTTTGATTTTGGCGTAGTTTAAAAGGTCAATAATCATCGCGGCGGTGAAATTCGCTACTCCGATTGATTTAACAAAGTCTTTATTTACAAGTGTTTGCATTGACTCCCAGGTTTTTCTGGTTGGGATATTTTCTGTTTTGATTACTCCGTTTTTATCAAGAGGTTCATTCCCTCTATCTGGTTCAAATGCTATGCCCCAGTGCATTAGATACAAATCTAGATACTCAAGCTGCAAATCTTCTAATGTCTTTCTGCACGCTGCCTCTACTCTTTCAGGATTATGCTTTGTATTCCAGAGTTTGCTCGTGATGAATATCTCTTCTCTTTTTATTCCTTGCTTCCAGACTTTCTGCAAAGCTTCGCCAATCTCTTTTTCGTTGCCATAAATTGCCGCGCAGTCAATGTGTCTATATCCAGCTTCAAGAATTGCATATTCTATTGCCGCTCCAACTTTCCCAGGATCTGATTTCCATGTACCGAGCCCAAGGATTGGCATTTTTGTGTTGTTATTAAGATTGATAGCCTGCATTTAGATGTATTAGTATTTTATTTCCAGTAGGACTATATTCCGAGTTGTTTTGCCAAAAAGTACGTGATCAATGCTACGCTTGTAGATAGTACTGTCCCCCATATTAAATCAACGATAGTTACAAGCAAAGGCCAGTCTTTTATTGTCGCAAGGTTTGTAAGGTCATAAGTCGCATATGTGGCAAATCCAAATAAGGCTGCTAATACTAGCGCTTTCGTCCATGAATCGGCTTTAATCGATGGCTCAAGAACTAAAACGACTATTCCTAAGATGAAAACTAAATAGAAGATAATCGCTGCAATCCAATTAACATTTGTTTTCATCAGAAATCCAATCTGATCTTTGTAAAAATTTCTAGAGATAAGACCCAGCCAGATCATATCAATTGTGAAAAATACGGGAAGAGCCAGAAGGTATAGTTTTGCAATCATTTTTTTACTTGTAATGGATTAAACTACTATGCATAATATAAGTATATAATTTTTTAGTAAATAAATGAAATGGAAGAAAAAAAGACGCAAAAATGTGAATGCTGTGAAACCTGCCACAAAATGGGGAAATGGCAAAGCGGCCCGCAAAATGCTGTTTATGGACTGGGATTTGTGGGGGCTTTAATCTATTTTATCTCGACGGCATCAAATATAGGAGCAGGACTTGTTGGGATATTCAAGGCAATTGTCTGGCCTGCATATTTTGTGTATTACATTTTTGAAAATCTGGGACTATAAGTATCAGTTAGGGCGTAGATGCCGGCCAATAAGTCTGGCGGAAAGGGTGGGATTCGAACCCACGAGATCCTTGCGGATCTGCCGGTTTTCAAGACCGGTACATTCGACCACTCTGTCACCTTTCCAAATCTCAATTTACGTTGTAATTTTAACATAAATGGGTATAATTTATAGGTTTAAGAGTAGATTAAGAGAATTAAATGCCAAAAATTTGCAATAAACTTAGTGTTAGGAAGAAGCTAATTGTTTTAGTTGCAAGTCTCCCAATTATCTCCTTTATCGGCGCGATTATTGGCTTGTTCATCGGTCTTGTTTCAACCACTTTTATCCCGATGTGCTGCGATGAGGGTGGCTGCCACAACTGTCTTGAGGTTGGCGGGATGGTTGGCTATGAGGCGGCTGGGGTGATAGGTTTCGTGGTGGGGGTGGTGCTTTTACCGATTATATTTGTAGTCTTACTGTTATTAATTGACAGAAGGGCTAAGAAGGCCCTATAATATCCCGATTAGTCATTAAATATCCGCAAATGTCCACAATAAGACTTACATTAAATGATAAAACAGAACAAGTTGTAAGTGTTTTGGAAAAAAGATATGAACCTATGTCAAGAGCAGAAATTCTAAAGCTTGGATTGTCCACGCTTTACAATCGACCTGAAGAGGGTAGATATATTGAAGTACTAGATGACGAGACATCTCAGAATGTGGAAGATGCAATACAGGAGCTAGAGTCGGGCAAGGGAAAAAGTTTCAGTTCAGTAACAGATCTGGTAAAGGATTTAGAAGAATAGAATGTATAAACTTCGTAGATCAAGTTACTTTAAACGCAAATATCGAAAGATAACCAAGGGAAATCAGAGCTTTAAAGTACGAATAGTGAAAGTGCTGGGTATGTTGAGTACAGATCCTTTCCATCCTTCACTCAGAACCCATAAAATCATCACCTCTCGCAATAGAAAAGAAGCATGGAGTTCCAGAGTTTCTGGTGATTATAGGATTATTTGGAGATTCGAAGGGAAGACAGTTGAAGTTATTCAACTATTGGATATTGGAGGTCATTCGGGAGGTAGGAGTGTTTATAAATAACAAAAGGCAGATCAATTGTGCTATTATTTCCAAAATACGTTAGACTAGTAATTCGATATAATTAAGTACAAAAAATGCAACCTATCCTCTCCTCTCAGTTTCAAGCAAATCAGCCGTCTGCCATTCGAACCGCGCAGGAATTATTTATGAAGCGAAATGATAATGTCGATGCGATCAACGCTGCTATCGGTAATGTCTCTCTCCCAATGCATCCTGCAATGCAGAAAAGAATGTTCAATTTGAAAGCTGAAAACAGTCCATTTAGAGATGGTGTGGTCAAATACACACAGACTAAAGGAACGGATGAGGCAAATGCGGCCATGATAAATATTTTGAAAGCTTCTGGATTAAAGGTGGAAGGTTTGCATACTCAGATAACAGATGGTGGAAGTGCTGCTATGGAACTTGTAATTCTTGGTGTCGCGGACAGAGATGAGGCAATTTTGATGATTGATCCTGCTTATACAAATTATATGTCTTTTGCCAGAAGAACTGGACGTAAAATTGTTACCTTAGCAAGGGAATACAAAGATAAGACTATCGGAGAATTTGAACTGCCTAATATTGAAAAAATTGAGGATCTGATCAAAACTCACAAACCAAAAGCCTTGGTAATTATTCCGTATGACAACCCGACAGGACAATTCATGAGCAAAGAAGTTATGGTTTCATTGGCCGAACTGGCTGTGAAATATAATATGTGGATTATCAGCGATGAGGCTTATAGGGAAATGTATTATGAAGCAGAAGCAGCGATTAGTATCTGGTGTCTGTCTAATAATGATGCAGACGGAATTGAGGGGCGGCGAATAAGCATCGAATCAGCCTCAAAAGTCTGGAATGCATGCGGTCTGCGCATCGGAGCAGTTGTTTCGGACAATGCAGATTTTATTGAAAAATCAATTGCAGAGAATACAGCAAATCTATGTCCAAGTGCAATTGGGCAGTATATTTTTGCAGGCTTAGCTGGTGAATCGAAAGAAGAGTTGAATAAATGGTTTGATAAGCAGAGGCAGTATTACAAATCAATGATGTTTGATCTGACAAAAGAGCTGCGAGATCTAATGCCGGGGATAATTATTACTGATCCTGAGGCGGCGATTTATTCTGTTGTCGATTTCAGGGAACTTGTGGAAGACGATTTTAAAGCAGTTGAATTTGCAAAATGGGCTGCTGCTGAAGGTTTTGTTGAAGTTGACTCTAAAAAATATACTCTGCTCTTTTCTCCAATGACAGGGTTTTACAAGTCGGATAAACCAGAAAATAATCCCGGTAGAAAGCAGATTCGCTTGTCATACGTAGAAACTCCAAAGCGGATTTCTCTTGTGCCGAAATTGCTCAAGGAACTTTTTGCTAGCTATAGCAGGTTATAAGTCTTCACAGGTCCAATTAAGAATTGATTCAATGATATTTTGCTTTTCTTCTTTGTCTGGGTCAAGTAGAAAGTGATGTCCATTGTAATTTTTTTCAAAAAACTTCTTATCCTTGGAGCCTAACGATCGAAAGAAGTTTTTTGATGCTTCAAATGAAGTCCGTGTATCAAGTTTTGAATGAAACAGTCTAATCGGAATCGTGATTTTGCCGGCTTTATTTAGGACGTATTTTTGAGTTTTTTCAAACTGGACGAGCCATCTTGCACTGCCGACATTTACAAAAAGAGGATCGCTATTATTGAAGAGACCGGATTTTTTTGTAAACGTGGGCCATAATGCTGAGACTGGTCTTTTAGCTGCTTTCACCCATAGCGGAACAGGCATGATAATTTTCAGAGCTGGCGCGGAAAGAATAATTTTTCTGACTGCGTCGGGGTTCTGTAATACATAATACAAAGCAATTAGTCCACCCATACTATGACCGAAAATAATTTCTGGCTTATTCCCCTCCTCTACAGCAATCTGGGTCAGTTCATATAAATCGTCTGCATAGTCTTGAAATTTATTGACATGGCCTCTTCTCCCTTCCGATTTTCCAAGTCCTCTGTGATGTATTGCATAGTATCCAATACCCTTCTTCTTTAATTCTGTAAATAAATCTTGATAGTGTCCAGGATATTCGCCTGCGCCATGTACAATAAGTAAAGTTCTATTACCTTGAGCGGGTGCCTCACTCTCATAGCAGATCCGAGTATTATCTTTAGCCTTGAAATAGAATTCAGACATTATATTTAATAGTAATTTTTTTAATTATATTCCATTCTAAGACGTATAGAAAGAAAGTCAGAAGTATGCTATCTGGGATAGATACTCAGGTATGCACAAAGTAGGCTCCAATAGTATAGTGATTTACGAGTAAAAGTTAGAATAATCATACAAAGGCATATATAACGTAACATGTGAAAGTAAAATTAAAATTAGTTTTAGCTCTAGTTAAGTCTGCAAGGCTAAATAAATGTACAAATTTATTAGGTGGCGCAGGAAGTACGAAACGGATGCAGCGATAAAGTCCTGAAGTGATTATTACAAAAAACAACTTCGCAGCATACAAAGATATACCACAGATAAGAGTGGAATGGATACGATAGAAGAGGCGGCTGAGTATAGGGGGAAAATACAAATGGGTATTGCGGGAAGAGTCTATGGGGATAGGTATATAATTAATCTAGGATATAGCATAACTTTTATTCTGCTCAGTAGATATTAGGCTGGTTTAAGTATTTAGCGTCGTGTAATGGCAAATTATTGCAAAATGATTTAAAATGACACCTAGTTAAATTAGATCAACATTATGGCAAAGTATACAACTAAAATTAGAAAGAGAAAGAATACAAGAAATTATGCTTTGGGAAAATGGTCCAATGATAGAAATGTAAAAGGAAAGAAAAAGCTTAATAAAAAAAGACGTGAAAAGATAAAAAAAATCGCATACACCGCGCTAGGAGCATTTGTAATTGCTTCTTTTGTGAGTATTGTCCTTGTATTATGGTATGTACAGCAAATCAGCAAAGACCTTCCGAGCCCTGACGAGCCATTTGGCTCTAAAAATTCAGCAAGTGTGATATACGACAGGAATGGCGAACAGCTTTATAAAGTCTATGGGAATGAGAATAGAGATCCATTGGAACTGCCGGAAGACGGTAAAATCACTGATGTGGTCACAAATGAAATGGTATGGGCTGTTCTGGCCGCTGAGGATATAGATTTTTATCAGCATCCCGGGTTTGATGTCACATCAACTACTAAGTGTGCATTTAAAAATGCTGCTGGGACGTCTGGCTGCGGTGGAAGCACAATTACTCAACAGCTAGTCAAGCAAACTGTACTTACAAATGAAAAGAAAATTGAAAGAAAGGTAAAGGAATTGATTTTGGCCCTGCAGGTTGAGAGGAAATACAGCAAGGATCAAATTCTTGCTATGTATATGACAGTTGCCCCTATGGGAAGCAATGTCTATGGAGTCAATACCGGGGCAAGGTTTTATTTTGGGAAGGACCTGGATGAATTGACGCTTGCTGAAACTGCAGTGCTTGCATCCCTTCCGCAAAATCCTTCTGTTCTTTCCCCTACTCTTTCTACTGATCCGGAAGGATCAAAGGAGAAACTTGATACAAGAAAGAACTATGTCCTTGATCAAATGCTCAAGTATAAAAACAAAATAAATCGTGAGGTTGGGGACGATCAGTTTATAACCGAGGAAAAAATTGAAGAAGCTAGAAATCAGGAACTAGTCTACATTGAGCCTAGGATTGATATTAAAGCTCCTCATTTTGTATTTTATGTGCAAAAGCTTTTGCAGGAAAGAGGATATAATGATGGAGTGCCATTTACATTAGCAGACCTTGAAACCAGCGGGTTGAAGATATACACGACAATGGATTATGAGCTTCAAAAATCTGCAGAAAAACAAGTACTTGAAAAGGGAGTTGGTAAATACGGAGCACAATATGGATCCAAAAATGCCGGAATGACAGTTGTCCGGCCAAGTACTGGAGAGGTACTCGTATACGTGGGTTCTAAAGATTATTTTGCCGAAAAAGAGGGAAAACTGTTCGATCCAAAAGTCGATCTGCTTACTTCCCTGCAGCAGCCTGGATCATCCGCAAAACCAATTACTTACTATAACGCATTCAACACAGCCGTTGCAGCACCAGGGACACAATTGATGGATATCCCTATTGAAATCGGAAATTACAAACCGAAAAATTCTGATGGATCATTTAGCGGAATTCATAGTGCCAGATATCATCTGGTACATTCCAAAAATATTCCTGCAATTGAACTTCTGATGGCAACTGGTGTCGCGCAATACATTGATACAGCCAAAACATTTGGCTATACAACTTTTGGTGAGCCGAGCAATTATGGCCCTGCAATCACCCTTGGAGCAGCTGATGTGAAGCCAATTGAGCATGCTGAAGCTTTCGGGGTCTTTGCAAATGGCGGAGATCATGTGCAGCACGAGGTTATTATGAAAATTGAAGACAAAAACGGGAAAGTAATATATGAAGCGGATCCTCAAAAAGAAAGAGTGGCAGATGAACGGGCAATTTATCTTGTAAATGACGTCTTAAAAGGAGTTCCAGTAGATGGGATCAATAATTTCAAGGGTGACGGCAGACAAGTTGCAGCTAAAACAGGAACTTCAGAAAGCCAGATAGATACCTGGTATGCTCTTTATAGTCCGGATTTTGTAGCAATTGGCTATCTTGGGAATAATGACAATACTCCAATGAGAAGCGGAGCTTTTGGATCGACCAGTGTAAAACCATGGGTGCAGGAATATATGTCCTCGATTCTTGCTTATTTCCCCGAAAAAACTGCATTCAGCAGACCCGGGGGCATTACTCAGAAGCAGATTTGCCAGGAAATAAGCGGCTCGAAGGTGTGTGAAGGAGAAAGCGATTTGATGATTGAAGGCAAAGAGCCGCCAGTTTATATTGCCAGAAAGAATTTTACAGTTTGCGATGATCAGCAGGATAGACTGGCAAGAGAAATAGATATTTCGACTGGCCACTCAATGGAAAAGACATTTACCAAATATCTAATGCCGGCAGAAGAACTTCAGGAATGGGCAGATAGATATCTCTCTGGTAAAGGGATGATTTTCCCGACAGAGCAATGTACGGTTGATCGAAGCCCAAATGAAGGAAAGCCCTGGGCAGTCGTCAGCTCTCCAACAACCGGAGGAACTTATACCGGAAATATGAGTGTGTCTTTCACAGCCTATACTACTGCTGGAATTGTTTCGAAAGTGGAAATCTATATAGATTCGACGAAATACGCCGAAACTACTACCTTGCCTTATTCCGGGACACTTGATATCAGCGGTCTTTCGGCAGGAACACATACTCTGCGACTCAAAGTGTACGATAGTGTCGGGAACATGGGCGAAACGACAGTTAGTTTTGGAATTTCTAACGGAGGTTTTACTATCAATTCTCCAAGTGGAACTGATTTATCCAGTCCGGTAAATGTCAGTGCATCTTTCACAGGATCTGGGACTCCTTCAAATGTGAAGTTCTGTGTAAATGGGAGCTGTACAATATCTATGAGTGGTTCTGGAAGCGGCCCATACACAGCAACATGGAGTCCAAGCGCTGGTACTTATCAAATTCAGGTGAAATCGGACGGCGGCTACAGCAGCTCAGTAAAAACAGTCACGATTTTGTAGTGAAATTATTTCCTAAGTTTTGCTTTGTGCTTAGTCTCAAGCGTTTTTGTAATGGTGGAGATCGCCTGTTCTACTCCTTTTTGATCAAGCGTTTCTGTGCTGGAGCGAAGGACTAAACTAAGGGTTATACTTTTTTCGTTTTTCCCTTTGATATCTTCGTAAATATCGCTGATTTCAACTGTCTCGAGAATATCAAGAGCAAGTTCTTTAATGGTTCCAATTATCAGGCCGGTTTCGGTCCTTTCGGGTACAAAGAAGCTTAGATCTCTATAGACTGCCGGGAAATCACTTGGATCTTTATATTCCGGCTCTTTTGATGTATTTAAAAGGCCGTCTATCTCAAATTCAAGAATGCTCAAGTTTCCATCAATTCCCCAATTATTCTTCGCGGATGGATGAATATTCCCGAATAGCCCGATTGGCTTTGAATCCAAAAAGATTACTCCGCTTTGCATAGGATGGGAAAATTTTTCTAATTTGAACACCGTCAGATCCTTGAGAAGCTCGGTTTTTATTGAAATTCCCAGATCATCTGCAAGCTGGTCAAGTATGCCCTTGGTTTGTTTGAAAGTGTCCTTTGTCTGACTGTAAACTGCAATCCCCAGTCTAAAAGGCTGATTCGGAAGTTTCTCGTCGTTTTTGCTATATTTATCAATGACTCTTGAAATTTCAAAAAGGGCAAAATTATCGCAGTGATTTTTCAAATTCAGCTTGATTTTTTCAACAAGCGATGGGCTGATCGAATGCCTGAGGTATTGAAGCTCAGGGCTTAGAGGATTTGTAATTTTTAGAAAGTCTTTGATCTCGAGATTTGATTTATTGATAATTTCTTCTCCAATCATTGTGTATGAATACATCTCGTCAATGCCGTACCCGGAAAGGAGGTTTTTCAGCTTTCTGATAAATAATCTCTTCGAATTATGATGTGAAGGGGTCAAATCCCTTGTCGGCAACGTCTTTGGCATATTATGAAATCCATGAATCCTTGCTATCTCCTCTACAATATCCTCTTCTATTTTTAAATCGCGCCTGAATGATGGAATTATCAATCTGATTTTATTAGACTGATCTACTTGGCTCAAGTTATTTTCTTCGATCATTTCATCCCCAATTACTTCAATTTGAAGATTCTCAAGCGTACTGATGATTTCTTCTTTAGTAATGTCGATGCCTAGAATTTTTGCAACTGTGTTTAGATCAAATAGTATTTCTACTGGATTCTCAGGATTAGGATAAAGGTCTACAATTTGTGATGCAATTTCGCCCCCTGCTATGTCTATAATGGTATTCGCACCTACCTTAAGACATTCAGTAAGTCTTGTTGGATCGAGACCTTTTTCGAATCTCAGGCTCGCTTCTGTTCGAAGACCCAGGTCCCTTGATGTCCGTCTTATTTCAAACATGTTCCAGTTTTCAACTACAAGTGTTACGTTTTTTGTGCTATTTTCAATCTCTGTTCTTTCTCCTCCCATAATTCCTGGAATCCCGATCGCCCCTTTATTGTCTGCTAGAACGATATGCGAGCTTTTTAATTTATAATTTTTGCCGTCTAGTGCTTTAATTTCTCCTGCGTCTTTCGCCATTCTAATCACGATTTTGCTGCCAGCGAGCTTGTCATAATCAAATGCATGAGCCGGCTGGCCGATATCTGCTGCCATGTAGTTTGTAGTATCAATGATATTATTGAGCGGACGTATCCCGGTGACTGCAAGCCTCGCCTGCATCCAGAATGGCGAAGGTTTGATCTGGACATCTTTGATGCAAAGAGCTGTAAATCTCGGGCAAAAGTCTTGTTTGACTTTATATTCGACAGCTAAAGAAAGTCCCTCTGCTGTTTGAGTTATATTCTCTTGAAGTTCATGACTCTCTTCAAGCTTGAGATTTAGAATGGTCGATAATTCTCTTGCGATGCCAAGATGCGAAAATGTATCCGGTCTGTGAGTGAGTGCCTTGTTTTCTATTTCAAGAATGCTGTCTTTGAGATATTCATCAAGACTTTTGCCTAGCTGTTCTTCTGGATCTAGGATCATTACCTGTTTGTGCTCGTCTACAAGCCCAAGCTCTTTAATTGAACAAAGAACTCCCTGGGAATTTATTCCGTCAATCTCTTTTTCAGTTATCTGAAGTGACTTTTGACTGCCAAATTCACCCGCTGGATCAAGAATGCTCCCTCCCGGCAGGCACACGGGGACTTTGTCCCCTGCCTGGACTTTTTCTCCGCCGCCATGAATTATCTGCTTTGTGGTGTTTGAATTTATTTTTACCTGGCATATCTGCAGTTTGTCATTTTTGGGATGTGGTTCTGCGGAAACAATTTCGCCAACGACGATGCTATTTACACCTTCCCCGACTCTTGTTACTCGTTCGACCTCAGCAATTGAATTGCTCAATTCTTCAGCCACCATATTTGCATCCACTTGATCGATTGTCGGAAGGTATTGTTGCAGCCAGTTTAATGAAATTAACAAAGCATAAATTTAATAATTAGTTGAACTGTTTGATAAATCTTAAATCCCCTTTGTGAAAAAGTCTGATGTCATTGATATTGTGCTTGAGCATGATCAGTCTTTCAAGGCCGAAACCCCATGCAAAGCCCGTGTAGCTGGTCGAATCAATTCCGGCCATTTCAAGGACTTTGGGATGTATCATCCCACAGCCTAGAATTTCCAGCCAGCCGCTTCCCTTGCAGACTTTGCAGCCTTTCCCGTCACAAAGTACACAGGTCAAGGCAATCTGCCCCCCAGGCTCGACAAATGGGAAATAATCAGGAATAAATTTCACGTCAATGTCTTTTTCAAAAAATGCTTCAAAATACGTTTTCAGAGTTCCAAGCATATCTGTCATTGTTATGCCTTTATCGACATAAATACCTTCAACTTGATAAAAAGTATGTTCGTGTCTGGCATCGGTTGCTTCATTCCTGAAGCATTTGCCTGGGACTATTATTCGAATCGGCGGTTTTTTGTTTTTCATAACCCTGTTTTGCATTGATGATGTGTGCGTGATCAGGACATTTTTGTCTTCTGTCCAAAATGTGTCCCATGCATCTCTTGCGGGGTGGCCTTTTGGGATATTTACACTCTCGAAATTATGGTAATCGTCGTCAATCTCGTATGGCATCTCAACTTCAAATCCCATATTTACAAAAATGTCTTCTGTTTTCTGCATTAGCTGGGTGATTGGGTGAAGAGAACCTCTCTGTGGTCTAACGCCCGGTGCTGTTACGTCTTTCCAGTCTTCTTTGAGATTTTTTTCCAGTTTTTGATTTTCGATTGTTTTTGTTGCGGTTTCAACCAGGCTTTCAATTCCTGCTTTCACTTCGTTTGCCCTTTTGCCTACCTCTGCTCTGTCTTCTTGTTTAACCTCTTTTACTTTTTTGAGAATATCTGTAAGTGCTGATTTGCGCCCCAGATATTTTGTTCTAAGCTCATCCAGCTTTTTGCTGTCTGTGACATTTTTGAAATCGTCTCTTGCGCAACTTCCAAGCTTGTCTAAGTTGTCTAAAACTTCGTTTTTCATTATGATGTATCTTAACGCTGTAATTATATTCATAAATGAATCAAACGGCAAGAAGAACGCAAACTATCGCAATTATTGGGATGATTATCTTGATTGTAGCTATTCCTTTTACTATTGCTGCAATCAATCTATTTCTTGATATCAGCTCACAAGCTGACCCGCAGAAAACTCCAGTCGAGGTTGTGATTTCTAACAAAAGCGAGAGTTCCGTAACTATTTCGTGGGTGACTGAATTGGATAGTGAGGGCCTGGTGCAGTATGGGACTTCTGAGGATAGCCTGAATCTTGTCGGGAATGATCTTAGAGATCTTGGGGGTGACAGCCTTAATGGGTACAAAACGCATATAGTCACTCTTCGGAATTTGAGTCCATCAACGGAATACTTCTACAAAATACTTTCGGATGGTGAAGAATATGTCGAAGGAACAGGAAGCTTTCAGACCTTCGCTGTTGAAAGCAGCGTGGGCGTTCCCAAGACTTTAAAAGGCAGCGTTGGATCCTCAAGTCCGTACGCTCTTGTGTATACTTATGCTACGAACAACCGGACCAGATCTGAAATTAGATCAACTTATACTTCTGCCAATGGAACTTTCACTTTTGATATTGCAAATTTGCGGACTGAGGATGGAAGTTCAACAATGCCAACTGAGGGAGTAAAACTAGTTACTTATGTAAATGCATCCGATCTTGGAAAGATCCGCAAAATTCATGATGTTGATGAAGATCCGGGAGATCTAAGTCTTGGGACTGAAGATATTGCCTTTGATTATAACGTGCAGGTCACTCTAGACGATGTGGCTGACGATACTGGCGGTGACACTACCCCAACTCCAACACCAACTACTCCGAAGCCTTCTACCACGACTCCGACAATTACTGCAAATCGTGTCAGCCTTGTAGATCCGACAATCCCCGAGAATATTTTTGTCAGTAATATCAATACAACCAGTTTTACGGTAAATTGGATTACAAAACAGCCGACTAGCGGATATCTGACCTACGGAGAAACAAGCACTAGTCTCTCAAAGGCAGTTCTGGACATACGTGATAGCTCAAAGGACATAGAAAGATTTACTCATAGTGTGAAAGTTACTAAGTCTGATCTTGAGGCTGGGGATATTTTATATTACAAAATTGTCTCGGAAGAAAAATCCTACGGCAGCTCAGGAACGACGGGAAGCTCTGCTTATGAGTTTGAGGCGCCGGCGATTTTAGACTCTCCTCCAACTCCCGATGCGGTGACCGGCATTTTGAATTATCTTTCTGGCAGCAGATTGTCTAATGAAAAGCGGGATTTTATCATCTACGGCCGGCTGGAAGATGCAAATGCGAACGTTTCCTCGTATATTTCTACAGTACCTGCCTATGAGAGTAATGGATGGACACTGGCATTGAATGCCAGGAAAGCAGATTTGAGTGATAGTTTTGACGACGCAACTGAAATTGGTTTGGAAGTCGTTGGTGAATACAATTCGAATTCCAGCAGAAATGTCACGATATCTGAAGATACCGTGCAGATTGCGGTAAATCCGGGGTTAAGCCTTGATACACTTCGTCACAATGAATCTTATCCTACCGTTACAAAACTTGCGGGGACTGCTACTCCGAATGCATCTGTGAAAGTTACTATTGACGGTTCAAATGACACGATTGCAGCGACTGCAGATTCGACAGGCGAATGGGAAAGTGGTGCGGTTTCGTTTGATCAGGATACATATATTATTGGTGTTTCTGATTCAAATCAGGCGATGACTCTTAGTTTTGTGGTGGATTTGTCTGCTCTGCCGGCGACTGGCCTGGGACGCAACGAAATGATAATCATTGCGGGGATCGCACTGGTAGTGCTTGGTATTGGACTTCGGTATTGGGGAGTCAAGCAAAAGGTTCTTACTTAACCTTTTTTACAATAGCTTTGAAAGTCTCCGGGTATTCGAATGCCAGTTCTGAGAGAATTTTCCTGTCTAATTCGATATTCGCTTTCTTTAAATTGCCAATAAACGTGCTGTATTTCATTTTTTCAGTAGAAAGAGCGGCATTGATTCTCTGGATCCAAAGCCTTCTGAATTGTCCTTTTCTTTTCTTCCTGTGAGCGAAACTGTACTGTCCAGCGTGAAGCCTGGCTTCTTTGGCTCTTTTTACCAGCTTGCTATAGCTTAGTCTGTAGCCTTTTGTCAGTTTAAGAATTTTATTATGTTTGGCTTTTTTGGTCTTTCCTCTTTTAATTCTCATTTGTTAGTGATTAATTTTTTAAGTGCCTTTATTTGTGTCCTGGAGCCTAGCTGGCTTCTTTTTCCCTGCCTGTTTTTTGTTCTGTTGGATTTGTTGGCCTTCAAGTGGTCATTGTCGTACTGTCTCTTGTGTACAAGCTTGCCTGACGCGGTTTTTTTGAACCTTTTTGCTGTTGCTTTGTGTGTTTTAATTCCTTTTCCCATGTTTTTGATTTTAACTTTTTTTAGGTCGTAAAATTAATGACAGATTTCTTCCTTCTCTTTTTGGCGGGTCATCGTTTGGTTCAAATTTACCTTCCATTTTGGTAAGAATTCTCTGGATCAGATCGTTCATCTGTTCGTTTTGAGTTCTTCCAACGGGTCTGATTTGAATTTTGACCGGATGCCTTTTTTCTAAAAATTCTGTAACTTTCTTTAGTTTGTGATTCAGATCTCCCTCTTCGATATGAACTTTGAACCACATTTCTTTCTGCTCTGCTGATTTGTTCTTCTTGGCGTCTCTCTTTTTCTTTGTTATCTCGTATTTGTATTTCGAAAATGACATGATTTTGGCTACCGGTGGATTGGCTTTTGGTGAGATTTCTATCAGATCAAGTCCATCTTCCAATGCTAGCCTTACTGCTTCTTTTGTATCCATTTCTCCGAGTGGTTCTTCTGCTCCATCACGTAATACAAAAACTCTTTCTGCTTGTATATAGTGATTTTTGTTCACTCTGATCTGGGGTTCTGGTTGTTTGTAGCCCCCTCTTCTAAACTTTCTTATATCTAAACAAGTTAACAATTACTAGGGTGATTTTAACAGAGACGGTGGGAATTCTCAACTGTTTGGTTGGATTAATTGTCATAAACTCCTTGGACGAAATAGATGTCCGGTAGATCCCATCGGGCTTCTTTAAACGCTCTAATCGCCCTAAGTTCGATCGAGGATGTTGTCATAGAATATTGATCTCTAAAAATAGGTGTTTCTGTAGGACAAAACGCCATTGCGATATTTTTTCCTTGTTTTTTTGTCTCGTAAATAATGGGTAGAAGATGAGTCATTGTGTCCCAAATCCTTTTTTCCCAATAGGCTTGATTCTCTTTGGGCCCTGCTAGGTCTTGTATATATTTATATTGAGATTCTGTAAATTCCCATATTATATCTCCTCTTCTATCGGGGTTTTTTCCATCTGCGATTAACTTGGTGCTATATGCATCATTCCATGGACACATTTTTCGCGATTCTGTACAGTAATCTTCTATGACCCCAGAATACTGATCATCTGATGGACCAAATACATAAACTGCATCGTATCCTTCCGCGAGGTCGGGGAGTTCACCTGCATCTATGACTTTTATCTGGCCAGGATTTTCGCCGATTAGGTCTAGAATGCCTGGTTCGCTGTCGGTTATATTTTGTTGTTGTTCTGGGCTTAAAGTTGTCATTATATACGAGAAGTATATATAGTCATCATAGCATTTTTGCGACAGTTTTTCACTATATTTCATGTTTTGTAAGTCTTTATATTCTGGTATTATCGGGTAGTTTTTAGGTTGGAATTATGGGTGATGAATTGATGGCGCCTGAAGGACAGGAGTCATTGCGAACAAAATTAGTCAAACACTATATGGATGAAGGATACACAATGCTTAGTGAAGATCAGAGGCCTGATCAAGTTAAAATGGCTTGCAATATAGTGCAAGCTTCTTTGTCGTTTAGATCGATTCAAACAGTTAATACTGACTTTCAAAATAGGCTAACTGAATATGAATCAGTTGTTTTAGCTGGGCCGGTGAATAACCCGCAAAGTGGTTTTGTAGAGGTTGTGGGGGTCGATATATTGAATACGAAACAGTTGGAAGAAGCAAAAAAGAGGCTAGATGGAGCAAAGAATATGTTCGTGGTGGTGGATGTGTTGGTGAAGGATAGGTGATTTGGCCGGTATTTCAATATTTGTCGTGTTGTTTTGTTCGTATAATCAAAAGATTGCTATACAAAAGTAGAATTTACCTCATAAATATATTTTTCATCCCAATTTCTATAAAAACCTGAATTTTCATATAAATCGTCTAAAACTTTTCTTGCTTGTTCTTCCGTTATTTCTTCGTTTTCTATTTTAAATTGCATTGTTGGATGAGTTTTTAGCGAATGTCCGACTACAGTTTCAAGTCCTAATTGCTCAGCTATACTTAGCGCACTTCCCATCAGTCTCCTTCGAAAATCCGAGTTACTCAGATAGCGCCTGAGCCTTGCACTTAAATGATCTGGGGATTCTCCTGTTGGGGTTTGTGTTATTTCTAATACGGGTCCATTTATGTTGAATCCCATGTGGGCAACGGCGACTTCTGATTCACCTCTTTTGTCGACTAGTTGGAGGCCGTATGTGCCGTCTATTGGCTCTCCTATGGATTTAGGCATATGCATTCCTGGACAGAGTCGAATATTGTCTCTATATTCCTCATAGCCTCGGGCTAACCTTTCTAGTTCTTCGATATTTTGTATTGGTATGTATGTAAGGGCTTCTGGTTGTGCTAACATAGTTGTAAATCGCAAGAGAGGTATTATATCACTGTGATATCCATGATACAAGGCTGTTATTTATTGTTAGAGATGAGGTTTTTGTTTGTAAATTCCAGTGGTGTGGTTTTGTTGGTATAATCAGCAGATTAATACATATAAATGTCCAAACAAGACTTCAAATCCACCCTTGAAAGGTTAGTTGCTACTTTTGAAAGGAATTATTTCACTTATAAGTCTATTCCAAAAATATAAATTTTAAATACAAAGATATGGCAAATAAAAAATCTGAAAAAACTCTCGTAGAACTTGAAAGTAAGGCAATTGATTTTCGAGAACAAAGAGACTGGGAACAATTTCACAATCCTAAAAATATCGCTGGGTCAATAGCCATAGAAGCTTCTGAACTGTTAGAAGTCTTTCAGTGGGCTGAAGGTAAGGACAGTAAAAAGTTAGCTAAGAAAAGACTTCAAGAGGTTAAAGATGAAATGGCTGATGTGTTGGTCTACCTAGTAACTTTGGCACATGACCTAAATATTGACTTGATAGAAGCTGCGATTGAGAAAATTGAAAAAAATGACAAAAAGTATCCCGTAGAAAAAGCAAAGGGTAAATCTACAAAATATACTGAACTTAAGCAATAATCTTATGTACGAAATTAAGAAGTTCGATTATAAAAAAGGTAATTTTGATCTGATTAAGATTTATAGGTATGGAGAAAATTGGCCAATAGTGTATATATTGGAAGACGGGAAAGAAGCATACGTTGGTGAAACGAATACAGCTTGCAGAAGAGCTACCCAGCATTATGGAAATGAGGAAAGGGCAAAATTGAAATCGTTATATATTATTGCGGACGATGAATATAACAAATCTGCCACTTTAGATATTGAGTCATCCTTAATCCGTTATATGTCAGGAGATGGAAAATATCTCCTACAAAATGGCAATTCCGGAATCCAAGAATCCAACTACTATGATCGTGAGAGATATCAAGCAAAGTTTGAAACTATTTGGAAAGAGTTACAGAAGATTAATATTGTAAAAAATGATTTGTTGCAGATTGAGAATAGCGATCTTTTTAAATATTCTCCTTACAAGGCACTAACGGAGGATCAGTTAGCTGTGGTGGGAGAGATAATGCGTAGTATTGAGAATGGGGAGAAAATCCCGCATTTAGTATCTGGGGAGCCTGGAACTGGGAAAACAATTGTTGCAACATATTTAGTTAAAGCATTAACTATGAAAGAATGGTCAAAGGATATGGAAGTAGGACTTGTCATACCAATGACATCTTTAAGAAGGACTTTGAAAAGGGTGTTCAGAAACGTGAAAGGATTATATCCAGGTATGGTAATAGGTCCATACGATGTGATAAAGAAGAAATATGACATTTTAGTCGTTGACGAAGCTCATAGATTGCAAAGAAGGCTTAATCTTACAAACTACCCAGATTTTGATAAGGTATCTGCTTCACTTGGTTTAGATAAAGAAGAGACCAACCAACTAGATTGGGTATTAAAGTCTTCTAAATACCAAATATTTTTTTATGACAGATATCAGGCAGTAAAGCCAGCAGATATAAGATACGATGTTATAGAGGATATCACGTTCAAGATCCACGAATTAGTCTCTCAGATGAGAATTAGTGGTGGCGAAAAGTATATTGAATACGTGAGGGATATATTTAATTGTAAGAAACCACATCCAAATAAATTCTATACGTATGAATTTAAACTTTTTGATAAAGTAAAGGATTTGGTTGCTGCGATAAAACTAAAAGATCGAGAGCATGGATTATCTAGAATTCTTGCAGGATATGCCTGGGAATGGAAAACTAAGGGAAATAATTCTATTGATTACGATATTGAGATTGATGAGGTAAGACTTAAATGGAATAGCGTCACACAAGATTGGGTTAATTCGCCAAATGCAATAAATGAGGTCGGTTGCATCCATACCATTCAAGGTTATGATCTTAATTATGCTGGTGTCATAATAGGTCCAGAACTATCCTACGATAAGGATAAAAACAATATAATTGTTGATAAAAGTAAATATTTAGATTTCAATGGAAAGAGAGCAATCTCGGATCCTGCTGAGTTAGAGGCTTACATCAAAAATATATATAAAACGCTATTAACTCGGGGTATAAAGGGGACCTATGTCTATATTGTTGACGAAAACTTACGGGAGTATATGCGGGAATACTTTTATGATTAGATTTAACTAATTAGGACAAAAGACAAGTGAAGTGGATATATAAGATTACTTTCCCAAATGGCAAAATATATATTGGCAAGGATTTAACAGGTACTTTTAGATATTTTGGGAGTTGGGATAGTGAACTTGTTAAAAACGATCATCTAAATGAGGGTATAAATGTATTTGTAATAAACCGTGAAATATTATGGCAATCGGATATTGCTTCTGATGAAGAAGTTAATTTTAAAGAGGTTGAATTTATTCGGAAATATAAGTCAAATGATCCCTCTATTGGATATAATAAATGGCCCAAGTTTAAAAGTTGATAGATATAGATCTCGACACTATAGTCTGCCCTGCTAGAGCTGATGGATTCAAAATGGCGTTCGAAGGCCAGAAGGCTTGGTGGGCGGTGAGAATATCAGCAAGTATGCTCTCTCAGCTCAAATACATCGCCATGTACGAAATAAGCCCGATAAGTGCAATTCGCTGGGCAGGCAAAATCCAGTCAATCAAACCATACGAAGATACAGGAAAGTACAAGATTTACCTGTCTGAGATATTCAAAATTGGACCAGTTAAAATAAAGAGTCCAAAGAATGCTCCTTAAGGAAGCAGATACACAAACTTTCACCTGTTGGAACGTAGCAAAGCGCTTGAGGAAATTTTTTAGCTATTCGTCTCAAGCAGTTCTTCTTTGAATTTATCGTAGAATTCTTCGACTTTCATGACTCCCATATCTTCGCCGGAGCGCGGGCGCACGGAGATTACCTGGCTGGCTTCTTCCTGCTTGCCAAGCACTACCATATATGGAATTTCATTTAGTTGTGCTTGGCGGATTTTATTTTGCAGGGACTCGTCTTTCATATCAATTCTTGCGCGGATGCCTAGATCTTCAAGTTCTTTCAGGATCTTTGCAGCGTAGCCGTTAAATTCATCAGAAATCGGCAAAATTATCGTTTGTGTCGGTGCAAGCCAGAGTGGCAGTGCTCCTGAATAGTTCTCAAGTATGAGCGCGATAAACCTCTCAAGCGAGCCGATCAGTGAATGATGAATAAGAACAGGTGTTTGATCGTTTGATTTTTGGTCGCTGTAGGTAATTTTGCACCTGCCGGGAGTAACCATGTCAGCGTGAATAGTTGATAACTGCCAGTCTTTGCCAAATATATCTTTTATCTGGAAGTCAATCTTCGGCCCATAGAAATCAGCTTCTCCGACTGCCTCTCTTGCAACCATTTTTGATTCCTCCAGAGATTTCACAAGTATCCGCTCTGCCCTTTCCCAAGTGTCTTCGCTGCCCAGATAGTCGCTCATTTTCGTTTTATCTCTTCTGGAGAATTGAAGTCTGTATTCTCTGAGTCCGAAGCTTCTTAGAACTTTTGTTGTGAAATTTAGTAATTTTAGTACTTCTTCTACAGCGTCCTCTTCTGTTGTAAATATATGGGCTGCATCCTGGGTAAATTCTCTCGTTCTCACCATCCCATCAAGCTTTTTGGTCTCTTCTTCCCGGTAAATTCTTGCAAATTCGAAAAATTTCAAAGGAAGATTTCTATAACCTCTTCTTTTTGTCCGGAAAACCTCAATGTGACTGGGCGTCGCCATGGGCCTAAGCATATAAAGATCCTTGCCAATTGGAAATGGTCTGATATCTTGATCCTGATAAAATTCAAAATGTCCTGTCTGCTTAAATAGCTCAACTTTTGCAATATTCGGCGTCCAGACTTCGGCAAAACCTTCTTTTTCTCTAAGTTTTCTAATGTGGCTCATTATCAGCCTTTTTATTTTTGTCCCCTCTTCAAGCCAGATTGGAAGTCCTGGTCCAGTAAGCTCCTGAAAAGCAAAAAGATCCCTTTTGGGACCTATTACTCTGTGTTCTTTTTCCTGTTTTACTACTTCTTCTTTGAAAAACTCTTTTAATTCTTCCTCAGTTTTAAATGCAACGCCGTTAAATTTATAAAGGATCGGCCTGTCTTTATCATCTTTCCAGTGAACTCTTTCCATACTTGTGAGGCGGAACGCTCCAAGCCTTCCGGTGTGAGCGACATGTGGCCCGCGGCATAAGTCGATAAATTCTTCCCCGGTTTTGAAAAAACTGATCTCCTCGTCTGGAATTTCCTGCAGCAGTTCTGTCTTGTAAATCTGCCCTTGCTGATGAAGCATATCAAATGCTGCGTCTCTTGGTATTAGTACCTGGGTGATTGGAAACTCTTCTTCGATGATTTCTTTCATTTCTTTCTCGAGTTTTGGAAGAATTTCTTCTTCTTTGAGCTGATCTGCAATTTCAAGTTCGTAATAAAAGCCGTTATCAACTGCGGGGCCGATGCCGAGCTTTGCATCAGGGTAAAGCCTGAGTACAGCTTGCGCCAGGACATGCGCGAAACTGTGGCGCATTTTCTCCAGCTCATTGCTCTCATCAATATTTTGATCGTAGTCGTTGTCTGTCATTGCGGGTGCATTATACATGAATTTGAAAAAGAGTGGATGTGGCAGCAGAGGGTCAGGTAGTTGTGTAAATGGAGGTGTGCGGGGGTATATTTGAAAAAGCCGTGACGTACTAAGTGGCACAATTGTAAAAATTAGAAATAACGGTTTTGGCAATCCTTGTTGGGCGATATTATCCAGGGGCTTATAATACAAGACATGAGAAAGTGACAGAAAGTAAGTCAGTGATCTTTAGGAACAGGTATCCAGGAAATCGGAAATGTTTCATAGAGGGGTTGAACCTGCCGTGTTTCACAGACCTAGGGCCTTTACGCGTGAGTTCCACGCCTTTGCCTAGTTCCGTTGTTATTTACAAAAGTGGGCGGTACAAGATTCGAACTTGTGACCACTCGCACGTCAAGCGAGTGCTCTACCAACTGAGCTAACCGCCCCGCGGGAAAACAATTTTTAACGAACCAAATTCTTTCCCTTCCCTCTTACGATTTCGTCAACTATTCCGTATTTTACCGCTTCTTCGGCTGTCATAAAATAGTCACGGTCAAAGTCTTTTAGTACCTGAGTTTTTGTCTTTCCAGTTTGTTTCGCCAGATTCGCAGCAAGCATGTCTTTCAATCTCAAAATCTCTTTTGCGGTTATTTCAATGTCACTCGCCTGCCCCTCTGCTCCGCCTAGCGGCTGATGAATGTGAATAGTGGCATTTGGCAGGGCGTATCTCTTGCCCTTTGCTCCATTTGAAAGAATCATCGTTCCCATTGAAGCGGAGCTTCCAACCGCAATAGTTACCACATCAGGCTTCACAAGGTGCATCGTATCAATAATTGCCAAACCTGCATATACGGAGCCGCCGGGGCTCTGAATGTACATTTTTATATCAGTATCCGGGTTATTTTTTTCGAGAAATAAAAGCTGCGCCACGATTGCGTTTGCAACTTCGGCACTTATTCCAGTTCCAAGAAAAATTATTCTTTCTTTTAGAAGTCTGGAATATATATCATATGCTCTCTCCCCGTCGCGAGTTTTCTCAATAATTGTCGGTACTAG
Source organism: Candidatus Dojkabacteria bacterium (assembly GCA_016927655.1). Taxonomy (GTDB): domain Bacteria; phylum Patescibacteriota; class Dojkabacteria; order B142; family JAFGMG01; genus JAFGMG01. The sequence goes on from JAFGMG010000005.1 coordinate 68,773, forward strand.
ATAGCTCATAGTCGAGTTGATAACTAATTACTTGGCTGATTATACCAAAAATGGAAGGAAAATGGCTTTGGAACGATTTCCAAAGCCATTTTAAAAATTATGTTCCTCTATTATTTCTTTTTCCCAACAAGGAAATACAAGAGTAGTCCAATCAGCCCAAAAAAGAAAGTCAAAAGGGCCCATAACGTAGGATTGTCAGTTCCTGATTTCTGTGCGTCTTTATATACGAAAAACGCAAGAGCAACAGGAATAATCAAGGCACAAGCCATGATACAGCACCACATTACCAAGCCGATACCTGAAAAAACACCAGAGCTATCGGTAGTATCTGTTGAATACTCCCAGTCCCAATCATAATCAGATTGTGCGTATGCTGGTGTTGCAAGAGCCAAAGAGAAAACAGGCATCGCTATTAGAGCGACACACGCTAGTATTGCAAATAACTTTTTCACTTTAGTTCACCTCCTTTCCTTTGTATTTCACCTATTGTAATACAAAAATAGAAACAAAAACACCCCTTGCGGGATGTTTTTGCTTGCACTTTTAACTATTTTTACTGCCTTTTGCTTTTGTACGAAGCTAACGTGGTTAACTTCAAAAACAATATATCAGATATTTTAAACCTGTGTCAAGGGAAATGAGGGAAAAAATGCCTTACAAGGTTAAAAATAGAGCGCCTGAGAAATCCTTCCTGATAGGCAAATTCAGAGCATAGGAAAATTATTGTTAACAAATAAATAAAGAAAAAGAATTTTTGTATAAAAAAATTAGAACAGGGTTATTTTACTCTAGAATAAAGTTGAACGAATCTCCCGTTTGGACGTTATTAGTAGCAAACCAGCCGCTGTTCATTTCTATGGCATATTTCGCAGGTGATTCGGACTTGTATCTCAGGCTTGTATCAAGGGGTTTCGCATTTTCCTCAATATTAATTATTTTTTGGTTGCCGTCAAGGAATGCAATATCAAGTGAAATATATGTATCTTTCATCCAGAATTCAAGCATCTGCTCATTTTCGAATACAAAAAGCATGCCATTATCCGAAGCGAGTAAGCTGCGGTTCATGAGACCAGTACTTCGTTCCTGCGGGGTTCTAGCAATCTCAAGCTTTAGATGCTTAATCCCATCTGTAGTTTGGACGGTTGCCTGTATTGTTTCAAGATTTTGGCTGTATTGTTCTACCCTGCTGCTTTGATTTGAGGCAATACCAAGTTGATCCCATAGATTATTGTTGCCAAGAAGTGAGATCAGCGAGCAAAGGCTGAGAATAATTACAAGAGGAACCGCAGCAATCAGCCAGTTATTTTGAAGAAAATCACTGATTTGCTTAGAAACCTGTTCTTTTGAAATTCTTTTCGAGTTCATTTTTTGATAATTCCCAGATAATAGGCCTGCCGTGCGGGCAGGAATAAGGTTTTTCGCAAGCGAAAAGTTGTTTGATCATAGTTTCGACTTCTTCCTGATGCATTTTTCTGCCGGCTCTGATGCTTGAATGGCAGGCAAGAGTGGCTACAATGAGATGCAGGACTTTTTTATTATTAATTTCCAGCAGTTCTTCGCATAAGACCTCTTCAATAAAGCCTGCAAAATCAAAATTTTTAAGAATTGCGGGTTTTTCGGCGAGTTTTACTGTGTTTTTGCCGAATGGCTCGAGGATTATGCCCAATTTTTCGAATTCCGGCATTTTTTCTTTCAGGCTGTTAAATTCTGCTGGAGTCAGCTCTATAGTTTCCGGGGTGAGCAGTGCTTGGGTTTCCAGGGCTTTGTCTGAATTTATCTTTTTCATGATTTTTTCATAGTTGATCCGCTCGTCTGCTGCATGCTGGTCGATAAAGAGCAGTTTCTCTTCTCTTTCTATGACGATGTACGTATTGAAAAACTGAGCTGCTTTAAAGCTGTCAAATTTCAGCGTGTCTTTTTTAATATTTTCATCAGACTCAAGCAGGGCTCTTGAAAAATTCAAACTTCCCTGGATAAAATTTGGTGTGTTATTTGGAGAGCTTGGTCTATAGCTCCTTCTTCGTTCTGAAAGTCTGGAATGTAGACCTTGAGGGCTGTAATTCATATTCGGCTGCTGAGAAAATTGCTGTTTCACGGTATCCTTCATACTTGATGATAAAGCGTGTTCTACTGCATGTTTCACGGCGCTGAAGACACTATTTGTATTCCCGAATTTCACCTCAAGTTTTCTTGGATGTACGTTCACATCGACTGATTCGGGATCGAGCTCCAGGAAAATAAAGAATGCCGGATATCTTCTTTCGGGATGTGTCGAGTGAAACGCATCTTCGACGGCCTTTGTTATTAAATTTGAACTGATCGGCCGATTATTCAAAAATATAAATTGTGCACTTCTGTCTCTCCTTGCCTCTTCGGGCTTTGAGAGTAAGCCTGTTATTTTTATCTGGGGAGCATCGTATGTGATCCTTGCTAATTTATCTTTGTATCGTCCTCCCCAGATGTCGAATATTCTTGTTTCGAGGGAATTGGTGCTTGGAAAATTATAAACTAGTTTATCATCGGCAAAAAGTTTGAAACTAACTGCCAGATTGGCGAGAGCATGTCTTATGAAGATGTCTGAAATATGCTTAAATTCAGTACTATCCGAGCGCAGGAATTTTTTTCGCGCTGGAACGCGTCCAAAAAGCTCTTGGACTTTGATAGTAGTCCCCTTCTCTATCTTGCCGGGACGGATTTGCTGCCTTTGATTCAAAATTTCTACCAAAGTAGAATCTTTTAAATTCCCTGTTTCCAATAATATGTCTGCAACTGCTGAAATACTTGAAAGTGCTTCGCCTCTAAAACCGAGAGTGATAATTTTGCTCAAATCCTCCTCGTTAGATATTTTTGAAGTTGTGTGCTGCTCAAATGCAAGTTCTGCGTCCTCAAGGCTCATGCCGGAACCATTGTCTCGAAGCTCGATCAAAGCCCGGCCGGCTTTCTGAATATAAAGCTCCAGGCTTGTCGATCCGGCGTCAAGGCTATTTTCTATAAGTTCTTTGACTACAGAAGCCGGCCTTTCGACGACCTCTCCTGCGGCAATTTTTGCGACCAATTGTGGTGATAATTTGTTTATTTTATTCATGAGAAGATGCGATTCTTTAGCAATCAGTATAGCATAATCTACACTTTAGATAGAAATTCTAGTTTGGGTATACCCCGCTATTTGTCCCTCTGTGTAGTGCTTTTTTGGATGTAGACAAAGACTAGATAGTGTGTTGTTGAGTAATAAAGCATATATTGATCACAAGGCCTATAGTTTTCATAAAAAACGCTTTAGAATTATTGAGAGAATGGAAATAATTTTTTTTACTAGGAATTAATAGAAAACAGCATGTGGGATATATTGTGCTGTATTTGTTGAAGTTATTAGAGCTATCTATTATATACAGCTCTTAAATTGGTAACTATTCTATAATCGTTAGTAATAGTTTATTTTGCAGGCATTGAAAGTAAATATGCAACATTGACGAATGTCAATATTTCCGACTTGATTTATCTGCAAGGCATTGAAATTTTATAATTTTGTTATTTTAAACAGGCGGGCTTTAGGAGGGCAAAGTATACGGACTTTCAGTAGTAGCCTCAGATTAGTGCCAAGTCGAGAAGCTTATAGTTTAAATTTCTGCCATTTTGAGCTTAAAGGCAGAATTCCGGGGTTTTTATAAAAGTAATAGTGAATTTTTTCAGTAAATGAGAGGTATTTTTAAATTTTAAAAATTTAAAATAGAAAAATCTTTGGCTATAATGTAGCGAGTGTAAAAATCTGATAAAACTATACCGCAAATTTACCGGCACAAAATATTGCTTGTGTAAGAGTTAGCTGAATTTTCAAAGAGCCGGCAGACTAGTTTCCAGCAGTAAGCAGCGACTGACAAATTTTAGTAATTACGAGTAAATATCTAGATCAATTTAGGGGCGTGTTTATCTGCTCATAAAAGCGTGGAACGCAAATACAGCAAGGGCAATTGTAGACAGATTAGAATTCGCCGAGCAAAAATACCTCGCTTTTTGGCTCAATTCCAAGCTTAGCAACTGCTTCCTTTTTGATCAGTTCCATCAGCTCAACCACATCTTGAGCTTTTGCTCCTCCGGTATTTTCTATGAAAGCAGCATGTGCTTCGGAAATTTTTGCTCCTCCAATTTGCTTTCCTTTCAAATTTAGCACTCTATCTATAATGTAGCCCCAACTAGTTGATTCTAGACCTAGGCGCTCTTTTTCTTCATTAGAAATATTCTGCCAAACGCATCCTGCAGATTTCTGGGGCTGCAATTTTTTGCGTCTTGTCCATTCTACATAGACTTGTTTGGCTTTTTCTTTATCTCCTTTTCTCAAATTGAAGTCTGCTGATAATATTAAATCGTTTTCTTCATGAAAAATTGAGTAGTCATAGTCAAATTTACATTCACTATTGGAAAGCCATCTTGTCTCTAGGCTATCTTTGTCTAGAACCTCCACTCTATCCACGTATTCTGCTAGATAATGTGTGCCGCCGTGAATATTATTGAAAATTGCGCCCCCTATGGTGCCTGGAATGCCTCCGAACCATTGAAGTCCGGTTATGCCGTTCCTGATAAGATTCATAATCGTTACAGGCAGCGATGCCCCTGATTCGATATTTACTTTCACTATCGGGGCATCTGATTCGTCATAATCGAGGTCTTCGAATGTGTAGAGCTTATCTTTATCAATTTCATCAAGACGTGGTTCTGGAACGTCTGCAGTTTCAATCTGGCTAATTTCAATATTCTCCTTCTCTGAAATGGCAATATTCCCTGCGCTGTTTTTGATCACTAGGCCGCGAATTCCTTTATCAGCAATCAAGACATTGCTTCCCCATCCGATGATTGTATATGGAACTTTGAGTTGAATGGCAAGGGTGACAGCGGCCTTTAACTGCTGGGAATTCTTTATCTCGCTAAAGATATCTGCAGGTCCGCCAATTTTATACGTCGTATATGGAGCGAGAGGTTCATTTTCTTTAAATTCTATTCCAAGCTCAGCGAGTTTTGTTTTTAATTGTGCAATATTGTCCATTGGGTATATGTTAGCCTGAGACATAACTTTTAGCAAGGAATTTCTTATTTCAAAACGGCCTTGATCCTTCTGATTCCTGCTCCGCTGCTTTGCTCTTTGGTAATTTTAAATCTACCGTCTTTACCGTCAGGGCCTGATCTTGCGAGTTCTTTAGTATTTCCCACATGTGGGCCGCCGCAGAATTCCTTGCTGAAAATCTGCCCTGTTTCAGGGTGCTTTATAAAGTAAACGCTTACAAGATCGCCATATTTTTGTCCGAATTCCATTTCAGCACCAATTTCCTCTGCTTCCGTCTTTGGCATTGTCTTTTTTTCTACTGTCCAGCCTTCATCTATTTTTTCATTTACGATTTTTTCAACTTCCAGGATTTGCTCAGGGGTTAATTTATCATTATGTGAAAAATCAATTCTGAGCCTTGCATTTGTAATATTGCTACCTCTTTGCTTGACGTGATTGCCAAGGACTTGTTTCAAGGCTGCAAGAAGTAGATGATGTGCGGTATGAAGTCTGGTTGTTTCATCACTGTGATCGGCAAGTCCGCCCGTAAATTTCTGCTCTGCCCCTGTACGGGATTGTTCTTGATGAGATTTTCGTGCCTTCTCAAAGTCCAGCTCGAATTTTTCTGCATCTTTTTCTGGAACTCCGAGCTCCTCTACTATCATTTCAAGTGGGAACCCGTATGTTTCATAGAACCAGAATGCCTTTTTGCCATCGATTTCTTCTCCTCTTCCCCTAATTTTTTCAAATTCATTAAGTCCTCGCTCGAGCGTCTTTCTAAATTTTATTTCTTCTTTGTCGATTTCATCATATATAAAGCCTTCGTTTGCTTTGAGGTGCGGATAAATATCGCTCATGTGTTCCACGATTGTTTCAGCCAGAATTCTCGTAAAATTACTTTCCAGCTCTAAAGATTTGCCGTATCTGACTAGTCTTCTGATAAATCTTCGCAAAATGTATCCTTGATCTTTGTTTGATGGTATAACGCCATCAGCAAGTATGAATGTTGCTGCTCTGCTGTGATCGGCCAATATTCTAAAACTACGTGTGTATTCATTTTCTGTGCCGTTTGCATTTTTGTATTCTTTCCTCGAAATCTCTCTGATTTTGTTTAAAAGCGGCTCGTAGATATCGGTTTCAAATATATCTCTTTTTCCCTGGACGCACATTGTTACTCTTTCCAATCCTCCGCCGTAGTCGATATTGTGTCTATTCATTTTTTCCCATTTCATGTCTGAATTTAGTTTGTATTCCATGAAGACATTATTCCCGATTTCTAAAAACCTTCCAGAATCATCGTTGATGTGATATTTATCTTGTTTGCGTTCGATAATTCCAGTGTCGTAGAAAATCTCGGAAGAGCTGCCACCAAGTTCACCAGGAGCTTCCGCTCTCTGCCACCAGTTGTCGGATTTACCATATGGAAAAATTCTTGCTTTGTGATTCTTACCAGCCTCTATATCTTTTGGAATAGCTTCTATGTTTTCTGAAAATTCTGCCTCAATACCATATTCTCTAAAGGCTTTCTTCCAGATCTCGATTGCTTCGTCATCTCTAGGGACAAGCTCATCTCCGCCCCAAACTGAAACGTATAATCTATGTGGATCTAGGCCAAGCTCTTTGACATGAAATTCTAAAATCCACGGAATTTGTTCTTTTTTGAAGAAGTTATTTAGCGACCAATTCCCGATCATTTCAAACATTAGAGTATGCCTATTGTCACCAACTTCGAGCATTTCGTCATATTTAGTTCGCAGGCAGCGTTGAATATTTACCAGCCTTTCCCCCAATGGATGCGGCTCTCCGCCTAAGTAGTTTGCCAGCTGGAACATTCCGGAATTTACAAAAAGCAGCGTAGGGTCATTTTGAGGTACTAATGGGACATCTGGCAGAATTACGTGACCCCTATCAAGCCAGAATTTTATATATTTATCGCGAATTTGTTTGGAAGTAAGCATAATTTGTCCGCTTCTTTAAATAACAGGCTAATTCTAGCCCAAGACTGCATTTCCGGCAAGCACGATTATTTAGAACCTCACAGGATAGCTTATCTGGTTGTCGTTTTCGATTAAGCCTGAAGGATTTTCCTTGAGCAGGTATAATTCGCCGTAAATTTCACCTGCTGGAGCAGTAAATGTAAGTGTACCCTCATATTCGACCAATTCTTCACTCATCCAGTCAGATTGAGCGGTTGCTATCCCAGTTGCTATAACATTCCCGTCATAGTCTCGAAGTTCTATTTGGAAACTTCCTTCAAAGTACCAGGTGCCAGAAACTTGGCCGCTAACAGTAAGCGGGCTGCTGATAACGCCATCCGGCACTGGTGAAAAAATTTGATATTGAGTCCCGTCATCCATAGTTACCAGATCCGTCCCATTGCCGGCGTTTGGATCGTTTTCTCCTGCGTCTCCTGGAATTTGGCCAGTTTCCTCTTCGGCAGTGTCATCTGTCTCATTTGTCTCATCTTCGCCTGTTACGGCATTTTTTATATCAGTGTAATTTTTGTGTCCGAGAAGATACATCGTTATTAAAAAACAAAGAATAGCAAGAATTGTCAATAACAGAGCAATTAAACAAGCAAAGACGAGCTTTCTATTTTTCATAATTGAATAATTAGATTAAGTAAATATTTAATAAATTATTCAGGCTCAATCTCAAAAGTGTAAACAGGGTCTGTTTCTAAAACAGATTCCGCTCCGCCGACACGTGCGACTTTTGAGAGTCCGTCGCTTAAATATCCCATGCCAAGTTCATTGATGTCTGTTTTGATTGCAACTAGGTAGGAATTATCAATCCATTTTGCGTTTGCAAATCCGTCTGCTATAAGTGCTGGGGAGCCTGCCACATCATGGAAATACAAATGCCCTTCACCAGCGGCATCTTCATTCCAATAGCTGATAAAGTTCCGATCAGGAGAGGTTTCAAGGTTGTACCCTCCAGTTCCGGCAAAAAACAAGACATTTCCTATTGTGTCTGTTGCGAACGTATATTTTTTTATCATATCTTCACTAATAAAATAAAATCCGCTATTTCCGTCAAATGTCGGGTGAGTTGCCCCTGCGATTGTTGTGATCGGCGTCCCATCTATTTGCGTTGCAATGATTGTATCTTCTCCCGGTTCTACAATAGTATTGAGTACAACAATTTTTGTATCATCGGGGCTGAAGCGGATTTGAATTCCATCAAAGTTGCCACCGCCCCTTGCAGGTGGAATTCCAAATGATGCGATTGAGGTTGTCCCTGCGCCACTAGCGAGAATTGCTTCGTAGCTGTAATCCGCTTTTGTAATTATATATCCGAGCTTTGTAGTGTCATGGGTCCATGTGATATCAGAGACGTGTTGGGTGAATGGTGGGGTTGTATGTGCAAGCAATTCTGTATCTGCTGTAAGATCGTAAGTATAGATATTGCAGTCCCCGTCACATTTAGCGTATCCTAGTGTTCCCCGCTCTTTCCAGTCCACTGCGGTGTATCTAGTAGCGTCTCCGTCGCCGTCAAAAGTTATCTGGGTTTTATTGGTTCCATCGGTTTCCATGATCCATACATTGTCGTTTTTTAGGTAAGCGATTTTTCTGGGGCCAAAATCTGTGTCGTCATCATCATCAGTATCATCATCAGGCGAATCAACATCATCTTCAACTATATCTCCATCATCGCCTCCTTTTGCATCATCACTGCTGTCTGAATCTTTGATTAAAAGAAAATATGCAAGAACTATTCCTGCTCCTAATACTGCCAATAAAAGTAATACAATAGCAATAATCCAGATTTTCATGTTTTTTGGGGGTTTCTTTGTCGCCGGTATGTCTGTTGTCGGTTTGGTCAGATCCGGAGGTGTGGTTTGTTTTATAGGTTGATTCTCAGGTGTTTGAGTTGTCTCCATTGGCAGTTAATAAAAAATACAATAAACACAGTATAGCTGGAATTTTGAAAGAATAGAAATTTTCTGCAAAAATACTTGGTTATGTTTTTTATCTCTCCACGCCTCACTATGAAAAAATCGACATTTATGCTATATATGACATATTTGTCGATTTTTTCATAGTGTCCTGGAAAGGTATCTTGACAGCATGAACAGAAAACAAAGAGCAAAAATAAGAAAAAAGAGAAAAAGGCTAGCGGGGAAAGATTTAAGAACGGCTCGTGAGCGTACAAGTAAATTCAATCTGGAAATGCGTGATATCGAAGGACAATTCTTATCTCCCCAAAAGAAGAAAGCATTAGAACAAATCAGCCTTTTCAAAATGGCGGTTCGGAATTTAAAAGAAAAACGAAAAAGCTGCAAATTAACTCAAACGGAGCTTGCAAGAATATCGGGCGTTCCCCAGACTACAATTTCGCGAATTGAAAGAGGCTCTCAAAACGTCTCGTTAGGGAAAATTCAACAACTATCATTAGCTATGGGCTGTATAGGTGAGATTAATCTTATAGAACTGCCAGAAAAAGCTCTTCCCATCGCCTAGTTGCGTTTAAAATTAAATTCATGTATAAAGTCGAAGGGCTAATTCTCCTCCTATAGAAATTTTTCTAAATTTTACAGAAAAAGCAATGGCAAAAGCCAGATATATTTTTGTATCCGGAGGAGTAATTAGTGCGCTGGGCAAAGGAATTACGGCGTCCTCGATCTCTATGCTCCTTAAAGCCAGAGGCTATAAAGTAGCCCCAATCAAATGTGAAAATAATCTAAATGTTGATTTCGGAACGCTTAATCCAATTGAGCATGGCGACCCATTCCTTTGCCATGATGGACTTGAGGCAGATCAGGATCTTGGAAATTATGAACGAATGCTCCAGGAAGAAGTCGGGTTCCCAAATTTCATGACAATGGGACAGCTTTATTCTTCTGTGATCAAACGGGAACGTGAGATGGGTTATGACGGGGAAGATGTAGAGCCGATCCCTCACATTGTTGATGAAATAATTTCTAGGATAAAAACCACGGCCAAAAAAGCAAAAGCGGATTTCGTAGTAGTGGAACTTGGCGGTACCGTCGGTGAATATGAGAATAATAATGGCTTGTATTATGAAGCAGCTAGAATTCTTGGACTTGAAAATCCTGTTGCTCACGTTCATGTGACTTATGTCCCGGTCCCTGTTCATATCGGGGAGCCAAAAACAAAGCCGGCTCAAATGGGGATAAAAGCACTTATGGGTATGGGCATATATCCAAATTTTATAATTGTCAGGAGTGAATTACCGACAGATAATCAGCGTAAATATAAATTTGCCCAGAAGTTTCATATCAAGGCAGAAGACGTGTTTTCAAATGAGAATCTCGATGATATTCATGAAGTCCCTCTGCATCTGCATGAACAGGACCTTGACGCGCGGATACTAAAATACTTTGGACTGCGAAAGAAGGAGATGGATATAACTACGTGGCAGGGTTTCATCAAAAAACTCAAAGCGCCTAAAAAGCATACAGCGAAAATTGCTATTGTCGGGAAATATTTTGGAACTGGAGATTCTCAGTTGAGTGATTCATATCACTCTCTCCTGCATGCTGTTAAACATGCTGGTATCAGAGCGAATTGTGAGATTGAGATAAAATTTGTAAATTCAGATAAGCAGGAAAAAACTATTGAGCAGGAGTTGAAAGGCATGGACGGGATAATTGTCCCGATTGGATGGGGTGCAAGAGGTGTCGAAGGAAAGATAAGGGCAGCCGGATACGCAAGAAAACAAAAAATTCCCTATCTGGGACTTTGTTATGGAATGCATGTGGCCTGCATCGAATATGCAAGAGATGTGCTTGGCTACAAAGATGCCAATACGCAGGAATGTGACCCAAGAACAAAGCACAAAATTATCCATGCGATTCCATTTGATGAAAAATACCAGGTGATAAAAGGTGATGGCTGCTCAATGAGACTTGGAACTTATCCATGCGAATTGAAAAAAGGAACACTGGCATACAAGATCTACTCAAAACATGGTGCCTTTGAGGATAAAGCAAAGAATCTGGTCACAGAAAGACACAGGCACAGGTTTGAATTTAATAATGAATATAGAAACGAGCTTGAGGAAGCGGGTTTAGTGATCTCGGGAACATCGCCGGATGACTTTTTTGTAGAATTTATTGAACTGTCGCAGAAAGTGCATCCGTTTTTCTTGGCGACTCAAGGGCATCCCGAATACAAGTCAACACCACTAAACCCGCACCCGATATTTATCGAATTTGTGAAAGCTGCAATTGAAAATAAATAAATTGATTTACTGTGTGATTTGGCTGATTCTTTATTTGACCATGTAGCCGAAACCTCTTACTGTCTCAATGAAGTCTTTTGCCCCGACAGTTTTCAGTTTCATTCGAATTCTGTTTATGTAGACATTGACAATATTTGGATCTTTTTCTTCACTATCAATCCAAAGGCTGTCTATTATATTATCTTTTTCAACAAGCCGTCCTTTATGATGCAGCAAAAATTCAATAAGCTGATATTCTCTTTTTGAAAATGGAATTTTCTCCCCCTGGTAATTTATTGATTTGTTCTCAAAATCGAATTGTATTCCGTTGATTATTTCGATTTTATTTGAGATTTCAGAATTGCGGTTTATCAGGACTTTAATTCTGACTACAAGCTCTGCAAGCTCGAAAGGCTTTGTCATATAATCATCCGCCCCAGCTTCAAAGCATTGAAGTTTATCCTCGATTGAATCTCGAACCGTAAGCATTAGAATTGGTGTTTTTTCGTGCCTGTCTCTAACTTTTTTAATAAATTCAATTCCATCCCCATCTTTTAAATTGTAATCAACGATATAAGCGCTGAACTGGGAAGGAATAATTTTAGCAGCGTCACTCAAGCCTTCAAAAAGTTCTACATCGATATTTTCCCTCTCAAAAGCTTTGAAAACTATATAGCCGATTTTTTTCGAGTCTTCCAGTAATGCTATTTTCATAGTAATAGCTTAATTATACCAGATAATAGGTGCTTCCTATTATATATTTATTTCAACTATATACATAATAAATATTGTTGATTATTGATTTATTATGATGTGTTTAAATCAATCGTTCAAGATTGAAAGATAATTTATTTTTTACTTTAATGCCATGAAAAAATCCACAGGGCAGGCGTTTTCAAGGGCCAGCGTTGGAATTCTCAATGCTGCGAAGAAGAAGCAGCTGATAGCGCAAACGGAGTTTAAAATTTCTGGCATTATTAAAGAATTGAATTATCTTCAAAAAGAAAAAGATGAAGAATCTATGATAAGAATGTCGAATCTGACTCAGGAACGAGACAGGCTTCTTGAAAAACTGGATGAGCTGAAAAGATCAAAGACATATGTTCCTAAAGAAAATGAGGCAAGTAAGAGGAGCGTCAATGTGGGAGATACGGTCAAGCTTAATAACGGTATTGATGAGCTTGAATTGTCTTTGGTTGGAGACTTCGAAGCTGATTCGACCAATGGAGCAATCTCGGTTGCTTCACCTCTCGGGAGCAGTCTTTTAAATCGAGCTGTCGGAGAAGCATTCTCAGTGTTGACACCAGCGGGTCAGGCTGACTATGAGATTCTTGCGATAAACTGAAGTTAACTCCAAAATAAAATTCTCGATCTGCTTTGGGTGGTATAATCCCTCATGGATGATTTTCAGATACTTCAAAAATATTCAAGTAAGCAAATCCTTATTGAAGGCTACGATATTGGTATGATTCGCGAATTCCTTGATTGGCTGGGTAAACCTGATGAAGGGATGACAATTTTTCATGTCGGGGGGACATCAGGAAAAGGCTCTACCTCTACTCTTCTTGCATCGATTATGAAAATGCATGGCTTGAAGACTGGACTTTTCGTTTCTCCGCATGTGGAAACTGTCAGGGAGAGAATCCAAATCAATAACGAATTTATCGAAGAGGGTGATCTGAAAAGCCTGGTTGACAAAGTGTTGGTGGAATTCAAAAAATTTGAGAAGGCTAATAGCAGAATTAAGCGTGCATTAACTTATTTTGAAATACTTCTCGTTGCTGCTCTGCTTTATTTCCAATCAGAACATGTCAAATATGTCGTTATTGAGGTTGGCATTGGAGGAAAACTGGATCCGACAAATGTGCTTTTTGGCAAATATTGCATTTTGACCAACGTTGGACTTGATCATCAAAAATATCTTGGGGATACGGTCGAGGAAATTGCAAAAGACAAAGTACAGATTGTGAAATCAGGTGCGAACCTGATAACAGGTATAGAAAAACCGAGAGTTAGAGAGATTATCAAGGGATGGACAGAAAAGGTGACTGTAGATGTACTTTGGTCTGATAAAGAATTTGATATAGGAAAGATTGATGTTTCTTTAGACGGAACAAGTTTTGACTATCGTTTCGGGAAGATACTCTTAGAGGGTCTTTGCACAAATTTGATAGGAGAGCATCAAGCGAAAGATTCGGCACTGGCTATTACGGCTTTTCTTAAATTTGCCAAGGATAGCGGACTTGTCTGGGAGACTGAATTGATAAATAAAGGCCTGAAGGTCAAAAATTTCCCGGCAAGATTCGAAATTAAATCCAGGAGCCCCTTGATTATCTGGGATGGAGCGCATAACGCGGACAAAATGAAGGCACTTATTGCAGCTGTAAATAAGATCAAGGGAGATAGAAAAATCAAAATGCTTTTTGCGCTAAAGAGTGATAAAGAAGTAGAAGGAGTCGTAGCTGCAATAAAAACACTTGGTGGCGAAGTGTCGCAGATTGTTCTGACAGATTATAAGATCCGGCAGGATATAGAAGTACATTCTGCAAAAGCTGATACTGTGAAAAAAGTTCTAAATAAAACAATACCCAAAGTGCAAATTCTTTATAATCCTGAGGCAGAAGGTGCATATCATCGCCTGGTCGCAGAGCTTCAATCGAGTGAAATCCTTCTTGTCACGGGATCTTTCTATCTTCTAAGCTTCTTAAGTGAGAAATTGAAAAATTAATCTTCTATAGCTTTGACATAAAAGGCGAAGGTGGCAGTTTTCCCGCCATCAAGTTCGGCAGTTCCTTTGAAGATATAAATAGGATAAATATAGCCGGTCCAGTCATCCGGGACAAAAAATCCTAGCTCGCTTTGATCCGGATCCGCCGTGAATCTTAGGACTTTTTGCGGTTGATAACTGGCATAAGGGTTCCCCCCGACCTCGACAAGGCTTTTGAGACTTGCTTTGCCATCTTTTACATCTTCCCATGCTTTCTCGATGCTTTTGAGTTTGTAGGTTGATTTTGTTTCCTCATTAATCGCTACGCTGTTATTTTCAAATTCGACTAAATAGTCAATGTTATCTTGTCTTTGCGCCCCTGTTTGTTCTTCCTCATTTGCAAGAATAATTGAAAATGAGCCCTTGCTGAAGTTGTTAAAGTAAATCCGCCCATTCATGGATTCTGCATTTTGAGCTGTGGTCGTAGTAGTCTGGGCATTAGCTGTGTTGCTTTTTAAAGAAACAATTTCAAAACTTTCAAAATATGTCTTTTTTATAAAATCCGCGTTATTTGCCGAAGAAGTTGTTGAATAAGAATTTCCCGATTTGATCAGGTACTCTTTTTCTGATTCTTGGGTGCTATAAGGAAATTTAAGTGTTGAGATCAAGCTTTGAGTGAGTGAATCGACGCTTGCAGTATCTACAAATTCCGGTTTGGAAAAAGAAGAATTTTTTAAAGAGCTGTTTAAATAAGTAGAATTTTCTGTAAGCTTGTTGAAAATCAGTTCTCTGCCCCCTTCACTCCATTTGAAATTCTGGTCTTGATTGATCAAACTTGAATTAAATTCCAGGCTTTTTGCAAGGTCTTTAGCTTTTACGCTGCTGCCAAGAGTCTCTCTGGGTTTGTCAACACTATAGACATTTACACTTGTGGGAGAATCATCAAATTGCCCGAGTACTACAAAGCTTGGCGTGCTTCCATCAGCAATTGCCAGACTTGATATTTCAGGATATGTCAGCACGCCAAACCCTTGATTGATCGAACTATATGGCGTGGTTCCGCCGCTAAAGGGATCCTCCTCGCTTGTCGCATATCTATAAATCACTTGTCCAGTAAGAACAACAATAATGAATACTATAAAGTACAAAACATACATTCTAGTTCTTTTTGTGGTATCAGTCAGTTTTGACATAAATACAGTGTACATTATTAGGTTTTTTGTTTCCAGTCTTGAATGACTAGACAGCATAGTTAAGTATGTCTATGATGTAGTTGTGAGAATTAGTTTGAATAAAAAACCAAGGGGTACGATCGAAAATGCCGAAGATGAGGGTTTGAGCCCAGTCGCAAGAAGACAACTAGCAATTGGCAAATTTCAAATCAAGCAGGTACATATATATAGTATTATCATGATTGTCTGTGTAACTATCTTAAGTTTTGTCGGTTTGGAAATTTTCGATCGCAAACATTTTGAGAGTTTCAGCTTGGATTATTCTTTCGCAGGAGCGGGTAATCTGGCATATCAAAATATTGCAGTGCCTGATTTTGCACAAGTGCGAGATAAAGAAAATCCCGTAAACGGTGTTCTGGTCACAACAGATGAGCTCAATGAAATGCAAGGCAGAAAGCTGGTTGTAATCTCTTTGAATAATCACAGCGATGCAAGGCCCCAGTTCGGATTGAGTTTTGCTGATATGGTGCTCGAAGTCCTTGCAGAAGGCGGGATCACGAGATACAACGCATATTATTACCAGAATCAAAGTGTAGAGAAAATCGGGCCGATCAGAAGTGCTAGAAGCTATATGCTGGAGTATTTCCTGGGTTTTGATGATCCGGTTTTTGTACATGAGGGCCAGGCAAGCTATCCTCCGCAGGAGAAGGCCGTCCCTGAGATCAATACTTTATACCAACTTTCTGCATGGGGTATCGAAAGTATGCAGACAGCAGGTTCAAGATATCGAGATCCAGAGAGAATAAAGAGCGCAGGCTATGTTCACTCTCTCATGACCGGATTTAAGCTTATAAATGCCGAAATTGAGCGCCTTGGCTGGATTGCTCCTTCAGATATCGAGCCTCTGAAATTTAAATTTGGTGACCTGGAAGAAGAGAGAGGAACAGATCAAAACATTGAGATTAGATTTACCAGCATGTCGACGAGCTATTACAAGGCGGCATTTGATTATGATCCTAAAACGAACACTTACTTGCGTTCAGTCGGTGGAAAAGCTGATAATGACGCTCTTACTGGAGCGCGTATTGCACCTTCTAATGTCATTATTGAATTTCACAATTATAGAGACGCCATGGATGGTCATTCTAGAATAATTATTGATATGACCGGTGAAGATCGGGCCTTGATCTTTCGGGATGGGAAAATGATCGAAGCAAATTGGAAAAAAGACTCAAAGGAAGATCGCACAAAGTATTATGATGAGGCCGGAAATGAGATAGAATTGAATCGCGGTCAAATCTGGGTTAGTATTGCAATAAAGACCAAGACAAAAGGGGTCAGCGATGTGCTTGTAAATGGGGAGGAAGTTTAATATTTCAATTTGAAAAATCGATGAATGATAATCTGCGAACATTTGTATTGCTTGGTGCGGCGGTATTATTTATTGTAATAATAGGTATACTGGTTATTCTCTTTCTGCCAGGAGAAGGGGGCAATGAAACTCCTCAGGATAATACCGGAATAGTTCCTACTGATCGGCAGATTACTCTGATATGGTGGAACCTTTTTGAACCTCAGGAAAATGTCCAGCCCTTGATCGATGCTTATCAGGCGAAATATCCAAATGTCACTATTGAATATTCAGAAAAAACTCTAGATGATTATCAAACAAGTCTGGAGAAAGTTCTAACAGACAGGCAGCCGGAAACTACGCCCGATATTTTTACTGTAAATTCCAAGTCTGTTGCCAGATACAAAAATTATTCCCTGCCCTGTCCTAGTGAAGTGCTGGATTATGCAACTTATCAGGAAAATTTCTACCCGGTAATTGTAAGTGATGGGGCTTATGACGGCAGTGTTCATGCCATTCCTTTGGGGATTGACTCAATTGCTTTGATTTATAATAAAAAGCTGCTTAATGACGCTGGATATACTGTTCCTTCAAGTGACTGGTCAGAGCTTCTTGAGCAGGCACAAAATATTACAAAATCTTCAAATAATAGTATAACAACAGCTGGATTGGCTTTGAATGCGGACGATAATTCTCAATTCTGGTTTGAAGTTTTTAATCTTTTGATGCTTCAATCGGAAGTCGGTATGGTAGATGAGCTGGGCCAGGCCGTTTTTGCAGAAGATTCTGCTACTTCTGAGGCAGCGCAGTATTTCAAAAACTTTGAAGAAGAGAATGTCTGGGATGATACTTTAAAACAGGATATTGCATTGTTCCTGGAAGGCAAACTGGGCATGTTTTTTGCGCCTGCATGGAGGCTGGATGAAGTGATTTCTTACAATCAAACGTATAATTTGGGATTGGATATCGGGGTGGCAAATGTACCGCAGCTTTCGAGTCTGGAAGAAGGAAGTGTCGGCTGGGCGGATTATTGGATGCAGATGGTGTCTTTGGACTCGGCAAATTATAAAGTTGCGTGGGATTTTTTAAATTTCGCAACCCAGCCGGAACAATTAAGAGCTTCTTACTCGAAAGCTGCAGAGTCACGCGTTTTTGGGCAGATTTACCCAAGAGTTGATATGGGACCGGAGCTCGAGTCAAATCAGTATCTTGAAGTTTATCTGGCTGAAATTGGACAAGCCGGGAGCTGGGAAATGGTTGATTATCTGCAGGTAAAAGAGGTTTTCGCAGAATGGCTGGCAGGAACAGGAAGTGCTGAATCCGCCCAGACAAAGGTCAATACAATACTTAGTAACAGCGGTTATCTGAGGGCTGGATTGACTAATTAGAAAAAGGTATACTTATACAATGAAATACAAAATTGCAGACAAGAGAATATTTCAAGGTTTTTTGTTTATTATCGTGTCAGCTGTGGCTGCTTCCGGTCTTTTGCAGCTTGTACAGGCTGTCCCTCTGGCTGATCCTGCAGATCAATTTTTAGTCAATTCTCCAAAGGCGAATTCTACCCTAGTAGAAACCGTAAATATCCAATTTAAGTTGTATGACGATGAGAATGCCAACCCTGAATATGAAATTGCGCTTTATCAGCCGAATTGTATTACAAAATATGGGACAATAGCGGTCAATGATTATTCAATCAAAGACGGGAACAATGTCTATACTAAAGCATATAATACCGATGGAGCAATGATCGACCGGCCTGCTGCTGCTGATGGTACATATTGTTTGAAGGTGTGTACTACTTTGAGAAACGGAGCTGCAAATTATTCTGTTTGCGACCTTCGCTCAGTCACTCTCGCTCAAAAAGCAAACTCAGCCCCAGTAATTACATCCAATCCGCCAAATGCAAATTATATTATCGGACAGAGGTTCGGATATGATGTTCAGGCAAGTGATGCTGATGGGGATGCTTTGAGCTACGTACTTGTCAATACGCCTAGTTTTTTGCAGATCAATCCTTCAACCGGGGAAATTACATCCAAGGGTGAGCTGGCAACTAT
Source organism: Candidatus Dojkabacteria bacterium (assembly GCA_016927655.1). Classification (GTDB taxonomy): domain Bacteria; phylum Patescibacteriota; class Dojkabacteria; order B142; family JAFGMG01; genus JAFGMG01. The sequence goes on from JAFGMG010000005.1 coordinate 87,284, forward strand.
AGGAAGCTTCCAGGTTCTTGTTTACGTCGATGACGGAAATGGTGGAAGGGACTCTCAGCAATTTGAAATAGTGGTAGTGGAACAGCCTGTGGTCATACTGCCGTCAGTAGTTATTTCCAATCCTTCTGCTGATGAACTAATTATTGATGACACGTTGAATATCGAATGGAGCATTGCTGCTATCACAAACATCAGCAAAATCGAGCTTTTTTATTCGACTGACGGGGCGAAGTGGACATTGATCAAAGCTCTGGATCCAACGGCTACTAATTATGCGTGGGATATATCGGGAATTCCTGATGGGGAGTATTATTTGAAAATTGTAGTAACTGATGATGCCGGAAATATTTACGAATATATTGTAGATACTTTTTCAATAAATAGAGAGAATGATGAGCCTATTGAAAATGCTGCTGGTATTATTGACGTTATCCCTAAGGAAGATAGTGAGTCAAATTCAATTGCAAAAATCGAAGCGACTCTTGTTCCAAGCGCCGGCAGTGAAATTATTGCTGATTCTGTGAAAGTGCTTCTTGATGATTCAGATATTTCAGAATCATGCGCACTTCAAGGCGACCGTCTTGTTTGTAATATCGGAGACCTCGGGCTTGGAAAACACAAGATTGAGATCAGTTTTGAAGACAGCGGTGGAGAAAAAGCTCAAAAATCATGGTTTTTTACTAAAATTGAGGCTGACGCTCAGAAAGATAAGGGCAGCGGACTCAATACCTCTACTCTTCTTGTGATTTTTGTCATCTGCGTTGTTGCGCTATTTATTATTATTATTCCTTGGATTTTGTATTCAATCTGGAGGGGAAGAGGCAGTGAAGAAGACATTTATGTGAATGACTATGGAACAACTCCTGGCGCTGGCGGTGCTTATGACGCTGCAACTGATGTAAATGTAAATATCGATCCAAGAACGGATCTGGACAGCAGTTATTATACGCAGCCTGCAATGGATGAAACTCCAGCTGATGTAGATGTGGATTTTGATGAATATAATGTCGGCGAAGGTGCTATTGGAGAGGATCAGAATTTCGCTCCTGTGCAGCCTCCAGTAGCCAGCGCGCAGGCGAGCTCACCTGCTCGCGACCAGCAGCCTCCAACAGCAGCGGCAGATCAGGGGCTGGATGAGGGGGATATTCCTGACTGGCTAAAAGGTGATGATATAAGTGATCCTGTAGATACAAAGGGCGAGGAAATCGATCTGGATACTGCAGAAGAGAAAAAGGACGAATTGAAAGGTGCTGATCCATACTCTGATTATGGACTTGCGCAGAAGGATGATAACTAGTCTTTAACATCTAACTCCTAACGTCTCTTCATGGATTGCAGCTGCCGACAAATACACCATTCCCAAGTGTTGCATATTTCTCAATCCTGGCTGGCTTTGTGATGTTTTTAAAGATAGCATCATTTGTATGGATTTCGTATATTTCCCCTGTTTTTAGTATTTGTGTAACTTCAGATGTCTTTGGGTTGTAAAGTTTATGATCAGAATCAGTTTCGCAGTCCAAAGTGATAATTTCAATGGTTTCGCCTTTGATCCTGCTGGCAGGTGCGGCCTGAGCCACGCTTTGCGACGGCCTGGTGGACTGGTTATCTGGAATTTTATCAAAACCCAGATCGACAAGCGTAGTCCCCATCATCACAAGGGCAAAGGCAAGTCCGAAAGCTGCGGTCGGGTCAAACTTTTTAGTAAGAGTATCCACAAAATCATACAATGTTTTCATAAGAGACAATCCGGCCAGAACGTTTTTCAGAACATCAACATTTCCTAGAAGTTTATCGATTGCAGCACCGATTTGTGAGCCGATGTATGAAATAACGGATCCCAATGCCACACCAAACAAAGGGGTTCCAATAATTGTTCCAATAAATCCTCCTGTGATGCCGCCTATTATTCCTCCTGCTACCATAAATGTTCCAATTGGTGTCCCGGTAGCGTATGCGATTGCTATGCCAATACCAGCTCCGCTCAATGTTCCCAAGGCTGCAGCTCCGAGGTTGATCCCTTGTATGGCCGCCATGGCGCTGATCCCTCCGTATATGCCGCCGACATTAAATCCGAGTTCAGCACCCTTTAAATAATTTAGCCAGGATTTGAGATGAGTTGGAGACCAGTTTGCAGAGAAATAATCCAGTCCTTGGGCGCGCATTGCCGAGAGCTGACTATTGATCCATGGTGCTGCCGTTGCCAGGCCGACAAGTTCCATAAATGGGAGCTTGCCAAGTGCCATTAGCGTTGAACTTGTTGCAATTTTTGCAGACGCATTGACGGCGAGTCTCCCTGTTAGATATCTTGCACCAAGTGCTGCTCCCCCAGCAGTCGCTCCGGCTGCCAATGCAACCAATGGACTTGCGCCGAGCAATGCGGCAATAGCTGCTCCGCCGGCGAAGCCGTAAAAACCGGTATTTAGTGAACGGGCAAAGGTATACCCTCTTGTTGTTAGAGATCTAGAAGCGCTTAATCCTTGCTGTAAGCGCATTTCTTTTCCGAGAACACCGTGAGCTTTCTGAAAATCAGCAATTCTTCCAAATGGGCTGAGTTTTGTTGAATTTAATGTATCTGTGGTTAATTTCAACGCGGCACCTGCTCCACCACTCAAAGCAGCGGCAGCAAGAATTGCTGGTGTCCCACCGCCCATCGCAAGTGCGAGTCCTGCGCCAATTGCACCGTATCTAAGCCCAGAGCCAGTTGCTCTTGCGAGTGCGCGAACCCCGTTTAGTGCTCTTTGAGCACCGATCAAGCCCTTTCCAACAACACCTCCCATTATCCGGGTTTTTGTATTGGTAATTGAGTTTGATAAAGCCTTAGCGCCGTTATTGAGGGTTTTCAAACCGCTCATAGTATATGCTCCATTCTGTACTATGCGTCTAACATTATTCAATGTATTGAGAATTTTACCCAAATATGCCTTTGCTCCAACTCCTACAGCCAGTAGTGTTTTTGATTTGGATTTACTTTTTCGCTCCTCATATTTTTTCTTGAGATTGATTGTTCCTAAATCATTGTAAAGCCGTTTAATACCAAGACCGCTAAAAGCTTTTCTTTGCGGCTGATACCTTTTGTATTTGACATCTCTGTCAAGTTTTCTGCTAATCCTGTCTCCGATGCTTTCGTCAATTCTTGCCAATCCATTTCGAAGACGCCTCGGAAGAATGCTTATCTGCCGTCCTTTCTCGAAAGTCCATCTGCCAAGTCTTGTTTTTCCTGTCCATTGAACTATTCTGCTGGTTGCTATAGATCTGCCGATTCCCGCAACACCTTTTCTTCCAGCTCTACCGATAGCTCCTACTCCCCTGCCAGCTTGTTTCCCTAAAAACATAGTACCTTGTCCGGCTTTTCTGGGAAGATAGCCTAGTCCTGTCCTATAATACTGTCCTTTTCTACTCTCGTAGTCTTTTTTCCTGTTGCTGTACCAGTCCCTGATATTTACTTTTTCTTTCTTTTCGATCTTCTGCTCCCAAATGTTTTTCCCCTGTTTTAGCTCTTTTCTTGTAGCAGCGGCGCGTGCTTTTGCCCGTTCAAGTAGCATCTTGTCTGCCATTTCGCGAACCTGGTCCTGTGTCATCTCGTTTGATACAGAATTTAGAAGTCCATAAGTTGACTGTAAATTCTTGATAGCTGCAGCTGCGTTTGGGTCGTCACTCTTTGCTAGTCTTGCCAGTGTGGTGCTATACGCAGCCTTTAGATTCTGCGGGGTTGCTTTATCTTTATTAATGCCGATTACATCATACGGATTGCTCCTCTCTCTTGCGATTTTCCTGACGTCCTCTTTTGAAAGATCTGCAGCAAAGTCAAATCCGCCTTGGATCAAGTCCCTTTCGATAAGTTCGCTATTGGATTGAGGCTTGATTGTTTCGGGTTTGTATTTTTGCAGATCCGGTCCCACCTGGTCAGCCATTCTTCCTAGTCTTTGTTCTGATTGCTCCAGATATCTCGCCTGATTTTGAAGTGTTGCGAATTTTTGTGCCTTTTGCTTACGGATCTCTTCTGGGGCAGCGTTTGGCTGGTTTTGGGAGAGTTTTTCGACAGCCTGAGTATAGCTCCCGAACTCCTGTTTGATCTTATTATACTTGTTTAATTCTTCCAGGTAAGTCAGATTTCTCTCCAATACTGCTTTTTCTCTTGTAAGTTGCTCTTTTCTATTTAAAATTTGTTCTCGTATGCTCGGATTCGCTTTTGCCCCGGCAAGTTCCAAATTGTTCTCAAGGGCTGCTATCTGGGTATTTAAATCTTGAAGCTGCTTTGGTAATTGCGTTTCTTTTGGTTTTGGAGGAAGGTTGGTTTCCTGTTCACTTGGCTTTATACTCTGTTGCTCTTCTTCTGGTGACTGTTTTTGAGGTTTAGCCTTTTTAGACCTCCTGTCTGTCCCTTGTCTTCTTAAGCGGGGTATTCTGGGAACTCTTCGGTTTTCGGCTACAACATCGTCATCTCCGCCGCCGCCGCCGGTTTGTTCTTTTGGTTGTTCCTCTTTAACTTCATTTTTAGACTCAGCCTCTTTTTGTGCTTCAATAAGTTCCTGTTTTGTCTGCGTGATCTCTGTTTCGAGACTTCTAAGTGTTTCCCGGTCTGTAATATTTATCCCCAGGCTTGCCATAACTCCAGCTGTATTTGCTGACGGGTCTGAGACAACCCGCTCGATTTGATTCCTGATAGCTGATATTCTAAATGCACTAATTGTGGGATTTTGTCCACGTAATGCCTCCTCCACTCTATCGAGTAATTTATTAATATTTGGTTGTGCTTGTGCTGCTGGCAATGCCATGCGTATTTCTCTAATTATAGAAAGTATTTATCCATCCTAAACCCACTTGTGCTAAAAACAAGCATGTCCTTTAGTGCCTGTTCACTCATTGTGAATTTGTAATATTCTTTTATTCCCTCAAGAAGAACTCCGGCGTTTGTAATGCTTTGGATCTCTAAAGTATATTCATTGCCTTCTTCGAGCTGTTCGTCTTGAGTTGCTTCTCGAATCTTTGAGGTGAAGAAATTACCGGGTCTAATAGCTTGTTCTATAATCACTTCGGTGAGTGCAATGAAAATGTGCTTATAAAAGTCATCTAAAGTCTCTTGATTGATTTTTGGATTGAATTCTCGTAATGAATCCAAGAGTTCTAGGACATATAATTCCATAGACATATCTTCGCGTGCTCTAAAGACGACCAGTTCTTCAAGCTGTCTTTTTTGAGCCATATCAACTATCTGAGCAAGAGCATTGTTTTTGGCGTCTATTGGAGAAATTCCCCTTTCGATGTCACTATATGCAAGATGCATTAAATTATCAAACACTCTTTGTATTAATTCTTCTGCAATTTGTTCGATTTGCCTACCTTGATTTATTACAAAAAAGGCTCTTTCTGGATAGTATTTAAGTTTGTTTGCTAACAGGCTATTTGAGTAGTTGAGTATGCTCAGGCCGGCGAGTTTTGATTTGATCAGATAAAATTTATTCTCGAAATTTATTGTCTCTTTGATGTCTATTTCCCCTTTTTTATCAATTAGCACGGCGTAAGGGAGATCGACTTTAATTGTCTGCTTCAGATCCGTTTCTTTTATTCCCAGCTCTTTATATTGGGCCTTTTGAGCTTCGGTTTGGGGCGGGATGAAAAACTCTATTGCGTATTCAGCAAGTTCGGGAAGTCCCTGGTCCCATCTGGACTGGAAGTAGCTGCTGATTGTCTGAAGCCAGACTCTGGTAAGTTCAGATATATTTTCTTTCTCAAATTCAAGTACCGGGATTGAAACTGCCTCGTTTTTGGTGTTTTCCAGTACAGCTTTTATAAACTGGTCGATGGCGGCCTTGTTTTTTCTATATGTTTTTTGAAATCGTTTTTCAAATTTTGGAAGAAAGTTTTCGATTTCAAAATCAAAGGAGGTCGGACTTATAAATACAAAAGCTGATCTGCCTAATTTTTTGTAGGTCTGTTCATATAATTGATCGATTTGTTGTATTTCTTGAATATCGGACATTTCATGTTTATCGTGCTTGTTGTTATCTCTTATTGTTGTTTAGCTTTCGGTCTATCTGTCCAGGCATCATATCGGCCTTTTGCGACTTTATATAGTGGCTGGGTTCCGCTTGCCAGACCAGATCGAAGAGAACCGGCAAATACTGTTTTGGCTTGTTCTTTCTTGAATTCTGCTGGTGTTGCAATTGCTTTTTCAAGGAAGTCCGGGATCATTGGTGTTGAAATAAACAGTCCAAAGGCAATAAGATTTTTGATAAATTGTCCGCTGACTGCCCCGCCATCCCCAACTAATCTGGCAGTATTGGCCCCTATCAGAGAAGGGCTGTAACCAAAATTGATTCCAAAGTTTAGATCGTTTGTTAAGACAATCATAAACAGAAATATTGCATAAACTGCAACAAATGTGAGAGATGCAGCAAAGAGTGTTCTAAAGTAGTTTGTTACTGCTTTCATTCCCTGTCCAGGAATAGCAATTGTCAACATAATAAATGGTGACACTATCGGGTAAAGTGCCAGGACAAGGTATTTGCTGACCAATTTCATAAATAGCTTAATACTTGCCATAAATGCGGCAATTGCAAGAACAAGGGTGAATAAAAGACCGATTAGTTTATCTGCTCCAGCAGCGTCTGCCGCTTCAAGTATTCTATCAAGTGCATTCACGACAGTATTGTTTGTCTGATCATTATCTGGAACAACCTTATCAAGTGCAATGCTTCCCTCATTCACTCTAATATTTGCAGTCCCGAATACCCCCCATACACTCATTGCATCATCATCTGGCTGGAGGTGGTATTTGACCGGGTTGTTTGCGTCACCCAGGGTTGGATTGTACTCAAGATCTGCTTTAAAAGCAGGTACATTTTCGAGTATTTCTAGTTTGTCCTGATCGGTTGCATCTACAAGTTGATCTATGAGTCCATTGTACTCTTCTTGGTTTAGGCCAAGTGCGTCAGGTGTTGCATCGCTAACTACTTGTCTGAGTGTCTCGATGGGCGCATTTAGCGGGTCTATTGGGTGTGTGGTTATACTGGTAGCATTCCACAGATCATATCCCGGTGACCAGGTATTTTGTACAAGCACCTGCTGGGTGACATTTGTTCCAATTGTAATGAAATCTATCGCAAGTCCTGAAAGTGCATAACTCAAAGTGATCATAATTAGAGCAATCACTATGTTTGGTATGGAATTCGCTATTGTTACCTGGGTTTGGCCCCCAAATGAGCTTCTAAACAAAACCATCAAGGCAACGATAATTATAATTATTATCATCGCAGCGTAAGCAATATTTCTAGATACTGCCCAGTAATCAGCTATCGGGTTTAAAATTTCAAACCCCAGTCCGGGGTAGTAAATCCACGAGTCTTCTGGTGCGGCATAAGCGGTGTTTCCTGTGGTTAATTTGCTCCATTCGTTTTGAGCATAAGTAATTCCGCTTGCCGGAGGGTTTGCGTATAATTGTGCATTGAGACCGACGATACTTTGTATTGCGCCGGGTTTATAAAATGTAATAGGTTCCCCATTGTCATCTAAAAGCAGTTCGCCGGTATTGCTGTCTATGACATTGCTTTTTCGTTTTACAAGAAATTTGAGTCCTAATTCGACCATTTTGACTCCAATACCTGTAATTTCTTCATTACAAACTTGGGTGTCCGGGTCACACATGGTTGTGCTATCGAGCAGGTAATCCCCTGCTGCGGATTCGGGGACTGTGCTTTCAGTCAGGGTGTAGTCTGACGTTTCGTCGACGACCACAGCTTCAGCGTCGGTTGCAAATGTCAAAAACGACGTGGCAACAGTCGTAATCAAAAGAACCACAAGCAGTATTTTTTTCATGCGCGTACTACATAAATTGCTTAGACAAAAACAGTATAGAGAGTAAATGTTAGGAGTGCAAGGGTAGATTCTTGTGCATCTTGATCAGGTCATTGTAGTCATCGATGACTTGTTGGATATCCTCTTCTCCAATTCCGTGGCCTTGCATTATCATTTCTATGTCGTTTTGGTGTAGTTCTTTTACAATATCATTTGAAGCAGAAATGAATCTGAGTAAGTAGTAATTCAGCAAAACGTACGTCGAATCATTATCTATTGTTTTGACGATAAATGCGCCAAGTTCAAGCATATCGGGATTTGTGCCGTGTTCTTCTGTGAATTTTTTGAGTTCCTCGATATCGAGATTTAGATCAAATGCTATTTTTATTACTTTGAGCAGATTTTCTCCGAAAAGCTCCGCAAAGCCATCTTCTGATATGTGGAAATACTCGTACTTCTCAATGTACTCGGTAGTAGTTTCGAAAAGTTTTTTGAATAAGTCTTGTTTTTCTTTTGGCATAATCAGAAATGCTTTGCTTTTTTAAATAATATAGTCAGGGTCAGATTTTCTAGCCATGTTCTTTTGTGGCTTTTAACGTTCAGGATCGACTTTTGCTAGCAAGCCATTCAATATATTGCCATATTGATTCTTATAGCTGTCAAATTTATCCTCTTGTTTGGTAGTATCAACAGTGAGCTTTGCGCCAACCATTGAAACTAGCGGTACAGTCCACGACAATCCTTTTGCCAATATTTTCCACATTGTCCTTCCCAGCCAGGTTTTTTTCTTATCTGCACCTAAAAGATTTTTGATATGTTCGTAATTATCGTTTGTTTTTCCTTCTACTCTGACTTTTTGTTCTGCCATATTTAATGTTTCTTGAAGACCCCCATTTTTAAAATCGTCAATTGTCTCGTCAATTTGGTCATGGATATAGTTTTCTGTTAGTATGCCAAACTCCTCTGTCTGCATCATGTCAAAAGAAGCATCTCCAACTCTTTCTGCCAATGCTTGACCACGATTGGAAATAAATCTTCCAATCAAACCAGGCTCCTCTGCCCCAGTTAGTCCTGCACTTTCTAAGTCCTCTTGGTATCGCTTATATGCATCTTCACTCATATTCTGCTCCATCCATCTTTGAGCGCCACCTACGAATTTACCCGCGAGGTATTTGCCTACTAGCCCTGCTTTTGTTGTTTCATCGGCTGTTGCTGCTTCTGTTGACATATTTATTGAGTCAAATCATTAATTATGCCGAAATTATATACAAATAATTTTAATAAAGCAAAGTGTGCTTGATTTTGATTTGAAATTCGTTGATAATGATTTTTGTAATTAATTATGGTATAAATATCAAGGATAGATATGAGTGGGCAGCAATCAGCAGCACAAGTATTGCAAAGTTTAGCGGAAGGGGGCACTGACGCTGTAGTGAGCAGCGAAGAGCGGCAGTACAAAATGGTCGAAAATGGCAGACGTGTGCCCAATCCAGTAATGAGAGCAGCTGCAAAGCAATTGAAGGAAAAAGGCTTCAGCGATGCAGAAATAGTGCAAAAAATCCTATTTTTCGACGAACTCGCCGAAAAAGACCAGTTGATAGATTATTTAAATAAGCAGGAAAAAGAGAAGAAATAATTATGGCAATACCAGGACAGCCAGGACAACCAGGACAACCAGGACCAACTGAAGCTATGCCACTTGGGGAGAGGAATATACAACCTGCTCAACAAGAAACTGCTGCAGGAGATAGTGTTGGAACTCCAGATGATCTTGCGAATTTGCTGGCCGGGAAAGAGGCTAGAACACAAGTACAACCCCCACCAGTAGAAAATATTGAATATACAGAGGAGCAGAAAAGGAGAGATGAACTCAGGCCACAGGCCGATAAGGCTTTGGAAACTATTAGAAAAGACATTTCATCAGAAAGATTTATTGGGGAAGCTTCTCCTCAGTTAGAAAAACTACAACGTGAGATAGATCGATTGAGCAATCTGCCAAATCCAACTCATGAAGATATAGAACAACTAGAAGGAGCCCTAAGTAGATATGACAATATAAAAGAGACGGCAGAAGACGGCGGTGAGAGAATAAGAGGAGATGCCTTTCAATCTAAAAAGTATGATTCGGGAGAAGGACAAGGTGGAGGACTTGATGAAGAGGAGAAGTCTTTCTCGCAGCTGATGAATGATTTTGATGATGCAGTTAGGGATGGAGATGTGGATTTGGCTAGGAAGTTGTTGCGCCAAGCTAATGGCAGTAAGGGATTCAATTCTAGACAGTATGATAATATGAGAGGTGATTACAGGGATTTGGAAAGAGCTACAAAAGCAGAAAAAAAGGCCGCTGAGGAGAAAGAAAAAGCAGACAAAGAGACTGCAGCTAAGAGGAGAGCTAACAATATTGTTTTGGATATCGAAGAGAAGCCTAACCCAACAGCTAATGATACTAGGCAAGCTTTAGATGATATTGCTAATCTGGAAAATTTGCCTGACGAGCAACGTGAAAGTGCTATGAGGAGAATTCGAACTGTTGATAATGCGAGAAAAGAGAAGGAGCGAAAGAGTCAGGAACGTAAAGTTGATAGAAACTTTCAATTGGAGAGGAATAATAAATATATACAAGACGTTCTTCTCTCTCCAGATGGTATCAGCGTGGAAGACCAACGGGAGGCTTTTTATACAGCACAAGATATGGGAACTATTCCAGAAGATAAAAACTTTGATCAAGAAGTTCTTGATCCTATAAGAAGACAAGTTGAAGCAAGTGTGGTAGGGAAATATTCAGCAGGTGATTTGGCTAATCCGAATGCGGCTAAGGGGGAGTTAGATGCTTATGTTGCAGGTGGATATATTGAACAAAATGAGGCGGATCGAATAATGGGAAAAGTTTATGAAAGACAGGTGAGAATGGTCGACGAGTTATTGGCCAGGGAAGCTCGGGGAGAAGCCATCAAACTTGAGGATATTAAAGATGAAACCGTAAAAAAAGAATTTGAGAAGCGAGCAAGACAGCGAGCTGAAAAAAGTCCGGCAGTTTCGGATTTAATGGAGAAAGCAAAGAAGTTTATGAAGGGCAAAAGAGGGCTTGCTACAGTAGATTGGGTGAAGGGTAATTTGAAAAAAGAATTAGCGAATTTAAGTCCAGTAGAAAAGCAAGTTGCAGAAGAGCAATTGAATGAATACTCACAGATGATGACGGAGTTGGATAAATCGACAAGGGAATTGATTACAGAAAGTGGCGGGAACGTTTCAATCCCCGGAGTAGAAGGGGGTTCAAAGGAAGTAAAATATGATTTATTGAATATTGACGCTATAGTTGCCAAGTTGAATCTTTCTGATTCGGCAAAAGCAAACATTAAAGAAGAGCTGAAAGCAGAACAACGAGTTAGAATTGCTGAAATGAAGATGCGTGCAAGAGAAGCTGCAGTGGCAATGGATAAACAACGTCGTGCAAATCTTGCATTACAATTAAGCAAATTGAAACATTATGGTACGGCATTAGCGATATTTGCTATTCCTACAATTGGTCCGGGCTTGTTATTGGGCGGAGCTGGATTTGCTGCGGGAGGGATTGGTCTTGGACTTTTAGCAGGAAGTTTTACCGGTTCTTTAGCTTTGCTTCCAGCAGGAGCAGCAACATATATTTATGATCGATATTATGGGAGACGAAAAATAGATGAAATGGAATTGCAAGTTGATAAGGAAAAATTAGCGCTAGAAAAAGCGGAGAAAGAGATTAGAAGAATTGTTGCAGATGCTAGCTTGTGGTCGCGTGAGAAAGCTGCTGCCGCTTATGCAGCACAGACGGGCAAGGATGTAAATGAAACAATACAAACATATATGCAACTTACAAATGTGGATACGATTTCAGTTTTGAGAAGGGATCTAAACGCTAGTGCGGCTAGTCAATTTGCTGCGGCTGCTTGATACTAGAATAGTGAATTTAGTTTTTGTTTAGAATTTAGAAAAGTAATATGCCTACGACAAGTTATCTGATCGATCCGAATACAATATCGATGCTTTTACAGATAGATGATGATACTGTTATTGAAAGCGAAATGCAGCAGTACTACTCTATCATTGACAAGGTTATGAAGGCTGGTGTGATTGACTATATGGAAAGAAATAAATATGACGAAGATGAAAAAGAATTGATCAAAAAGAAGATGGATACTTATATATCCGAGCAGAATGAAGAGCTCAAGACAGACAAAATGCTCAAGACCTTTCTATCAAGCGAAGATTTGCAGAAGTTTCTTGCAGAGTTGATTAACCAGGTAAACAAAAGCTACTATGAGCAATATTATCCAAGACTGGATCAGGCGAAACAGGATGAACTAGCCGATTATATTTTTGAAGCGCATCAACTTGAAAGGCAGACTGCAAGGCATATATTGAGTTTACTGGATTTTGTTGATGAAAAGAAAGTAGAAGAAGCTGTCAGGCAGGCAAAAGAGAATCCGCCGCAACCACAAACATCACAACAAGAATCAGTAATAGAGCCAATTGAGGATAATGTGCTGACAGATGATTCGGGTACTTCTGAAAGTTCAATACAGCAGGCTCCTCAAGTTCAACCAATACAGCAAGAACAGCAACCAGAACAACCGCCAGCCCAGCCAACTCCTACTCCGCCGACGGTGAATCTTTCTCAGAGCTGAGAAACTCATCAACAGTCTTTTTACCGAAACGTTTCTCCAGATTTTTCATAATTTTCGGATATTCCGAGGCCTGCCTGATTTTTTCCATTAGATAATCGATTATTTCAAAGACGTCTTCTTTTGGCCCATCACCGATAAATCTGAAGAAAATCGCATTGTCGTATTCTTTCATCACATCCCTTGTTTCCTGCTCCAGATCATCGTATGAAGCCAGAAATAATTTTATCTGATCAAGTATGACCTTCTGCCCTTTTACCCGCTCCTCGACATTTTGCGCCTCGAACATTTTATTTATCTCCTCCATCCTGTCCGGTTCGTGTTCAGCGATATAGCCGACAATATGAGACATCAAAAACCTGGAAATAACATCATAATAATTGGCAATAAACGCCTCCTGTTCTGCAGGAGAAAACCCCATAGATTTCGTAATGATTTTTAGAGCAGTTTCATCCAAAAACATAATTCAATTATAAATTGTTAAATTTTAGAGTTCCGGCGGTTTGCTTGCTTCTTTAATTCTCTCTTCAAGCATTTCGAACATTTGTCCTGTTTTTTTGAGAACTAGATCATCAGTCGGATACCAGTCATCCGGTTCTTTGGTCGCTGCCAGATCCTCAAGCCAGAAAGTGATAACTTCAGTATAATATCTCATTGTGGACAAATCCTGCTGCTGAGGGATCTCTCCTTGAAGTGCTGCCTGGAAAGCTCCAGCCATGGAAGTGGCATCTTTATATTTTTCTATAGCTTTTATTCTTCTTGTGTGCCATTTCTTTGCATTTTTTACAGCAGCCGGTTTGGCAAAGCCTCTAAGACCTGCTCCAGACATTACTATAAAAAGCCCTATCGGAGTTCCGGTCAATGCAGATGCAATTAATCCACCCACCATCATTTGGTTGGTCAGTCTTGTAAGCCATTTTGCAATACCTTTGTAGTATCCGGCTTTTTCGTAGCCTATACGTTCGTATTGGCCGATTTTTCTAAGTGCCATCAACCATTGATCCATCATATTCTGGCCATGCTCGTATCTGCCTCTAAAAGTGTCAATCCCTTTGGCAAGCATATCCTGCATTGTGGTAACTTCCTTAATAGGTCTTGGTCCTATTGCGTCCAGTTCCCTTCTATAAGGACTCGTCCAAGAAGGCTCTTTATAAGTTTTAAAATGCATAATATTTTCAAAATATGCGTCTTGTCCTCCGTGATTAGGACCAACTATTGCTTCTACTATTTTTGAAATATCTTCATGAGTAACATCAGGTTTATTTAAGGTTTCTTCAATAGCCGGCCATTTTGGATGTGGTATTCCTGAGGAAGAAGGCGGATAAAAGTTCATAGCAAGTCTTTTTACGTAATTTTTAAATGCAGTTGTGGCAAATCCTGAAGCTGCATCAAAAGTATCGTGGGTGTGTTTAACGCCCGTTGCATCTGTAAATGTAAATTGGGGTCTAAAATCAATTAAATCCTGCCCTTCTTTTGTCCTGTGCATTTTATATCTTCGATCTGGCGGGAGACCTTTGACAAGAACGTCTTTCAAAACTTCGATCTGCATCCCGAGAAGAGCGTCTTTGACAGCGTCTGTTCGAAGCAGGACATTTTCTTCGTCAAAACCTTCGTCGATGTTTTTATTGCCGCCAAACCAGCTTACTGCTTTTCCCTGCCCACAAGCGGAGTTCAGCCTGATAAATCTAAGGTGCGGGTTCAATCTGTCTCCAACAAGCCTGCCCCAGTATTTTTGAACTTCGAGCATTCTGGCTCTGCTTTCATCCTCGTCTTTACTTAGCCAGGTTGTGTTTAATTGAACAACGCCATCCTTGATAATGAAATCACCACCGCCTTCGTACATCTTCTTTTCTTTATTCCACCTTGCTTCTTTTAAAAGGACAGGTATCAGGTTCCCATTTTGATCAACTAATCTTTCTCCTGGTCGCACAGTGATAGTTTTAACTTGCCCCCTTTCTTTAAATGTTAATTTAACATCTTCATCTCTTGTATTTACAGCCCAGGCTCCTGCGTCCTGGCCTCTTAGCTCCTCTGCAATATGAATCATATTGACCATGCTGTAGAGTGCATAATCTTCACGTATTGGATTTCCGTGTTTGTCCTTTCCTATTACTTTTTGTGCAAAGTGATCGTGCTCGTCTTTTAGTGTCATGTAGGCTAGATAGCCGTCTCTTGAATTGAGGAATTTTTTGAATTCTTTACCAACCTGGTCTCTCCAGCCGATCTTTTCAGCATCCTGTCCGGGTAGTCTTGATCTAGTGACATACTTTTCATAATATTCACCGGCAGCTTCCTGCAGTTTTCCCGGCTTTTGAGCGATATACCTTCTAAGCGGGTTGACCATTCGAAGAAATCCCCGCCCGGATCCCATCCAAGGAGTGATGTCTCTTTTTACTTTTATCCCAAAGCGTCTGACCTCTGTTTTCCCTTTATCGTGTTCTTTGTATGTGAATTTCTCTCCACCTGGCACTAGAACTTTTTCGGCGTCTCCTCTGAAATTCCTAGAAATAAAGTTTAAAAATTCATGACCTCTTAGATCTTTAAAAAGGTAGGGGTCCCCTGCTGCTTTAGTACGTAGTTTAGCGAGTTTATCAGCACCTAGTATGTCTTTTTTGTCAACTACATCAGCAACGATATCCCTTGTACTTCGCATTTTGTCCTCATCTCTTTTGAATTTATACTGATTGGTCATAGGGTCAAAATCGAATTTTGATCCCATGAGTTCTCCCAGTATTCGCAGACGTTTAATTTCTCCAACACCTCCTTGACCTAAAATTTCGGCCATCCAGGCAAGGCCTTTTTTATGGGTAAATTCCTCGATATCCATTTGCAGACTTACCGGAGTCCTATCTCTTCCTTCTTCGATTCTGTAGGCATTTTGAATGCCTGGTAGATATTGTTTGAAAAGTCCCTCGTACTGGGTATTGAAATATTTAAAATATTTCGCAGGGTTTGCTCCAAGATAATCCGAGCCCATATAGTATTTACCAAGATCCCTGAGGCGCGGACTTTTACTTCTTGCAAGGCGCGCTCCTATACCCCTTCTAAATTCATAATTTGTAAGCATAGGCCACGGGACCGGAACACTCCCAAGCAAGGTCGAGAATCTCCGCATTCCCGGGATCAAGTATCTAAGGGGGATAGCCCTGGCATCGACATTGTATTCCCAGACATCATAAAATGCAGTGCCCTCACCTCCATATGTTGGCGGCGGCTTATCGCGGCCAATATACATCCCTCTTTGTATAGCTTCCTGATAGCCGGTGTTCATTGGTGAAGTGTCATCTCCAAGAGGTCCGATAAGCGGCTCTAAACCTGGGATTGCTGCATACTTATATTTGCCGGTTCTAAGGTTTTTGATTGCAGCAGACCTTTGTTCTTTGGTGCCGGCTCTTCCTGCTTCGTGATACATGTTTTCTGGATTTATCTGCGGGAGTCTATCCAGACCATATTTGCCGGCTAGAGCCAGGATGTATTCCATATTGATCCCCTCCATGCCAAAAGCCTGAATTTGACCAATAATATCCATGGCTAATTGGCTCCGAATCAAATCGTCGGTATTCATTGCATCATAAGTGTCAGCTCCAGCTTCCAGGGTGTTTTTATTGATTATTGCTTCAAGAGTCTTGGCAAGCAGGAACATATTCTCTCTTTGCGAGACATTTGCACTCTCTCCTGCTTGAGGTTCAAGCAGATATAGATCCTGCAGGTCGATTTTTGTTTTGCCGTCAATTTTGTGATCAAGCAGTTTTGAGACAATTTCACGCATTGCCTCTGCTTCTTTTGATTGATCTCCATCGGGAAATAAAATTGCATCAAAAAGATAATCCTGCTGCTCGTGGGCAAGAAGAAGTGCCTGCTGCTTGAGATAGTCCGCTCTGTCCGGAAGTACTAGAATATTTACCGAAGGCATTGCTCGCTCATGAAATTTTGCGCTGAAAGCACGGTTAAAATTTTCCAGCGAAGACTCTTTGAATGTTAACCCAAGTCCATTTTTTGCGGCACTTCCAAGATCGACCCCGAATTCTTTCATCAAGGCTTCAAGTTTGTCTTTTATTGGACCTTCCGCACCTCCTGCAGTATAAGTATTGATAGAAATTGTCATACCGGTGTTTGTCGGGATTACTTCGACAATCCCTGCATCATATAGTTCATTTAAAACTTTGGAATCTGTAGAAATGTCTTTTCCGACAGCCTCGAGAACGTTTTTTACCGCGTCTCTGTTGATTTTCCCGTCAACGTCTTCTGGCAGGATTTGCATAGTTGATGAATATTGATTTCTGATTTTTCGTGCTTTTGCAAGCAAATCGTTAGTGTCTTTACTGACACTTACACCTCCTTCTACTGATTTCAGCTCCCAAACCCCGCGCTCGTTTCTAAAGGCAAATCCATAGCTTGAAAGTGTCTCGTATAAATCATCTTCTGTATAATCCTCGGTATCAAGCATTTGAGCTTTCATCATGAAATCTTCTCTAACGGCAGCCATTCTCTCAGCGACTGGTCCTTCAAGTCTCCATCTTTCAAATTCTTCAATGTCTTGTAAAACCTCTTCTTCAGTATCAAGAGATGTTCTGGTGGCCGGATCGATTTCTCCTCTTCTTTCCGCGTTCATAACCTTGAGTCTGCCCACGACTTCCGGGTGTGAAAGGGTTTCGATAAGCTGCAATTCGCGCTCGGTCAATGCAAGTGTACGGATTTGCGCCTGCCTTTGATCTTGTGTCATACCAGTCAGATTCAGCCCTCTTAACTTCAAAAATAGAGAATTTATTTCCGGCTGGCTGCTGATAATCTTCTGCCATGTTGAGTATTCTTTGCCGAGCATTTTTGTCTGGGAGTCCCGGACCATTTCTCGAAGTATTTTTCCTTCTGTTGAGCCTAGTACTTCCAGCACTTCTTTTGTTTCGGTCCCGCCGCTCTCCGTTGTTGTTTTTATTTTCGTTTGGGCAAGAAGTGAAAATTGTTCAACCAGAAGTCCCTGCTTTACGACTTTGAGTTGTTCTCGGTCTTCATCTGTTAATTTCCTGTCTTTTTCTATACGATTTGTGATTTTCCCGATTTTTCTATGATTTGCTACACGTTTGAGTCCGATTGTCTTCTGATCCCAGTTTTCAGGAAGGAGTCCTTCTTTTCTTGCCTTTTCGATTTGCGCAGCTCTTGAAAGAATATTGTCTATCTCCCCGGTTGGCCCATCCGCTAATTCTTTGGCTGATAATTGTTGTTTTGAAATTTTAGCCAGTTCCTGCTGTTTCCAGGCGAATTTTTCCTTACTCTCTCCAATGATTTCTTCAAGAAGTTCGAGTTCAACTTCCTCGCCTTCGGCTAATTTACCTTGACTTTTCTTTCTCTCCAGGGCTGCTTTACTCGCTTCCAATGCTCTGTGAGCCTGTTCGTGGATTCTAAGAGAATCTTCCAGAGCTTTTGCTCTTAGAGCTTCACCGTAGCCATCGAGATTGAATTTTCTAAATAACCTTTCGGCAGCGACTTCGGCTTCAAAACCCAGCTGCATTGACGATTTTGTTTCACTGGCCCGGTCATCAAGGAGAATTTTTGCTTCGATATTCGTTAGAAGTCTTTTCGCAAGTCTTTCGTAGTGTTCTCTTTTGGGTCTGTCTCCGGCTTTTAGAGCAGCGCCCTCGGCCGTTTTTTTTCTTGATTCACGGATTTTTCGGAGTTTTTCGGCTAAACGGCTGCTTCTATCAGTCTCTGATGTCTTTTTGATCTGTTCTGTGCGAGTTTGAGCTTCTTTCTTTTTTTTCTCCTTTGCTTCTCTCGCCTTTTTCTGATCTTCAGACTCACTGACTTGTTCGGGGCTGTCTTGTTCGGAAGTAAGACCTTCAAACACTTTAGGGCAATAATAATTACGCCTATTATATCTTCTTTAATTTGTTTTGGCTATTGGTTTATTGTTACTTCCAGATCGTTTCTTCTGTTTTTGTGATTTTGTTGATCAGTCTTGCCTGGATAAAAAGCCAGTCACTGAGGCGGTTGAGGTATTTAAGGGTGTTTGGATTTACTTTCGCGCCTTTTTGAAGGCGGACGAGATTGCGCTCTGCTCTTCTTGCTATGCTTCTTGCGATTTGAATATTTGCTGCAATTTTATGCCCGCCAGGCAAGATGAAATTTTTTAGCGGAGTTAGTTTTTTATCTGCTTCGTCAATTTCAAATTCGAGCTTGGCGATGTATTTGGCCGGTATTCTAGAGATGCTTTTTTGAAGAGACGTGCTTGCATTAAATGGTGTTGCGATATCTGCGCCAAGCTCAAATAATTCACCCTGGAGTCGCCTAAGATTTGAGTGAATCCCCAAAACGACTTTTTCTGAATTATTTTCCTTTTCAAAACTGCTAAGATTTGAGACTATCAGCCCAATCTGTCCATTCAGCTCGTCCAGGCAGCCAATCACTTCAAGCCTGACAATTGATTTGCTGACCCGCCTGCCTCCAAGGATTGAAGTCTGCCCGTCATCGCCTGTTTTGGTGTAGATTTTCATTCGTACTTTTCTAAACTGATTCTCTCGATTTTCACATCCTCAAGAGGTTTGTCATTTGCGTCGGTTTTTACGCCGGCGATTTTTTCGACTACATTCATTCCCTTGATTACCTGCGCAAAAATTGTGTATTCTCCATCAAGACTAAGGGCTCCTGTGTCGTTTTGCACGATATAAAATTGACTGCCGGAAGACTTTTTCTCAGGGTTTACGAAATCGCTTTGTCTTGCGGTAGCTACTGCGCCGGCTGTGTGGGTAAGATACGGGGAAATCTCCGCGTCTACAGTGTAGCCTGGCCCGCCAGAGCCTGTGCCGTCTGGATCTCCTCCCTGGATCATAAAGCCTGCAATGATTCTATGAAATATCAAGTCATTATAAAATCCTTCTCCTGCGAGTTTTTTGAAATTTGCGACGGTATCTGGCGCTTCTTCTTCGAAAAATTTTATCTCTATATTGCCGTAATTTGTCTCAATAATTGCGATTTCTTCTCCCGCATCTGGGCAGGATTTTTGTCCTTCTTTGTTCTCGCAGTAATTATCAGGTGTAAGTTTTTGCATGGTTTGATCTGGTAATGAATTATCTACAATTTTCGAATCATTGCTATTCTGGCCATTTAGAGCTAATACCACAAGCACAGCTGCAATTACAAAAAAAACGATGATGAGAATTGTTTTATTATTCATATGTGAATTGTTAAATTAACCGGATTTCCATGAATTCTACATAATTCCTTCATGTTTTAGCAATCTTTTTGTGTTTAAATGTTTTGCAGATTTGCTAATGTTATAATGTAATTATGAATCAAATGCAACTTCAAGTTAATTCTTTTGAGAGAATCAAGCACATTGATGAGAATGGCAATGAATATTGGCTGGCAAGGGAATTGATGCCTTTGTTGGAATATATGGAGTGGAGGAATTTCTTGAAAGTGATTAGGAAGGCAAGAATTTCGTTTGGAAAAACTTATCAACAAATTGGCAGTCATTTTGTTAAAATCAACAAAAAGGTAACTATTGCTACTGGGACAAACAAACAAGCGTTGCGCCCAATTCTTGACTACAAACTCACGAGACGTGCTTGTTACATTATCGCTCAAAACGGCGACAGCTCAAAGGAAGCCATCGCTTTGGCGCAGAATTATTTTGCCGAACAGACGAGAAAAAGAGAGATACAAGAGGATTTAGATAAATTCCAGAAGCGTCTGCAGGCAAGAGAAAAGCTGAAGGAGACAGAGAAAAAGCTATCAGCGACACTTCAGGAACATGAAGTGCGCGACAGCGAAATAGGTCATATCCGCTCGGCTGGGGATGCGACACTTTTTGGTTTGAAAACCAGAGATATGAAGAAACGGCTGAGTGTGCCTGAAGGAAAACCCCTGGCAGACCATCTGCCGGTGATTTCTTTGAAAGCAAAAGACTTTGCAGCTGAAATGACAACTCATCAGACTGTCAAAAAAGGTCTGTTTGGCAAAGATCCGATTATGAACGAGCACGTACATAATAATAGAGAAATCAGAAGGCTTTTGACCTCAAATGGGATTTTCCCGGAAGAGCTTCCGCCTGAAGAGGATATAAATAAATTAAAGAACAAATTCCCTGAGAAAAAGAAACTGCCTGAGAATACTACCTATCCTGCAGATGAGCATTTTCTTGCGATGACTGATTTCTCTGTAGACATCACAGGAGTAAATGACAGGGAATTTATAAGTCAGTTACATGAAATTATTAAAATGAGCCCAGGTGAGTCTGAAATGAAAATATATTATGGCAGCCCTGATAAGCCGAAAATGGTGCGCAGAAAGGTTGAGCTATCTCAGGAATTACTGGGGTTTGTGAGGGATTATCTGATTTACTGAATTGATCCGCTTATTTAAATTCCAGAAGAAGTTCTGAAATATCTTTTTTCTCGACGTTGGAGACGAGATCTGGCTGATCTTTGATATGATTGATTCTCTGATAGAAATTTAGTTTTTCTTTGTTCTGATAAAGTATTCCTGTAGCGATTTTCTCTAATTGATCTCCTGCTCTTTCGTAGGCCAGCTTTAGATTTGTATTGTCATATGTATCATTTTCTTCAACCTTATAAACTCTATCTTTGTACCAGGCCTGATCCATAAACTGGTTGTATGTTGGACAGTGCTGGAGAACTTCCAGGTAGCTGAAGCCTTTGTGTTCTATTGCGGCTTTCAGGAGTCCGACTAGCTGTTTGAGATCTCCGGTAAAGCCTTTAGCGACAAAGCTTGGATTTAAAGTCAGCGCCAGCTGTGTTGGATTGAGCCTGTCTTCGGCAACTCCAAATGGACTTGAGTTCATTTTCTGCCCTGTTGGCGTGGTTGGAGTTGCCTGTCCTGTTGTAAGACCAAAGTCACAGTTATTGTGCAGTATAAGAGTGATGTCGTAATTGCTTCTAAAGGCGTGTACAAAGTGCTGCATTCCTTCATCAAATGTTCCGCCGTCTCCTCCGACTGCGATCACTGGGAGTCCCTGGTTAGCAAGCTTTATACCGGCTGCAACAGGAATTACTCTGCCGTGGAGACCTTTGAATACGTATGCGTTAATTTTATCCGCCATATTGCTGTTGCAGCCGATGTCAAAGCACAAAACTACCTCAGTCGGCGGAATATTCAGTTCGACAAGCGCCATTTTGATCGCTGTCCAGATTGCAAAGTCCCCGCATCCGGCGCACCAGGTCGGCTTTACTGGGCTTGCATAATCATTGATTTTTACATTTGTGTTTGCCTGCATTGCTTTAATTTTCAGTTTTTAAACTGTTCTAGAATATCTTCTAAATAAAATGGCTTGCTGTCATAGCGTAAAATTCTATTCGTGAAATTTAGTCCGGTTTCTTTTTTGATCAATTCTGCAAACTGCCCTCGGATATTCTGTTCGACTACATAGACTTTATTTTCTTTGCCTGCAAGTTTCATCAGAGTCTCGGTTTTTAGCGGCCAGAGATAACTGAAATGAATTATTTGAACTTTTTTGCCCTGCTCCCTTAGAATCTCAGCAGCGTCTTCTAGTGTGGTTTTATTTGAACCCCATGTGATGAATATGATATCTGCTGCGTCTAAATCGGAATCTAAGCCTCCAATGATAGCAGGCTCAGGAAGAGCTGCTTTGAGAGTCTCAAATTTTTTGGTTCTTTTTTCAAATTGGACTTTGATAATTTTTTCATCTTCTGTTGAACGTCCCTTTTCATCGTGTTCGTCGCTATTTCCAATAAACGTAGAATTTACTGTGCTTTCAGGTGTGTCTGAGTGCTGGCCTGGATACCACCTTGGGCTGATGCCGTTTTCTGTAAGTTTGTATCTGAGCTCCATTCCTGTCATCAAGGCAGGATCAATCAATTCCCCGCGATTTATATCAATTTGGCTGACGTCAAAAGCCTTGGTAACATAAGAACTCTCTGCTATGTATTTTTCAGTAAGCAGCAAAACCGGAATCTGAAATTGCTCTGCAAAATTAAACGCCTGGCTGACAAGATAAAATGCGTCTGTAGCGTCGCTGATGCTCATTACAAGTCTTGGGAATTCGCCATGTCCGGTATTAATTGCCATATTCAGGTCTCCTTGCCCTGTCCAGGTTGGGGCTCCAGTTGCAGCTCCATGTCTTTGTCCAAGTACGGCAACAAATGGAGTCTCACTCATGCCGGAAAGCGAAATTGATTCGCTCATCAGATCAATTCCTCCGCCTGATGTCCCGCAAAGCGCTCTAGTTCCGGCAAAATTTGCTCCAATGCACATGTTTGCTGCGGTGATTTCATCTTCCGCCTGTTTGACAAGCATTCCGGATTTGTCTGCCCAGGCTGCCAGACTGGTCAAAATCGAGCTTGCCGGCGTCATTGGATATGAGCTGTAGATCTTCACTCCTGCTGCGATCGCCCCGAGAGATAGGGCTTCATTCCCGCTGATTACCAGATCATCTTGCGGGTTGATCTCTGATTGTCCGCTCGTTTCCATTCCTCCAGCTGCTGGCTGTCCAAGTTTTTTCTCGAGTAAATTCAAATCTTCTTTAATTGCCTCAAAACCTCCTGCTGCTGCCTTTTTATTTGCATCGATAATTTCTTCTGTCTTGTTGTAAACTTCCGCTATAATTTTCTGCAGAACTTCAAGTTCGAGCCCAATCGCTTTCCACATTGCACCTAGAGTGACAGTGTTTTTCATCAAGGCATTCCCTCCGGCTTCTGTTGCAATATTGAGCATTGGCAGAGAATACAGTTTAACGCTGTATTTTTCTAGAAGAGCTATCTGGTCATCGTTTAGGGGGATTGCAGTATCGACTATCAAAATCCCTCCATCCTGGTCAAATTCGTCGATGTGCAGATCAATACTTTCTCCGTTTAAAGCAAGAAGTATGTCTGTGTCTTTTGTAATTGAGCCGACTTTTTCATTACTGACTTCAATTTGGAAAACGTTGTGTCCTCCTCTAATCAGTGATGGATATTCGGTGTAGCCAAAGGTATGGTAGCCGGATCTTTTGATCGCTTTGGAAAGAATCAGCCCGGAGCTTTTGATCCCCTGTCCTGCTGCCCCTGCAATTTTTATCGTCAAACGCTTCTGCATGGACTTATATTAGTGTAGATTAGTCGGTTGTGTCAACTGGAATTTTTATAGTGAAAATTGTAGGGTTTTTATTTGATGAAAGTTCAAGATTTCCTCTAAATGTTTCCTGAATGATTTTTCTGGAAACTGAGAGACCCAGTCCTGTGCCGAATTCGAATGGTTTGGTAGTGAAGTAGCTTCTAAAAATTTTCCTTGAATTTTCTTCCGGGATGCCGATTCCAAAATCAACGATTTTTAGAATATACATATTCTTGATCATTCTTGAAATAATGTTAATCCGCCTTGTGCCTTTGTCAGTTATGGCGGTTATCTCATCGTATGCATCGACTGAATTGCTTATCAGGTTTGCAACTACCTGGTTGAATTCTACCGGGTTGCCATAGATTTCACGCGATCGAAGATCGAAGTGGACTTTGACTTTGTTCCTGCGGATTTTGAAATTGAGAAGCCTTACGGCTTTGACGATCTCGTCGTTTGGGTTAAAGCGCAAACTGAAACCGTTTTGTTTATTCAGCCTCAGATAATTATTAAGGATCAGATCAATCTGCTCGAGGCCGATAAGCGCCCCATCTATAAATTTCTCTGGATCCTGTCTGGTTTTAATAATTTCGAGATTTGTCTTGACACAGGTAAGCGGTGTTGCGATTTCATGTGAGAGACCTGCTGAAAATTCGGCTTTGTTGGCGAGTTTTTGCAGTTTTATTATTTGAGCGCTCATGATTGAGCATCTTTATAGCACAAAAAATAGCTTCTGCGCATTGTATTGCAATACAAATTTTGGGAGAAAATTGAGAAAAAATGCAGAATTCCTGGGTTTTAAGTGAAAATTTTAAAATAATCCTGTGCTATAATCAAGCGTATTACTTCTTATCAGCCTTCTTATGGAATTCTTTTTGCTATTTTGTATTGGCGGACTTGGATTTATTATGATTTCGTTTCTGCCGCTTGTAATAAGGCAGGTAAATCAATATGAACGCGGGGTTTTGTTTATGCTCGGCCGTTATCAAAGGACACTTGAACCTGGGATTCATGTAGTAGTGCCAATCATCCAGAGAATGATGAAGGTTGATATCAGAACGAAGACGGTTGATCTGCAGGATCAGGAGGCAATTACCAAAGATAATGTCTCGACCAGGATCAGCGCGGTACTCTATTACAAAATTTCAGAAGCCTCAAAAAGTATTATAGAAGTTGAAGATTATGCATGGGCATCGTCTCAGCTCGCAGAAACAACGATGAGAACTATTGTCGGGGAATTTGATCTGGATGAGCTTCTAGCTCATAGAGACAAAGTCGCGAGCAAAATCGAGCAGATCGTGGAGAAGACAACTGCTGCCTGGGGGGTCGAGGTGCAGGCGGTTGAGCTGAAAGATGTGATTCTGCCTGAGAATATGAAAAGAACGATTGCAAAGCAGGCGGAGGCCGAAAGAGAAAAGCGAGCGACGATTATCAATTCTGAAGGAGAAATGATAGCAGCAAAAAATCTTTCAAAAGCTGCAGAAACGATGGCAAATCATCCGGGAGCACTTCACCTGCGGACTCTAAATTCGATCAATGACATTTCCTCTGACCAGTCAAATACTGTGGTATTTGCGGTGCCGTTGGAGGCTCTAAGAGCACTTGAGGGAATTGGGAAAACCTTAGGTGGCGGGAAGAAATGATTCTCAGTGTAAAAGAGACAATATAGCCAAATAGAACTGCTATTGCTTTTCCTTAATCATTTCCGATCTCCCTGGGCAGAAATTATTCCGAAATCCTCAAAAATTTGTATTGCAATACAATGTTTTATCTTTTCCTTTCTGTTATAACCTTTCACAAAGTCTATTCAAACAATGTTTAAATCGGTAACTAAAGGGAGAAAGTTTCTTCTTCTTGGCTTCATTGCTTTGATATTTATTGCAGCTCTAATAATCAACATTTTCCTGATACTAAATACACCAAAAGTAGAAAGTCCTAATGATTTTGCTAAAAGTGAGGAAGATGTTAATGATAAGCAAGCGGTCTCTCCGGATAATTCTAAAGTTCTTGATCTTAAAGCGACAGATAACAATTTTACATTAAGCTTATTGGATTCTAAGGGAGAAATACTCAAAGAGTTCGAATCAGACGAAATACTTGATGCAGCGTTTGGGATGAATAGTCTGATATATTATCAAAAAGCAGGAGATGATTTTGGGATTTACGCGTACCCTCTGGATTCCGGTACTCCAGTGAGAATAATAAACTCAATTGATCCGCAGTTTTTTTTAAATATTGCCTTTATTTCGGATGAGAAATATTTCTTTATAGAGCCAAAAACCGGCAAATACGGTTTTGGATATGTTTCAGGCGGAGGAAATGAATATCTCGGACAGAAAACTTCAGGTGTAGAAAGCGTGGTTGAAACAAACATTGCCGCATTTTCAAATCCATTTGTATTGCCGGCTGGGGAAAATATATTTGTAATAACAAGATCCGTTGTCCAGGAGGAGATAAAACTTTTTATTGAGGCGTATCCGATAGATCAAAAGCCTTTCAGCAATCCGGTTTTTTCCGAAGAACTGGGTTCAGATTTTGGGCAGGAAATAGCAATAGACGTTGAGGGAGACAATCTGAAAATCAGGACATTTAATTTAGCTGTAAATATGCAAACTTTCGAAATTTCAAAAATATAAAATATTATTTCACCTATCTAAATGAAAAATCTCTTCCTGAAATTTAGACTCCCCGGTTTGTGTTTATTAATAGTTTCTGTAATAGCTGGCATAACTGTTTTGAATTATGTATCTTACAAGGATGCAAAGAACAGTGAACCTATTACTCTCCCGCAGGAGGAATACGTTCCTAATATTCCCAGGGTGGAGCCTATTAAAGTCGAAAATGAAAGAGATTTTGTTGAGAATCAAGTTCTTCTTACGTTTGAAAATGGAACAAGTGAAGATGAAATAAATAAATATGTTGAATCTATCGGAGGTAAGGTCGAAGTAAATATAGATAAACTTGATTCTGTTGTTGTAAGCTTTTCAAGTACTGTCCCTGATAAATTCCCGGAAAATACAATATTAGCTTCAAGCGAGAAGGACTATCTGGCAGTAGCTTTGGGAGATAAAGATAAGGGAGCCTCTAGTGAAAGTTATCAGCTATCTCAAAGTGAAATTGAGAATACAAATTATACAGATGAAGTAATAGTCGCTCCCCCACTTGATGTTCCAGAAGATGCATACAAACCTGTACAGCCGTTTAATGATCCTGAATATATCAATCAATGGGGAATGCAGGTGATGGGAATTGAAGATCTTTTAAGGCAAGATAAAAGTACACAGAAAGAAACTATCGTGGCAGTTATTGATAGCGGCATTTGCATAGATCATCCGGATCTTGCCGGAAAGATTGTAAAAGGTTATGACTTTGTGGAAAATGATAATATCCCTCAAGATGATTTTGACCATGGCTGCGGTGTAGCTGGAATTATTGCAGCTAATATTGATAATGAAAATGCGATAACCGGTGCGGCTCCAAATGCAAAAATCATGCCGCTTAAAGTTTTAGATTCTCAAGGAATCGGGCAATATTCTGATATAGCCTCTGCAATTATTTATGCAGTTGATCATAAGGCAAAATATGTAAATATAAGCGCTGGTGGCATTCAAGATTCCATCCTTCTTAAAAAAGCAGTGGATTATGCGAAAAAAAATAATGTAGTGATAATTGCTGCTGCTGGTAATACTTATTCTGAAGAAGCGCTCTACCCTGCAAGATATGAGAGTGTTATTTCCGTCGGCTCTATAGGGCAGAATTTTTATGTGAGTAATTTTTCAAGCAGAGACAAAGCTGTTGATTATTGGGCTCCTGGAGAGTCAATCGTTTCTCTAACAGCAGGCAATAGTACTAGCTATTTTTCCGGAACCAGTTTTGCAGCTCCATATATTACAAGCTTGTATGTTGATGGAATCTTGAACAGCAAGACAAAATTGCATGGCGGAATGCCAACAGCAGAAGGGAATGTATTGAGTGTGAATTTTGATAGTGTCGGCACTGAGGTTATAGGCTGGGGAACAACTGAGTTCGATCCCAAAAATACAAAGGACAATCCACAGGAGGAATTCCTGACCGCTCAATCAAGTACAGCCTGTGTGACTCGTTATGATACTGGATGGTGGGCTGGTGCATATTGTTATATCCAGGGAACACTTCAAACAGGAACAAGCACTCAATACAAAATTGTAACATCAGGCAAGACATATAATCTCAACCTCAGTAATGCATCACAATATTTAAATAAGACTGTAAAAGTTGAGGTTAAATACACAAGTCAATGGTCATTTACTGTACTCTCAGTAACGTTGATAAATAATGTCCCGATTGGGTATTTTGATAATGTAGATATTTATACTTTAAAAGTAAATGGCTGGGCATTTGATCCTGATACTCCCTCTCAGTCAATAAATGTCCATGTTTATATCGATGGACCGGCAGGTTCTGGAGCCCCAGGGTATGCTGTTTTAGCTGGAAACTACCGCGGCGATGTAAATGCTGTCTATGGAATTACTGGAAATCATGGTTTCTCCTGGCCCCTGCCCTCTCAATTTACTTCGGGAACCCATACTTTTTATGTGTATGCAATAAACAGCTGGGGTGGAGCAAACCCGCAGATAAGCAGATCCCCGCTTCAGGCGACAATTCCAGTTTTTGACTATGATCCCCCTTCAGATAAAATAACAAGCATTTCTAATAATACTTCTTTGTATGGGAAACTTGTACCTCAAGGGGAAAATGCAGAGAAATTGAGCGAGGCAAACACTAGCATATCTTATGAGGCTTCTGATCCAGATGCTGATCCGGTAAACACAGCAACTGGATTTCTTGATTATTCAGTAAATGATATTGGTTATACAGAGATTAATGGTATCCCGTTTGATTTTATTAGGGCATACAATTCTGACAGCAATTATTCAGGAATTTTGGGAACTGGCTGGCAGGCTTCTTTTGATATGAAGCTTATCGCTTCTGTGAAAAATGGTACATACGGATGGACAGTGCTATTCCCTGATGGACATGGAGAGACATTTAATGAGCCTGATAATAATTATCGAACTTTTGATTATCAATTTACTAATGCGAATAGTGAAAATAAAGGTACACTATTTAGATACGGAGCAACTGGCGGTCCTGCACCATGGGCTGTTATTTACATTGATTCGCAGACTGGAAAACAGTTTTCTTTCCGAGCAGAACGGGTGGCTGGAAGCATGTTCGGGAAAATGATCCAGATAAAAAACCCTGACGGTTCTGTTGTAGATTATTCTTATGATGCAAACGGAAAACTTTCAAGTGCGACTGAGCAGACTTTCGGCAGGAAATTTAATTTTTCAATTGATGCTTCGGGGAGGCTTACTACAATTACAGATGTTTTAGGTAGACCTGTTACTTATAGTTATGATGCCAATGGTAAGCTGGCACAGGTAGTCAATACTTTAGGTGGTGTTACTAAATACTTCTATAATGCTGAGAATAAAATTCGGCGCATTGAGGATCCAAATGGGAACACAACTTATGAATTTGTTTATGACGGTTCTGGCAGGGTTAGTGCAAAAACTAATGGAACTGGACAGGTAACAACGTATTCTTATTTGGAGAATGGGGGCCTGAAAATAACTACTATTACTGATCCGAATGGAAATTCAACCATCCACAAGCATAATGATAAAAATTATTTCGTTGAGAAAATCGCACCAAATGGCGATGTGACTAGTTATACGTATGATGATAAAGGCCAGAGGCTGAGCGAAACTTTCCCAGATGGAAAAATTTATCACTTTGAGTATGATACTAAAGGGAACAGAACAAAAACTATCTATCCAAATGGGTACGAAGTAGCAACTGTTTACAATGATTCAGGAAAACCAACTAAGATCACTGAAGGCAATAATGACAGAATTACAGAATATGGGTATGACTCAAAATTTAATCTTACCTCCGTTACAGATCCGGAGGGTAATACAGTTACTTACGAATATAACACTAATAACCAGCTTATAGGAACGATATCTATAGGAGAAAATAAGAGATGGGATAACAATTTCTTCAGCGGGCCAAATTGGGATCCAACAAAAACAGTTGTAACAACGGGTGATGTAAATGGAGATGGTTTGCAAGACATTGTCGGGTTTGGCATAGATGATATTTATGTCGCTTTGTCAAATGCTGATGGGTTTGATGAACCGCAGATATGGCATAGTACAAATTACACTTTAAATGATTGGGGATGGAGTGTATCAATGCACCCAAGAATGCTTGCTGATGTGAATGGAGATGGAAAAGATGATATTGTCGGGTTTGGTGGTGGTGGGGTTTACGTTTCTTTGTCCGATGGAGCAAGATTCTTGGAAGGAAGTATGTGGTCAGCAAGTTTTGTTTACAATTTGGGCTGGCGGGTGGAAAAGCATATCAGAGTAATGGGAGACGTAAATGGAGATGGTAAGGATGATATTGTCGGTTTTGGGGATGACGATATTTTTGTTGCATTGTCAACTGGCAGTAGTTTTGGTGGATCCCAGATATGGCGAAGTGATGATTTTACATACAATGACTGGGGATGGAGGGTGGAAGCAAATCCAAGAACACTTGGAGATATAAATGGGGACGGTAAAGATGATATTGTCGGGTTTGCAGGTTCTGTAGTCGCGGTAGCTATCTCCAATGGGACACAATTCCTGCCGACGTCACTCTGGACTAGTGAGTTTAGCTACAATCAGGGCTGGAGAGTCGGAGATCATGAGCGTTACGTGAGTGATATTAATGAAGATGGCAAAGCAGATATAGTCGGTTTTAAAGACGACGCTGTCTATACTGCATTCTCAACAGGGACAAGTTATCAGTCTTCTCAAGTTCTAGATAGGAACTTTAATGTAGGAGATGGCTGGAATTTTTCGAGCAGAAGATTTGCAGGTGATTTGGATGGGGATGGAAAAACAGATCTTTTCGGTCTAAAAAGTGATGGTATTTACGCTACAACAGGCAGGGGGAAAATTACATCATTAAGCTATGACGCGAAGGGCTATCTGGCTGCGCAAAAAAATGATAATGCCAATGCAACAACCAGCTATACAAATAATCTAATTGGATTTGTGCAAAGCAAAACAGATCCAAATGGCAATACCTCCCAGTACACATATAACTCTATCGGCAATAAAACAAGTGAAACAGATGCAAATGGAAATACTAAAACTCTTGAATATGATCTGGCTGGGAATTTGACGAAGGAAATTGAAGAAGCTGGGGTTGAGACGGTTTATGTTTATGATGCAAACTATAATGTAGTCTCGAAACAAGTTGGAGATGCGCAGATTACTAGTTACCAATACGATGCCGGCGGTAGAAAAATCAAAGAAATTGCCCCAGAAGGAAATTATGTTGTCTACTCTTATGATGCAAATGGCAGATTGACAAAAACAGAAAATTTTGGTGCAGATGATGTTTCTCTAGGTGCTGTTACGACTACATATAATAGTTCTAACACAAAAGCTTCTGAAACTGATGCGAATGGGGTTCCCACTACTTATACTTATGACGCCCTCGGCAGGCTTGCCAGCGAGACAAAGGCTGGCAAAACAAAGACTTATACATATGATCAGTGGGCAAATCTGACTAGTGAATCTGACTGGGAAGGGAATGTAAGTTTCTTTGCTTATGACAAGAATAATAATAAAGTCCTGGAAAAGAATCCGATAGAGGTAGATCAGCGAACTCAGGGTAAAATCAGCAAATACGATGCGGCGGGAAATCAAATTGAAATAGTTGATTCAATGGGCGGGGTTACGAAACAATACTTTGACACGGAAAAGCGACTGATCAAAGTCGTCAATCCAAAAGGACAGATGGCAGACTATACTTATGCCAAAAATGGCAATCTACTCTCTCAGATAAATTTTGCCGGTGAAATATCGACATTTAACTATGACGGGAATGGAAACCTGACCAGTAAAACTGACAATCTGGGCAATGTGACCGCATTTACTTACAATTCAAGGAATCAAAATACTTCGATCATTGATGTAAATGGCAATGTCACCTCTATGCAATATGATCAATACGGTAATCTGGTTCAGGTCACTAATGCTGAAGGAGGATTGAGGACTTTCAGCTATGACCTGAATGGCAATTTGATTTCAGAAACTGACGAGCTTGGCAACACAAAGACATATGCTTATAACTCTTTGGGCAAAAGAACAGCAGAAACAGAGACAAAACAAGTTGCAGGGGAACTTACTGAAGTCACTAGGGCCTTTGAATACGACAGTAAAGGAAACCTGACTGCTGCTGTCAATGAAAGAGGACATACAATAAACTATTCTTACAACGCATTTGATAAAGTTACAACAGTAGAAAATCCCGATGGCACCTCGAAGGGCTTCAGCTATGACGGAAATGGCAATGTGCTGACTAGTACTGACGAACTTGGTAATGTGACGAGTTTCACTTATGACAAGATGGGTAGAAAATTGAGTGAGACTGATCCTGCAGATTATACACAAAACTATGCTTATGATCTGCTTGGCAGGCTTGTGAGTGAAAGTGATAAGAAAGCGAATGAGACAAACTATGAATATGATTCTGTCGGGAATGTGACTAAAGTGACGGATCGCGGCGGAAATGAAACTACAGTGGCTTATGACGGCGGCAATAGAATATTAACTGTGAATTATCCAAATGGACTTGAATTGACTAATGCCTATGACGGGCTTGGAAGAAAACTCTCGGAAACTAAATCCGGCGCTAGTCTCCCCTCCTCTGTCGTTGAGCAATACAGTTATGATGATCTTGGTAATTTAATTTCAAAAACTGATGCAAATGGCAGCGTCACGACTTTTACATACGATGATCTAAACAGGCAATTGGCCGAGAACAAGCCGCTTGGGCTTACAGCCGAGAAAACCTATGACGCGGCCGGCAATGTGATTTCCCAGACAGATGAAAACGGTAATACTACGACATTTGCTTATGATCCGGCAGGATCAGTTACAAGAAGAACTGACGCGCTGGGTGTGAGCACTTCTTACAAGTACGATGCAGCTGGCAATTTGATGCAGGAAATTAACGGGAACAGTGTCCCAACCTACTACAGTTATGACAGTAGAAATAGAAAAACAGAGACAAAAGACAGAAATCTGGAAGTGCTTGAGAGCCTTGAATATGATGGAGCTGGTAATGTCACATTAAGGTATGATGCCAATAGTTATGCAACGGAATTTACATATACTTCAACCGGACTTCTTGCCTCTACAACTGATCCTGCCGGCAATACGATCAGCTACAGTTATGATGAAAACGGCAATATTCTGACTGAAGCAAATCAGCTTGGGTTTGTTACAAGCTATGCTTACGACTCACTTGACCAGGTAATCCATGAAACCGATCCGCTTGGCAATATGTGGGTTTATGAATACGATCAGGCTGGCAATCCTATCACGGGGATAGATCCTTTGAATAGAACTCTTTCAAATCAATACGATGAACTCGGCAGGAAGATCAAAGTTTCTCAAAACAGCCAGAGTATGGGGGTGGTCGAGACAGACTATGAATATGATAATAACGGAAACCTTGTACAAGCTATCGATCCAATGGGCAATATCACAGTAAATGTCTACGATGCTCTAAACCGCAGGCTTAGTACTACAAACGCAGAAAACGAGACAAAATATTTCAGTTATGATGGAGTCGGGAATATTACCCAGACAATCGATGCTAATGGTAATTCTGTGGAATATTCTTACGATGATGTTTATAGAAAAATCGCACAAACAGACGAACTTGATTATACAACTGGCTATTCTTACGATGATGCCGGGAATTTATTGAGTATCACAAAGCCAAGGGGTAACTTGGAAAGCTATGCTTATGATGATTTCGGCAGGAAGATTAGTTATACAGACGGTGAAGGCAATGTAACAGACTACGAATATGACAGGAATGGGAATTTGACTGCAGAGTTGCGGCCAAACGGCACCAGGCATACTTACGGATATGACGCTCTCAATAGGCCGATTGTTGAATATTCTATTGCTCCGGGCGAAGATCCTGTCGCCAGGTCTAGAACTGACTATGATGCTGCAGGCAGAGTGATCAAAACAACCGATGCGCTTGGGAATTTCACAACTTATGAATACGACGGTCTTGATAGATTGACTAAAGTTATTGATCCGCTTCAGCATTCTACTTTC
Organism: Candidatus Dojkabacteria bacterium; assembly: GCA_016927655.1. Classification (GTDB taxonomy): domain Bacteria; phylum Patescibacteriota; class Dojkabacteria; order B142; family JAFGMG01; genus JAFGMG01. The sequence goes on from JAFGMG010000005.1 coordinate 120,981, forward strand.
TACTCTTATGATGCAGTTGGGAATCTGACTAGAGAAATAAATGCAAACGGTGCTGTTACAAATTATACCTTTGATGAATTTAACAATCTGATCACTGAAACTGACCCTACGTCGCACACATGGAGCTATGAGTATGATAAAAACGGGAATATTGCGAAAGAAACTGATGCTAATGGGAATGTAAATACTAGAGAATATGACTTCGCGGGAAGGATTACTGCAAAAGAGTATCTGGATGGAAACAATAATCCTCAGGCAGAAAGTACGTATTTTGAATATGATAATGCAGGTAATTTGATCAGGGCGTACAATCAAGCCCAGGAAAATGTATTTGATTTTGACGAAAGATCAAGTATTACAGGAACGAGTGATTCGAGAAATTACACTCAGAGCTATACTTATGATGCTAACAATCTTCTGGAAACTCATACCTTTGCAGACGGGCACGAGCAGGAGCTTACATATAACCAGAATGATCAAGTCTCGCAGATGAAAATGGTCTACAATGGCGATAGTGTGACAGAGAATGATTCTTACGCTCTCTCTACTCTATTTGAATACGACAGCAATGGTAATCTGAACTATCAGATAAATCCTGATAAAACTGTGATTTCCAAGACTTATGATGCTCTTGATCAGGTTGTTGAAGTGAATAATTACATGTCAGCCGATGCTTCAGCTGAGCCTGGAGAGCCTGCGTGGAAAACTCCTGAATATGTTCTTGCGAAGTACAATTATGAATTGAATGCGAATGGACAGAAATTGAGCACTGACTTTTTCTCAAATTGTGACAAAGACAACGTCTGTTCCGCTGGGACAAACGTAAGCACGACTGACAATTATGCTTATGACGCTGCGGGAAGACTTGTCCAATCGAGCAGGACAATTGATAATCCTACGCAGACTATTGAGAAGGTGAGCTACACGGACAATTATACATATGACGCGGTTGGTAATAGAACGGCCTATTCTTCGACTCAGAGCGGATCTCCTGTGACTGTGAATTATGCTTACAATCTATCAAACCAGCTTACTGGTAGTGATGATGGCTGGAGCTATAGTTATGATGCTGATGGCAACAGGACTGCTAAATCAAATTCGTCTACTGGTGAGTATGTGAATATGACATACAACAGAGCTGATGAAATGACTGGAGTTGATAGTAGCCTAAAGGATGAAAGTGGTAACCTGGAAACATACAATTTGAGCTACACTTATGATGTCCTTGGCAGGAGGATCAAGAAGCAGGTGAATGCAAGTGATGGGAGTGAAACTTATGATGGAATTCTCTTTCAGAACTACCTCTATCAGACTAATGGCTGGGATATGGTGAGTGAGTACACAGACAGGGAGATTGGCACTGATCTTCATACGAACTATTACATGGCAAAACTTGACTCTTCTCTGCCCTCGCAGGTAGCAGCCGAGGATGTTTTGGATAGGACTCCAGAATCTGACTACAATCTCTGGGACAGTGTTGCGGACGAGAGCAGCTCAGAGATTGATCCGGAACATAACTTTATCCTGACTCCAGATACGGTACAGAGGATAAGCTACTACCAGAGAGATGCGCTTGACAGTATTGTAAGCAGGACAAATCTGGAGGTGAGGTATAAAGCAAGTGATACAAGTGGGACACTGGTACTTGATCCAACAGTGCAGATAATAGACGGCTACGGTGTGAACTCTCAATCAAGGACTGATGCATACGGGAAGAAACTGAACGAGACAGAAACAGCCTCACCATCTCAAGTAGACTACGAACTCTCAGACTGGCAGGATACAAACTGGAGCTCAAGGAGTTACTCAGGTCAGGTCTACGACAGAGAATCAGGAACATACTACTACGGCAGCAGGAACTACGATCCTACAAGCGGAACCTGGAACAAGCAGGACAGCTATAGAGGCGAGCCAAAGAGTCCACTCTCAAGAAACAGATACATCTTCGTCGAAGGAGACCCAGTGAATAGTGTGGATGAGTATGGATACAGTATATTCGGTAAAGCCTGGGACTACGCAAAAAGACAGGTAAATAGAAGTCTAAATAATGTAAAGAAAGTAACTAAAGTAGTCTACAATACATCAAAAAGTATATACAACTGGAGTAAGAATCAGGTAGACATTTTTGTAAACAAAGTCAGGGATAACTACAATTGGCTGAAAGACTATCTGAAAAACAGAGGAGGTGCAGTAAGTGAGTGTATAAAGAACCCGAAGAAATGCAGCAACGATGCGAGGCAGGAAATAAGTGATGCGTTGGGGAAAGGCACAGAAGCAGTAAACCATATAGTACAGGAGACAAAGAAAGCATCACAAAAGGCAGTACAATCAATAGAAAGTCAATTACAGGAACTTCTAAGTGCAAGTGAGATAGAGAGTACGATAAAGGAGAAGATGGCGCAGATCGGAATACCAACTTCAGTAATAAATATTGCGCAAGAGTTTGGGAGAGGAGTTGGGAACGGAGCCTGGGAGAATATAAGACATACCATTACAGATTTGAATCCATTGTATATAGCAGGAAATGAGCTGAAGAACTTCAGACCGGATGTGACAGTCCCGATGTACATAGATTACTTGCAGGGCAATATATCAAAGGAAGAATTTGATGAAATATACTCAGAGCATTGTTCGAATAGTAATTTCTGCAGGATAGGAGATTCATTGCTGCGTGGTGATATAGGAGGGGCGATAAGAGAGACAGGGATAACAAATATTGGAGGGATTGGGGCGATAAAACAGGCGGCAGGAATGACAGAGATAAATTACACTTACTACATCAAAGGAGACAAAGATAAAGCAATGGAGAAATGTGTAGAGGATGGTACATGCAGGACAATACTGGCATTTCAGAATGGAGACAATGAGATAAAAGCAAGGATACTAGGAGAACAATTCGGCTACTATTCCGCTGAGGCAGTTAAGATGATATTATTGGTAAAGATGGCGGAGGGTGGGGAACGGAGTATCAATAAAGGTAGCGATAGTTCAACAGTAGAATATAAATTAAATTCAAATTGGAAAGACTGGGATAAATATATGGCTAAACGTGGTTGGACAGATGTTGATATTGTTAGAACTATTAAGGCAAATGAGTACATAGAGTATAATAAAACAAATTATCTAAATCCTGGGAATCCAACTAAATTATTTACCGATCCAAAAACAGGGAAGTCGCTTGTAATTGATGCAGAAACAGGAGAAATCATTCAATTAGGAGGGGATCCGAAAAGTTTTAAATTTTAATAAATTGAAATATGAATGTAGAAATTTGGACTAAGTTGATTGATGGTGTTGAAGTATCAGTGAAAGTAATAGGGAAAAAGATTGGGAAGGATATGTATAAAATTATTAAAAACTCATATCTAGACTTAGATGATTCTACTGCAATTTGGGAATTTTTCCCAGGAGATGTCGTTGTCTGCAAGAAAAAAGGTGGTGAGTTGTTTGCACAATCGCTTGTAAATTCAATAATTAAAGATAGAGAAGTTTACTCGATGATATTTTTAGTTGTATCAAAGAATGGCGAGATTAGTGATGATGATATAGAAAAATTCCGACCTGAAATAAAGAAATTAAAGGAAAGTACAGATATTAAACAAAAGCTCCATCCTGTGATTAAAACTTGGTTAAAAAAAGTAAAGTAGGCTTAGCGATGCTTAAATTATTGAGTAATGGGGAATATAAAGCATTCGAGAATTATATTAATAACAGAGATAAAGCTACAGTTTAAGAGATGCATTAATTTAAAAAATAATTTAAGTTTGAATTTAGGAGATCCTGGGGAGATTAGGCATGGCACGAATAAATATATATAATTATACAGAGATCTAGATTAATAGAAACTTAAGCATTTATTAATATTTACTCTACTCTTATTTACCCCTCTTGTGCTACAATTTCTTGAATTAGTTATTTCTTATGTTGAATGATAGGGAAGTAAAATTGCCCCAGGATTTACCCTCTGGTACGCAGATTAGGTATAAAATTGGTGCAAGTGAAATCTATATTGAAACTCACCGTGAAGTATGGACTCCAAGTGAATTTACAATAAATATGTGTAAACTACTTGATAGCGAGAATTTAAAGAATAAAGTAGTAATGGATTTTGCTTGTGGAAGTGGTATCCTTGGAATACTGGCGGCTAAAAAGGGAGCAAAAAGTGTTATATTTAGTGATATAAATCAGAGGGCACTTGATATGACAAAGAGAAATTGGAAATTAAATAATTTACCGATGAGGAGAATGAAGACGATTCGATCCGACTGTTATGAATATTTTCATCAAATAGACAGGAGATTGAAAGTTGACGTGATAGTTTCAAATCCTCCGACAGCACCGGAAAATTTAACTACTAAACGACAAAAAAAATTAGCAGCTCAATGGAATGAAAATGGAGAAGATGCTAGAAAAGTCACGGATGCGTTAATAAAAGAAAGTGGGGACTTCTTGAATGAAAACGGAATTCTATTATTCGTGACGACAAATAAACAGGGACCTATTAGAACTTCCAAACTACTGAATAAACATTTTGGTAAAGGATTGCAAAAAAATAATCAAGTTGATCCTTTGGACTATATGGATACTGATAATGGGAAATATAACTGGAAAGTTATTAAAAGACTTAGATTGCTTCTTGATGAATGGTATTTTCCTTTTATAGAAAAATATAAAAATATCGCAATACTCAGAAACGAGCCATCTCCAATCTTAAGGAATGAAGAAGGGGAACTTATACAGCTTTTGTATTTTATAAAAGCGAATAAGTATTAGCAGGAATTCCAGATGTTTTCGAAAATATTTTTAAAGGCCTTGTAAATTGATTCATTCCTCATATTTATTGCTATATAGGGCTTAAGAGACACCATTATAGAGACTTCATTTGAATAAATGATAAAAGTAGTCTGGAAATCAAATGTGTCGGGAAGATATCTAGTCTCTCTGAGTTTGTTTTTATCAAGATATCTGAGTCTTTCTCCTTGTGTGTTTTTTACAACCAAAGATCGCATTTTTATCCTTTTTTTTAATCTTTGAGGAATGTAATGTGTCGAATCATAGTCTTCTGTAAATACTTGCCGCCAATATTGATGATTGGATAAAAATAATATTTCATTATCAGCATAGTCCAGGGATCTGCTACAAACATCCCGAAATCCCGTTATCCCTTCGTAATACCTTAGTAATGGGCTACTCTCCTTTCTCTCAAAAGAAGTTTCTATTAAAGGCAAGAGGTTATAAAGTTCGTTTTTCTGTTTTTTGACTTCTTCCTGTTGCTCTTCTATATAAATTTCTTTTGTCCTTATTAAGTTCTCTAATTTTTTGGGGTTTTCTGCTATTAATATTCTTTCCGAATTCTTAAAACCTTGCGATACTAGGCCCTTTGCTATCAATTTTTCTATAGTTCTGGTAACAGTTGTTCGAGGAATGCCGCTTTGTTTTGTAATTGAAGCGATATTTCCCGATTTTAAGCTAAGTAACTCTAAATAGATTTTAGTTTCGTTGGGGCTGAAACCAAGATCAGTAAAAATATTATCAATTTTCACATTTTCTTTCATATGTTAAAGTCACTATTTTTGAATAACCACCGTTACGGTCGTTGTAGGTGCCCCCATTATATAACAAAGACGGCTATATAATCAAGTATATTGGCTGCAGAAAATCGTTGATAACCGCTCTAGACAGTCAATACGAACTCATAATAGAATTAGTCGTCTTTTTGTTTTAATATTTAGCCGGTTAAAGTTATATATATGAAAAGCAAAATTCTTGGCTCGAAAATTAAATATTTTCGCAATAAGGCCGGATTTTCGCAGTTTGATCTGGAAAGTATCGTAGGATTTTCCCCCGGAAGTATCAGCAGGATCGAAAATGGTTTGACCATGCCAACCCTTGGGACTGTCTACAAAATTGCAAAAGCACTCGCACTTACAAAAGAAGAGACAATGGAGCTGTTTCTGGCGCAGAAAGAAAGCTAGAAAAATATGGCAAATCCTCACTTCAAGCTAACACTTCCCCACTGATTATGTGGTATAAATCACCATGAGCAGTCACCTTAATCAAAAACTCATTTTGCTGCTTATCATGCTTATTGCCTTGAGCCACTCCGTGGCTCTATGGGGGGATTTCCAAGAAGCCAAGGCAAAAAGGCGTTATATCTCCCAGGTAGGAGAACTTGCTGATGGAAGCAGGAAATTTTGGGCGCTGGTTGAAAAGGGAAACGAGCTGGCAAGACAGGGTGAAGAAGGCTTCTCCGAGGATGCCATGAAAGAATACTCGGCTTATATCGATTCTTACGTGGCGATCTATCAGTCCAATGCGCAAATCGCCGAATCAATACTGGTTGATGATGATTACAAAGAATACGCCTTCTACACTGATATCAAGGAAAATCTGCAGGAAATAATAGGATTTGAAGATAAAGTTGGGGAAAATTTAAGTGCCAGGAAATATTTTATGAAATATTTTGTTTCCGTTTATGATGCTTTGAGCAATGAGAATTTGACACAATATGACACAAAAGTTGAGGCAGGAATTGCGGATTATGATCTGCTCATCAATGGCTACTTCGAAGTTGTGGAAGATCTCGGTTCGATAACGCCTCCAAGTTATATGGTTGAGTATCATGCCAATATGACTGCGTATTATTCTGAGCTAAAAAGGCTTTTTGTTAAATTAAAAAGTATCACTTATCAATTGGCAGAAATGAAACGTGATCCGAAGAAATATTCTCCCCGGGTGTGGGACGCTGTGTATATAAATCAAAGTGAGAATGACCGGGAATTTGATGAATTGTTCAAAAGCAATCCCTACGCGGCAAATGATGATTATATGTCTGAGTTTGTCCCGGCCGCTTTTTCCGGGAAAAGCAGTGAGCAGCTGCGCGCGGAAGAAATGAAATATATACGTGCCTTGGGAGGTGTGGTTGAGGAGCGGGAGGGGTGGGAATAGGTGGATACTGACAATTACAAACGTAGTTTTTCTAAATAAATTTTTGAAGAAGTTTTATTACGTAGTTTGTTGGGGTATATTCAACGATTCTGAACCTAGGGAATTTTGGTAGCGTTTCGTTTGTATATAACATTCTAATTTTTTTACCCTGATAATCAAAATATACAGTCCTAGATTCTTCTGTCCTGACCCTTTGCGATTTGCCTTCATAAAATTCCTTCCAGATTTTCTTTAAAAATGCCTCCTGTTCTATCCAATACACAATTTCTGTGTAGAATGGATCTCCGATCATAAAGTTCATTTCGTCCCAAGTCCGATTGAATGCAAAGTATAAGGACTCTTTAAAATCCTCTGTTTCAATATACTTTCTAAGACCAAGTGATGGATCTAAAATTATCTGTGGCATAGTTTTCCCCAAAAAAGCAACTTCGGCGGTTTGATCTAAAGCTAGAAGTTTTTTAAATCCTACTGAAATATCGAGCATTCTAGATCTATCATCAAGTAAATAAGCTAAAATGGTCTTATTGCTAAAATGTCCGCGGACTTCGTTCCGCGCCTCCTGGATATCTTCTTCGGTAGCAGGCTTTGCTAATTCGCCGATTAGGTAGGATATTTCTAAGCCAGATAGTTTTATAACAGCGATAATCTTTTGTATTGTTTCTTTCGTAGGATTAATAAATCCTTTTTCTATTCTGGAGATCATGCCGGCACTGGCGTTGATTTCGGTTTCGAGCTCGAGTTGTGAAAGCCCCGATCTTTTACGGAAATATTTCAGTTTTTCGCCGAGTGTTGGGAATTTTGGTTTTATTTCTTCTTTTGTGTTCATTGGCAAGTTGTTTTATATATCTGATATAATTATATATCAAAATGCAAGTTATTAGCGAATATCCGTGGGAAATACTTTAGGGCAGAATAGTCTAGGCCGAAAAATCAGATTCTTCAGAAAAAGGGCTGAGATGAGCCAGATGGAGCTTGAAATGGAGATTGATGGTAGTGCTGGGATGATTTCTAGAATTGAAAGCGATAAAGTCAATCCGAGTAAGGAGACTATAAATGATATTGCCAAGGTGTTGAAATTAAACAAAAGGGAAATTGATTATATGATAGGCGCTTCCGCGAATCCTGTTAGTGAAAAAGAAATCGAAGCAGCCCGAGGCGAAGTAGGAGAATATTTTTCCAGATTAAATGTTTTTGCATATCTAATTTGTGACCGGCAGAGAATCTGGTTATTGTCGAGGGGATTTTACAAAATGTTCGCCCCCGTTGTTGATGATCCCGAAAAAGTCTCAAGAGAAGTTCAGAATGGGTCGCAGATTATTAGAATAATGCTTGATTCGAGTTTGGGAATTAATACTTATCTTGATCAGGAATCATTAAAGGAGATGCTATGCTACAATTTATCTAGGTTCTATCTCGAGTTGGATTTCATTACAGATGATGAGAATATTACAAATACAATTAAAATGATTGAATCACACCCGATTGCAGGAAAGATCTGGGATAGAATTAAACTTCAAAAAGAAATAAATACGACGGAGCTAGATTCTAGGACGGCAACATTTATGATACATGGATTAAAAGTCAGGCTTAGATATGGAAGAGAGTATTTAAATTCAAATCCCAGATTTGAGGTGATTGAATATGTCCCGACAAATAGATTGATAAAGTTATTATCAAGATTTTAATTCTTGTAATTGGTACGAAAAATTATATTAATGGACTTTGATTTAAAATAATTAAATAAAAGTATGAGTACTACTGATGAAGCAACTCCCTATAAGGATGTGAAAATAAAAGCAGGAGAATTAGGTGTAAGAGAGGGGCTTATCTTACTTGATAATGTGACTAATCAACAAGAATATATGAATTTGTATAGAGAAGCGCTGCCAAATTTGTTTTCTGAAGATTTGACAGTAGAGTATGAGCGTTTTGATTTTGAACCCGGAGGGATTCTACACTCCTTTCCTGCCTTGAGGATTGGTAGAAAAGATGAAGAAGAACAACCATCTAAAAATATTTTTATCATGTTTGACGGTTTATTTAATGCTGCTCCGACTCATGATAAATTCATATGGAATTTAACCCGTGAAATGCCAAACACACAGGTATACTATTTGCCTTGGCCTGGTTCACAATTCCATCAACCAGAGGTGGTTGGTGATGAGGTATTCTTAGGCATGACAGGGGAACAAATGCTAAATATGATGCTTGATATGAAAATTCAGGCTCTTCGCAAACTAAGGGAGCAAAATCCAGATGCAGTACTTGTATCTATGGATTTTTCAAGAGGAAATGTTTATCAGTTTGTTGATGTTGCGTATGGAGATGCGATGCCTGAAATCTATCCGGAGAACAGATATGAAAAAGCTTTAGAAGTTTGTAATGCTTATAGCTTAAGTATTTCTCCTGCAATCGGACCGTTACCACTAATTGACAATATCAAGGTTAATGGATTATTGCGTATAATAGCAAGGGATGATGAGGTCCTGTTCTCAAAATTTAGAGATAAGAGGACTATTCGCGAGCTAGCAGGAAGAGAGAGGCTTGATGAAGGAGATCTATTAGTTGAGGCTACTCGTGCGACAACGTGTGGTCCGAATCTCAGTGCCTTAGTTTTTGCTCAAAACAGGCTTGCAAAACGTTTAGCTAGTAAAGGGACTATTTTGCCTCAAAGTGCTAGAAAACGTTTCATTTATGGGGAGCAAGATGTAATTGCTTCACAAGATGTTGTTGTTGGGGCACTAGGTGTAGACATAGTTAAAGAAATAGAGTTTATGTATCATGATGAACATGCTAGGTATCCCCATCACTTGGCTAAACAGGTTATGTATACGCTTGAATCTCTTGCAAACAAAGGTGTTTCTGTTTAATATAAGATAGGTTTTTGTTATTCATGTTATGAAAGTATTATTTACGCCAATTACAACAAGTTCTATCGCACATATTATTCGTAGTATGGCTGTTGCAGATGAGATGCAAAGGCGTGGGCATGATGTTTTCTTTACCTCCTGTACTGAAAAGAAGCCGTTCATAGAAAATAGAGGATATAAAGTTATAGCTACACATACCCCTGTTAATATGAATGATAAGGAAGATCAATCAATTAATTATTTAAAAGATAATCATGAGAAATTTGTTGATTGGTTTTCTGCGGAGATAGAAGCAGCAAGGGAACTTAGACCGGATGTAGTTGTTGCAGCTTCTGGCTTGTTTGGGCCACATCCTTCCCATGCTGATGGTTTTCCTGTTGTCCAAATAATGGATTCTCAATATTTCCCAGAATCGAAGGGAATGATGGGAATTTCTTTAGCAAAAGATACTCTAAGAAATAGAATTATTCGTCCTATTCTGCGTCCATTGTTTGAGAAAAAGTTTATTGAGTTATACCTGTCTGAAGTCTTGGATATATATAAGGAGCTTGGAATTGATTCTTCGGGAATAAAAGATAGAAAGACTTTGTATGCTCCAAGTCTTGTGTTAATTCCTGCTGATGATGTTTTTGAACCTTTGTATAAAACGAGAGCAAACACTTACCATATAGGTCCGCTGTTCTGGGATGGATTTGAGACAATGGATACAGATCTTACTGATACAAAGATTAAAGATTTTAAAGGCGACGAGAAACTTGTATTTTTAACTTTTGGAGCAAGCGTATTTGATAGGGAAATTTATAATAAAATACTGGATGAACTTATAAATAATGAGCATAAGATGATCGTGTGTCTTGGTCCGAACTGGAAAAGGGAGGATTTCCCTGATGATAATAAGCATTTTCTGATCAGAAGATATGTCCCGGGGTTACGTGTCTCAAGATATGCTGATTTGATAATCAATACAGGCTCTCAAGGGGCGATTATGCAAGGACTTACTTTCGGAAAACCTCAAGTATCGTTTCCAACGACTATTGACCAGTCCTTTTTTGCAAATAGGCTTGAAGAACTGGGTCTGGGTATCAATGTAAATAAAATTGGGCTTGCAAAATTTGCAAAAAGAGAAAACTACACCTTGTTCCCGAAGGAGATACCAGATAGAATAATAAAAGCAATAAATATCATTTTGGGGGATGCTTCTTTTGAGATTAAGGCTTCTGCACATGCAAAAGTTTTGAAATCTTATAAGAATTCTCCATTAAGGGCTGTTGAACTTATAGAAGCTTTTATCAAATAATAATGGAGTTCGAGATATTCATTTTGTCAGGAATATTGTTACTGAATTTCTTTATATTCTTTTCTATTCTCACCTCTAGGGATAGAAGTAGCAGAAGTAGGAAGCTTTTGTTTGCTGGGATGATCTTTTGGGTGATTGTATGGGTTATTTCCATTTTGATCACTGATCTGTATTTCAATGACGTTCCTATAAATCTTTGGGCTTCGAGGATATCATTTTTTTCCTCAGGACTTATAGCAATTTTTTATTTCCTGTTTATAGATTCATATCGAAAGGATAAGAGCTCTTATTATATTATTGAGAAATTAATTTGGACCCCATTAGTCCTTTTTATTACTGGCATTAGTTTAACCAATATGGTTCTTGAATCGGTGGAAGTCGTGGATGGCCAGCATTTGAAATCTCATTTTGGCAGCCTATATTTGTTATTTACCTTATTTATCTCTGTTAACTTTATTTATTCAGCGATAAAGTTCTATAGGATTTTTCGCCAGGAAGAAAATCCAACTCTTAGATTTCAGATTCTTTATATTTTATTGGGTACTACTGCTTCCATATTTTTCACACTTACAACGAATCTGTTTATTCCTCTCATCACAGAAATAGAAATTAGATCTTTAGGACCATTAGGCTTAATATTCTTTTTGGGGTTGACGTATTATGCAATTTTGAGATATAGATTTTTAAGCTTGAGAATATTTGTTGGGAAATTTGTTTACTTCACTTTCGTTTCAGTTGTCCCATATATTGCTTTTTTTGCCATCTATTTATTCCAAACAGAGACTTGGGGAAGTATTTGGGATCTAAAGGCAATATTTTCAGGATATTTTATTGCAGCGATTTTCGTTTATTTACTTTTTCTTGCTGACAATAAGGTAAGTCATTTTGTACAAAAAAATATTGTCTATCATAGTTTTGATCCTGAGAAATTAAACAAGCAATTGATTGATACTGTCAGTAAACAACTAGAGTTGGAAGATGTTTTAAATCAGGTATATGAAGTAATTGAGAAAGTTTTTCTGCCAAATAGTCTAGATATTTATGTTTTTGATAATCAAAACAAAGTTTTATCTTATAGAGATGAGCATCTTTATATTGAGGAAAAAGTTGAACCGGTTTTTGCTAATATCGTTAAAATTATTGATGATGCGGATGATAACGAAATTCTCATGTACAATGAGCTTCTTCTTCAGTACATTGATGAGGGAATTCGGGGGTATAGCAAGGAAGACATAGCCGCTATCGTAAAATTTATGAAAGAAAGGAAGTTTGAAATACTCTTGCCTTATCAACAAAGTAAAAATCAGTTGAGGGTATTGGTTTTTATTGGCTCAAAACAAACAAATTCTGCATACACGATCGGAGAATTAAGGTTTATTAAGGAAATAATTTCAAGTTCTAATGTGGCAATTGAGAGAGCACTATATCATCAGCAAGTACAAGATCATGCTGTTAGGTTAAAAAGTGAAATCGACAAAGCAACTCAAGAGCTGCAGCTCAAAAATCAGCAGCTTGAGGAGACTCTTCGTAAAGAGCGCGACATGATGGATATTCTTGGCCACGAGCTTCGTACACCGCTTACAATCGGCAAAAATGCAATGAGATATTTAAAGCAGGATTATGAGAAAGACGGGACTGTCACTCCTGAAGTTATGAAAAAATACCTCGCTATGGCGGATGAAAATCTTACCCGTGAGGCCAGACTCCTGGAAACTCTTCTCTCCACCACGAAAATTGATAATAAAGCTGTCAATCTTCACATTGAAAAAGCCGATCTGGTCGATGCTGTTAATGATTCGCTCGACGCATTGAGATTGAAAGCTGAGGAAAGAGGGCTTCAGGTGATTTATAATCCTCCAGCAGAGTCATTTATTTACGCTGATCGCAATAGAACGCAGGAAATCGTTGATAATCTGATCGATAATGCAATTAAATATACAAAACAGGGATCAATCACAATCGAAATAATACCTGGAGAAAAAGAAACTGCATTTAGAGTCACTGATACTGGAGTTGGAATTCCGGAAAAAGATCTTGAGAAACTCGGGCAGAAATTCTACAGAATCAACACGTATCTGGATAGCAGCATAGAAAGTGACTATAAAGTTGTGAGGCCCGGAGGAACCGGCTTAGGGCTATATGTGACTTTCAGTCTTGTGGAGCTGATGGGCGGGAAAGTTCAGGTTGAAAGCGAAGTCGGCAAAGGTTCAATCTTCACTGTAACACTGCCAACATATACCGGCCAGGCAGAAAAAGATAACGGATATTCAAATGGCAAAACTGTATTTGAAAGGTTTGAGGAGATGAAGAAGGCGAAACTGGATTCTTCTGAAAATCTCAATTGATTTCTATTAGAATAAATTTATCATGCGCGGGCTCCATTTACTCTTTCTGGGGGATTTCCGACACTTTTCAATTCGTACTTGTCCAGCATTTTGGGGCATCCCCAATAAGTACTTATTGTTTCTCCAGAAGCAACTGGTCCGGTGATTTCTATGCAATATAATTTGGTACCATCCTCAAATATTGCTTTATATGGTGGTTGGCTGATAGTGAATCTGGGTGAAATACCTTCTGTTATTGCATTATTTTCAACTCGGACTAATAGTGTTAATTCATGTGGATATAGTTCCCTTCGATTTATAAGATCATTTATTGTCAGTGAAGGTAAAGTATCAGCAGTTAAAGGTTGTGGTATAGGCTCATCCATAATTATTGATATCAGTTAAAGTACTGCCGTAAACTACCATAAATATTCGATCAGTTGTGAAAAGTCATTTATATTTGCTTCAATTTTCATTTGGGATTAAAATTAATTTTCAATAATTTCCCTCAACTTCTTCTCGGTGCTATACTGGTTCTAGCAGATTTGCCTCTGCTCGACTATATTTGTTACTGCAAAACTTCATGGCCGTTCAAATTGACTATTTAGCCCCACGTGGCTGGGAGCCTCAAAATTCAGACGAAGATTATTTAATTGCATATTTCCAGATTTCACTAAAAGACGGAATTCCTGATGACAAATTTATGGATGCTGCTGCCACGGTTGCAGCTGAGTCGAGTACGGGGACATGGACAGTAGTTGATGAAGGTCCAAACGCCGGGATGGATAACGCTGAGCAGTATAGAGCTTTAGTCTTTGACATTGATAAAAAGAACAAGCGATTTAAAATTGCATATCCGGCGAATCTCTTTGAACTTGATAATATGTCTGGAATGCTTGCAGGATTCGCCGGGAATATCGGCGGAATGAAAGCGATCAAAGGCATGAGATTGCTCGATGTCAGATTTCCAAAAAGAATTGTCAAGGCATTTCCCGGGCCAAAGTTTGGCATACAGGGTCTACGAGACCTTCTGGGTCATTACGATGATATGGATGATAAACTCCGCCAGAAAATGCCGATCATGGGAACTGTCCCAAAACCAAAGGTCGGAAGGACTGCCGAGCAGCAAGCCGCACTTGCAAGAACTCTTTGGACAGCCGGAGATAATACTTATGACTTTATCAAAGATGATGAGAATTTGACATCTCTGCCATTTAATAATTTCTACGACAGGACAAAGCTGCTTTTAGAAACTCAGCACGATGTGGAAAATACTTCAAAGAATAAAAGATTCACACTGCTAAATGCAACACATTCAAATTTCGAGGAAGTTGTACGAAGAGCTGAAGCGATTAGAGACGGCGGCGGCAGGTTTGTAATGCTTGATGTTGTTGTCTCGGGTTTCGGGACGCTGCATTCTTTGAGAAATGAAGATCTGGGGCTTGCGATTCATGCCCACCGCGCGATGCATGCGTTTATGACCAGACATCAGCAGATCGAGAGCGGCAAGGATATTGTTGATTTTAGTATTTCGATGCTTGTACTGGCAAAAATTTATAGAATGCTTGGTGTGGATTCACTTCACACCGGTTCTCCAAAGGCAAAAATGGAGGATTATGGAGAAAGTGAAATAATAGCAGAAACGATTTCAACTGACGTTGTGAAGGCTAGCGAAAAAGATCTGACTCTTGGTCAAAACTGGTTTGGAATGAAAGAATCCTGGCCTGTGGCATCTGGAGGGCTTCATCCGGGCGTGTTAGATAAAGTTGTCGAAAAATTAGGGCCGAATATATTTATTCAGCTTGGAGGAGGAGTTCTGGGGCATCCTGAGGGTATTTCAAGAGGTGTTGAAGCTGCTCTTGAAGCTAGGAAAGTGATTGCTGCTGGCGGGACTGTGAAGGAATATGTAAAAAATAAGCCGGATTCTGCACTTGCCAAGGCAGTTGAGCTTTGGGGTTTTGAGCCAAGAGTGGTATATTGATGGACCTCGGACATTGGATATGTATGGAGTGAGAGGTATGTGTCCTAGAACCCTCTGACTTACTTTCTGTCACATTCGGTATGCATGTTCTGAAACGTTTCATTTAATGGATTTCCATTGAATTTCCATGTTTTTGCAAGTATTTGGCAATTTTTTTGATATAAAATACACTTATATTGGGTGCAGTAATAGCAATGTGACAGAAAGTAAGTCAAGGGGTTTACAGACAGCATATGTTCAGAAACGAAGAGAAAAACTTAATTCGGCCAGATCCAGAAGAAATATCTTCTAAGTTATTAGAGCTGGCTTTCAAAATAAAACGGATCAGGCACGAACACACCATCACCGTAAGGGAACTTTCGGAGATTACTGGGATCAGCTCTCGCACTATATGGAGACTGGAAAACGGCAAAACAGTAAAACTTGAAAGCTTGATCAAAATGCTCTATGTTTTCGGTTGCGATTTACGCATAGAAAACTAGCTAATTATCAATAAATCCCTTCAACTCTGTAAGCTGCATTGTACAATTCTACAATTTCCCCTACCCTTTTGCCGATCAGGTTGCGTAAATTCTTCGCATCCACCCAGAGAGTGACATTAAAATCAATTGAGACAAGTTTGACCCTGGAAGTGAAATTTACAAAAATCTCTCTTCGTCGCTGTCTTTGAAGAATTTTTATCGAGTTCTCCAGTTTGGCAATACTTTTATCAAGTGCCTGTAATTTTGTCAGGACTCTCAAATATCTGGAATTTTTGAAATCAGGAAGTTCTTTTTCAAGCTTTTTTTTGAAATGATCCCGGATGACCTTGTACTCCCCTAGTCTCAAGCGCAGCTGAGTCAGAAGTTCTGTGGTGTCCATTGAAATTATTCTAAAAAATAAACTAACGGACACTATAATATTATTATTTATTTGGTGAACTGAAAGTGAAGTCTTGCAAACTCAATAAAGGTCTGCCAATTTGTCCGCTGACTTATACTAAAAATTAAACAAGTAGCTAGAAAAACAATTGGTGTAAATACAATTCCAGAAACCAGCTGATTCCTGAAAAATGGAAGCGCATTGATGTAGCTTTGCATAATTCCAGCAAGATTCTTGTCGTACATCGTGGTGGTAAGAACTACGCCGAAGTTTGTCCAGAGAAAGAAAATAATGTTTGAAAGAAGGCTGCCTCCTGTAGCAAAGAATAGTTTCTTCTGAGCACTTTTTGACTTCGCAAATTTATTGATGGCAATTCCAATAAACGGGCTTAGCAGGAATGCACTCCAGGTGAAAGTGAAAATGATCGTGTTGCCAAGCATAAGATCGCTCAAAACCATGATTCCAAGAGGAACAAGATATCCAAGATTCTTACTCTTGAGAAAAAATGGCGCAGTAATGCTCAATGCTGTGACCATTTCGATATTCGGCCCCATATGATAGATAGTCCTGGTTAGAATGCCGATCAAGGTGAAAGCCCCGATTAGAATCAAATCGGATTTAATGATTTTCATTATTCAATTTTATAATAATTAGAATTGAATTTCGTCAATTACGAATTTTAAGCTGTCTCCTTCTTTAAGTTCATAGTCGCTGACTCCGACTGGAGCGTCTTCTCCATTTATCTGGAATTTCCAGAACTGGTTGCTTGCTGGTGTGACTCCACCAATAGAGCTAATCATTACTCCAAAGTCATACTCATCGTATTCGAAAGTGAAGTCTGAATTCGCAGTTAAATTGTTTAGAGCGTCAAATGCGCTTTGGCCTTCCTGTACGCTTGCTTGATAGGTTGCGGTATCAGTGATTTCAACAGGTACTGTAAATACATTTGCTATGTCTGATTGCTGCTCTTGCTGTTCTTCCTGGACATCGTTTGTGTCTGAGTCGCTATTTGAAATGAGATAATAACCAAGGCCGATGAGTGCTGCAATTATGACTAGTGCAGCTGCTAGCGGGGCGAGTTTTCTTGCATTTTGTTTTTGCATCGAAACAATTTAATAAATATAAATAAAAAAAACTCCCCCAAGCTGGAGAGATTATTTAAAAAAATAATTTCCTGCTCGGGATATTGTAGACAATTCTCAGGTTCGGACTCTAACCGTTGCGGCACAGTGCGGGAATTTCCAAAATTTAAAAAGCTGGATCACCCGGTTCACTGAAAAATCGTCATGATGACTTTACCCCGGGAAATTTTTTATGTCAAGGATTTTTCTTCGAGAGCAAACTTTGTATTGTCGGGTACTACTCCTGGCGCACTATTGAAAAATCGACATTTATGACACATACAGCATATTTGTCGATTTTTCGACAGTGAGTCCTAAAGTACTATAGTCTTGGATATAGTTTTATGTTTATAAATCTTCAAACCAATCAGATTCGCCATCTTGTTTATCTTGGACTAATACATTGTATTTCGACTTAAGAAGGGTTCGGATCTTATCTGCAGTTTCAAAATCGTTTGATTTTTTTGCGATTGCTCTTTGTTCAATAAGATCTTCTATTTGATTATATTGATCATCAGTAAACACTCTAGGCATAACCTCGTTTGTTGTTAGTTTCAATCCAAGCACTTTATCGAATTCGAGTATCGTTGCGCGTTTGTCAGCATCTGGTTCTTCTGATTTAAGAATATCCCAGACTACTGCTAGAGCTTGCGGGAGATTGAAATCAGTTTCGAGTGACTCATCGAATTTCTTTTTATATTCTGAAAGTATTTTGCCGCCCTTTTGCATTTCTCTAAGTGTTGCAACAAGTTTCTTCCTTGCACTTTTTGCCCCTTCCAGTGCCTCCCAGGTGAAATTCTGCCTGGATCTGTAGTGGGCCTGCAGTAGGAAATAGCGATAGTCCAGCGGATCGTAGCCTTTTTCTATTAATTGATCTAATGTGTAAATATTACCAAGCGACTTCGACATTTTGCCTCCATCGATTAGAAGCATTTCGTGATGAAGCCAGTAATTTGCAAATTTCTTTCCATACCCGCACTCGCTCTGGGCAATCTCATTTGTATGGTGAACTTGTATATGCTCTACCCCGCCCATGTGAATATCAATCGGCTGGCCAAGGGTGTCTTCTGCCATGGCTGAACATTCTATGTGCCAGCCTGGGAAACCTGCTAGTATCGGCTGATCAATCCCTTTGAATTTTTTCTCCCATGTCTGCAGCGCGTTTGCATGAGAGCCGGTTTTGAAGAACCAGACGGCAAAATCATACGGCTTCTTTTTACCCGGATCATCTTCTCCTCCATGCCCTGCCCCGCCTATATTTTTCTCTAGATTTTGCCGGTTGAGTTCATTATATTTTGGAAATTTGTCTACCTCGAAATAGATCGCTTTGTCTGTAGCATATGCAAAACCTTTATTGATCAAATTCTGCACGAGTTCTACCATTTGGTCTATGTATTCTGTCGCTTTTGTTTCAAACGTTGGTTTTTCTACATTTAACTTCGTAAGATCGTCATGATAAATTTTTGTATATTTTTCTGTAATTTCTTTAGGGCTTAGGCCTTCCCGTTTTGCACCTTTTGCAATTTTGTCCTCTCCTTCATCGCCATCGCTGACAAGATGCCCGACGTCGGTGATATTTCTGGTGTATTTCACATCGTAGCCAAGAAACTGTAAAGATCTACGAATTAAATCTCCTTTAACCGCAGAAAAGAGATTTCCAATGTGTTGATGTGAATATACTGTCGGTCCGCACTGATAAAAAGTCACATTAGACGGATTGATCGGTTTAAATTCTTCAAGTTTGCGAGTCAGTGTGTTGTAAATCTGCATGAATTCTTTCTAATTATTTATCTAGTTACCTGAAAACTCCTGACTTCTTGTAACAATGCTTTTGCTTGTGCATCATTTTCAAAATGCTCTCTGACTGGTCTGACAAGTTCGTTGATGTATCCTGCTACTGCATTTTTGAGATCCATCGGATGGAGGCTGTCGCCGCCTTTTTTGTAAGTGTCGACAATTTCTTCGTAACTATTGAATGTCAGATTCCCGCCAAATTTCTCCGGTCTCTCAACTACAAATCCGTCTTTCAGCCAGTCTTCTCTGCCCTCCAGGTGTTGTGCTTCGAAGATTATCTGCTTGGTGTAATCAAGAATTGGATTGTCTTCAATTTCACCTTCCGGGCAGTATGCTTTAGCGATTTTTTCTTTGATCTCCTCTGTGCTGTCTGTCATAAAAATCGCACTTTCAGGCTTACTCTTGCTCATTTTCATAGAAATAGCTCTTTCAATTGGATCGGCATCTTTAGCGGCCGGTTTGCCAAGTCCCTGCAGCATCCCGTGGCTTACAACGACAGGCTTCCAGAAACCTAATTCCTCTCCCGCCTGTCTTGCCAGCATATTTACTTTTCTCTGGTCCATTCCAAGCTGTGTGACCTGGCACTTCATCACTTTGAATATATCTGCTGTCTGCATGCATGGATAAATTACGTTTGCAGCAGATAGATTATCCTTTTCGCTTCTTCCCATTATTTCTGTCGTGCGCAGGATTCTGTTCAATGTGGTATTTTTTGCAACTTTCATCACAGTTTCCCAGTAACCTTCTGTTTTGACCTTTTCGCTTGCCCACATAAACTCAGTTTTGTCCAAATTCATTCCTGCTGCTTTCCAGATTTCAATGAAGTATTCCCCCACTGTGTGAATTTTATCCATGTCTCCGCTCATTTTATTGTTCAAATAGGCAAACCAATCAGCAATATACATTCGGAAGGTAAATCCTGTTTTAATTAACTTGTTAGTATTGATTGCCCGGATAATCCCCTGGGCTATATGCATCTGGCCTGATGGCTCGAAGCCATCGTAGGTGTATAGTGGTTCTCCAGATTCGAGAATTGCTGCCAGTTCATCCTCACCGACAATTTCCCCGCCGTACTGGGCAATGGATTTGATGAGATCAATTTTTTCCTGTGTGGTCATTTTTGTATTTTCGTAATATGCCCTATTTTAGTCTAAATGATTATAAATCTCAAAGAAATGCGGAATTTTTGAAGAAACATCGTTTTGAAAGTTCCCAATATTTCATCTGAGTGGTAAACTTGAAATCATATTATAAATACGAAATCTTATGAAAAAATTATTATTTGTGTTAGGACTATTCTTTGTTTCTGTTGTTTCTGCAAGAGCACAGACCCCTGAACCGCAATATGTTGAGCTTACTGAGGAGGAGCAATTTACGCTTGATAATGAAGGAACGGCTGATTTAGAAACAATAGAAATTTCTGAGCCGGGGAAAATTGTTTATAAAGCAGAAGTATTAGAAGTAAAAAATGTAGAATGTATCGACGAAACTGATGGAACCAGCTGCCTCGAGGTAAAGCTGAAATTGCTTGATGGAGAAAAGAAAGGAGAGGAAGTGACTGTAAATATGGATACCCGTTCGGATGTTCTAGCTAAAGAGTGGGATTTAAAGACCGGGAAAAAAATGGTCGTTACTGAATTTAATTTCGGGGAAACAAGCGAGTTTCAAATCACAGAAGTCTATCGAACTAATTCAATCCTCTGGTTTGTTGCTATATATGTGATACTTGTTTTGATTGTAGGAAGATGGCAGGGATTCGGTTCTCTTGTCGGCTTGGTTTTCAGCGTTTTTGTTATATTGAAGGTCACAATCCCAATGACTTTGAATGGTTATGATCCTATTTCTGTTTCAATCTTTGGCGGCTTTCTGGTTCTAGTTCCTTCTTTATACCTTTCTCATGGTTTCAATAAGAAAACAACAATAGCACTTGTTGGAACTACAATTGGATTGATTTTGACCGGAGTGCTGGCTTACATTGCAATAGGATCTGCAAGTTTGACAGGTTTTGGGAATGAGGAAGCTCTTTATCTTGTAAGTGGTGATAATATAAATTTCAATATGCAGAGTATTCTGCTTGCCAGTATGATAATTGGAGGAATTGGCTTGATTGATGATGTAACAGTCGGACAAGTCGCAGTGATCAAAGAGATTTTTGACGAGAATAAGCAAATTGATGTGAAAAAATTGTATTCAAAGGCAATGAATGTCGGGAAAGATCATATTGCTTCTATGGTAAATACATTGTTTCTGGCTTATGCGGCAGCTTCGCTGCCGCTTCTGATGCTGCTGGTAAATTCCGGTGCGGATTTGGAGAATATTTCAAACATAGAAACATTTTCGGAAGAAATAATCAGAACTTTAGTTGCAAGCAGCGGGTTAGTATTGACGATGCCTATAACAACACTTGTGGGCAGCTGGTACTATATTAGGGGTGAGAGCGGCAAGAACCGCCGGTATTAGTGGATTACATTCATTTCTTCAGGTGACCATCTGTTATTAGTAGACGGTTCGGGGACAACAATTATTTTTAGTCTGTTCCACTTTATTTTTTGCTGAGCCTCAGTAATCTTTTCCAAAGTGACACTTTTAAATCCTATTCTTGCGATTTTTGGGATTTTTCCAGCTTCTACGGTACAGTGCGGAACAGTTTTGCACACTTCAACAGAATAATCTGTAAATGAATTCGATGGAGCATAATAAACTCTGAGTATATTTTCAACTGAATCACGCAATTGCAAGGCAATGGGTGCTACTTCCCCTACTCTTATATTATATTGTGGCCAGTCTATCTGATGAATTATTTGTCCTGCCATATCCAGAAAAATTCCCTGGTCTTGAATTGTGTATGCTTCTGGCAGAATAGCTTCTATACTGTTGAAAATTGCGGCATGAGGAAAAGGCTCGATGAAACATGTTTGCTTAAGGCATTCGGGATTAACATATACGTACTTCAATTAGTTTCCATTAAAGACTTCATGAGATTATATTCTTAAATGCCGCAATAAACAAACAGGCCGCGGGCATCACGCCCGCGGCTTGTTGATAAATTATCTATAATGGTGTTCCGGCAGGCGGCAGCGGAGCCCTGCTATTTTCTCTCAGTGCGGTTGCCGCTGCATTTCCAAATTCTACTGCATAGCTGGGTGAAAATCCCGCCATTGCTACCCAAAATGCTGCTTCTCTTGCTTGTTGAGTGTCCTGTTGTATGCCACTTAGGTCAGATATTCTTTTTCTTAGTCTGGGCATGGTAAGTGTAGTTATTTCTATTTCACCTGAATTTAGTTGTGACATCTTGGGCAGATTAAAAAATAAAAAAATATATACAAAAGAGAGTCGATTTCCATTGGCCATTAGGGAGGATCTTAGACAAAGAATTGCTCTATCTAGCTGCAGACCATTGCAGGTGTTTGTGGCAATTCTTGTCTAAGATCTTTATTCGTAGTTAAGGTGTGCGTACCTTTTTTTGGTGAATTCAATATACATAGTGGATATTTATCCGTCAATA
Source organism: Candidatus Dojkabacteria bacterium (assembly GCA_016927655.1). Taxonomy (GTDB): domain Bacteria; phylum Patescibacteriota; class Dojkabacteria; order B142; family JAFGMG01; genus JAFGMG01. The sequence goes on from JAFGMG010000005.1 coordinate 143,682, forward strand.
TCGAAACTATATAATATTTATACCTTGGTGATATCTTTTAAATAGAATTGTTATTTCCTGCCCATAAAAAGAAAGTTTGGGAGTTTGTAGTGACAATTTGTACACGCGATATTTTCCCGAAAAGCGCTAATTGCTAGTCAATGCTGGTGATCAGCCATTCTCCGCTATCTTTATTGAGAAAAAATGTGTATTTTGTGGAATTATTCGTAAATGAATAAGTCGCATTGCTGCCCTCATCTGTTGTACTGCTAATCTCAAATGAATGTCCGCCCATCAATCTCTGGAAAACATTTTTTCCTTTAAAGTCATTACAGTCAGAATAATTGCTAAATGCGTCTTCAACGGACAATTCTGCTTCGGTGATCGTCATCTCGGTTCCATCGAAGTATTTATTATAATCAGAAGTACTCAAATTCCCATCTGTTTGGCAAAGCGGGTAAAGCACTTCTTCAGAGATAGTATCGACTTCATTGCTTAGAAATCTCCCTGCGACAAAAAACAAAGAGACACAGCATAAGCAGCAGAAACACATA
>JAFGMG010000006.1 GCA_016927655.1 Candidatus Dojkabacteria bacterium
ATTTGGTAGAGCTATGGTAATTTGAACTGACCTATAATTGATTTGAAAGAATCAGGAGTTGAGTCAAAACTTCACTTGAAAGTCCATGGTTCAGAGTAAGATATGACAACTTTTAACCAACTTCAAAATGCGATACACATAGCAGTAAAAGTATGTAATTGTTATGTGAAATTATCACTGACCTATCTATACATTGGATCTTTGCAATTGTTACTCTCGCTGAAAGTTGCCTTAACCCTTTCTTTGCCCCATATTTTGTTTCCTGCTCGTTTAGGATGTTTTTGAAAATGATCGTTTCGTTCCCAAAAATACTTATCTATTGCAGATTTACAATCATCAACGGATTGATAATCACTGTTGTGTATAATTGCTCTAGCCATACCACTGAAAACAGATTCTATAACATTAAGAAATTGAGCACAAGTGGGAAGGGGAGCCAGTTTTACAATTGGTGCTTTTGTTTTAGAATTCTCACCGTTGATTTCATCTACTCTGTTGTATAATTCTTTGGAGGCATGCCAAGAGGCTGCATCCCATGAAAGATAGATGCATTCTTCGTCTGAGTATTTCTCAACTAAAATATTGAGCAGTTTAATCATTTCATTGGTATTCTTGTCTTCCGAATAGAAGTGAATGACTTGATTTGTTGACAACTCTAATGCTGCTGTAATGATTATGCTTCCTTTACTTCTCTGCCATTGAGGAACTATCTTTGTTGTGCCTGGAGGGACTAAAGATCTACCTCCCTGCATTTTCACAGCAAACGGGCCGTATTCATCTATCGAGAAAAATTTCTCTCTAGATCCGAGGTTTGACAAAATATTTTTTATCTTTTGAATTTTTTCTTTGTACTGTGGATCGTTACTAGTCAGAACTGTCCTTGCTTTTCGATACTTATAACCAGAGTTATCAACAATCTTTTTAAGAACGGTCTTACATACTGGCATGTTGTGGTCCGACATTACTTTCTGAATGTCTTCTTGCTTCCAAGTTGTTCTATTGAATCCGTATGTAGCTGGTGGAGAGTGTAAAACTGAAAACACTTTATCAATATATCTGGGGTCTTCATGTTTTAGTAAGCGTTTTCTTTTATCCGAAGTGATAGGTGAAACACCTTTTTCTTGATAAACATCAATATTTCTTTTTAGGGCTCCTTTTGAAATAAACAGATATTCCGCAATGGTATCCTGAGAAATACCTTTACAAAGTGATAGAATTCCAACTGCTCTATTTCGGAAGCGAAGAGGTTTGCTCAAAACGCAATCGTATAATATCTCAATATCCTCATATGGCATTTTCGAACAAAGATCTTGCTTTAATTCATCCAAGCAAATTTTCCCTTGTAAGAGTTCCCTCATCCACAACTTATCGTCCTCTAATGTGAATTCTTCTTTTGAAGGTTGTTCTCTGAAATAGACGTCTTCAATTCTAAAAGATTTTCCTCTAAAATAGTTATGCCAGTAGTCAATCACCTCATCGGCCACTTCTCTTATTCTGGTCTTCTCATTAATATTGTTTAATAGGAATTTGTATTCAGAAAGACCTCCACAATCTTCCGGAGGGCAGGCAGCATTCCCACCAAAGCACATAGGATATTTAGAGTTTCTCGCTATAGTTTTTATTCGCTCAACCTCAATTCGATGAACCCAGTTATCACCATAATCATAAGTATATTTTGCTTTATTATTTTCTAACGAAAAAATATCTGACACTTTTCTTTTCATTCCTGATATGATTTCTCTGTCCCAAGCAGATTCATCATCAGGAATTCCTATGATTTCATTTTCCTTTGTTAGTGGATTCCTTACTTCAAATTCATGAAGGTGGCAGTCATGCCAGCCCATTGCATCCTGTATGGCAACGTGAAAATCAGAAAAAGTAAAATTGCCTGGTATTTCAAGTCGACGCCAAATCGGAGGTTCATCACTTAGAGTCACTTTGATTTGATATGCGTTTCCTGATTTCATTTTCTCCTCCGATAACTAGAAATACACCGCCTAATTGCCGTCTTATAACACTAAGATATTGAAGAATAAATGGGACATTCGGCGATTCTGTACCTTATCACCTAATATCAAGGTATAATTTGTGGATCTCCAACCTATTTGATTTCCTTTTATCAAAAACATGCTGCAAGTAAAAGCAGGAAGAGTTCGCAGATACGATCCCTTGCCAAATCCAGATTCTTGATATCTATCCATAGCTCAAAATCAATACGGTTACAGATATCGTTGATGTCTAAAGTGTTCAAATGGCTGTTGACAAGTAAAATAAACCACAAGTTAGATCATTGTCAAATCATTTGCGCCCCCCGACAGGCAATTTTTCGGTGAGATGATAACCTCATTTATTGGCCAGGTATAGCGCCAAGCTCTCAAATTTATGCCACAATCGACGATCTATTTCAATCGGGTCTTTTTACTATTAGGGTCTTGATCTACCGTCAGATTTGAATGGATTTTTGATGGATTACTATCGAGGGGAAAAAATTGGAAAATAATCAATGAAGGATTGTTTAAAATTTGTGAATGTGATAAGCTATTTCTTGGTGGGATGGCGACTACCGAGTCCAAGTTCTGGGATCATGTCTTTGCCCCAGGGCGTCAGGACAAGTTCCAAAGGGAACTCTTTA
>JAFGMG010000007.1 GCA_016927655.1 Candidatus Dojkabacteria bacterium
AGTCCCTGTTCCGGTAAAGGGATCAAGTATATGGATGTTCTCATCTGATAAATTGCGGCCAAATTCTTTTTTCAATACATCGTCTACAGAATGAATAATGAAATCAACTATCTCTACCGGTGTATAGACAATACCAAGTTGTTCCACCATTTTCGGAAAAGCTGCTTTGAAAAATTTATCGTAGAGTTCTATAATTATCCTTTGCTTGCCTTCTGCGTTATCAATTCCCTCTGCTCTCTTTCTGACCGATTCATAAAACCGTTGAAGGGTTTCCGATTCTTCAGCAACCGATTTTCCTTCCAAAGCATCAAGCATTTTTTGCATAGATACCGAAACCGCATTGTTTTTCTCGAAAGAATAACCTTCAAAAAGGGCTTCAAATATTGGTTTTGTTATTATATGCTGGGCAAGCATCTCTACTGCCTGAACTTGCGTAATACTTGGGTTTATATTTTTTCTCAATCCATCTAAAAAGCTATCAAAGGCTTCTCTCTGATCATCTCTATTTTCAATAAGATGAGTTATACGCTCAATTTGCCTTTCTGCTATTATGGCTACATCTTTTGCCCATTGTTCCCAATATCTCCGGTCTCCAACCTTTTGGACCATACGGGCAAATATTACTGATTGTAATTCTTCAAACTGTAATGCTAATTGTCGACTTATTTCATTAGTGCCATATCCAGGAGTATCTTCTCGGGCAGAAGAAGGATTTCCGTCACTGTCAAAAGAATATTCTGGTTTTCCTACCAAAATCTGAGCAGGCTTTCGTTTATTCAATTCAATTTTATTAACAGTGGCATTAAATCTGTCATCATGTGCACGCAACGCATTAAGAACGGTCCAAACGACTTTGTATCTTTCATTATCATTTAAAGCCTTATCCGCTTCAACATCAGCTGGAACAACAACCGGGATTATAATATATCCATATTTTTTATTTGTCTCATCAGATTTACGCATGACACGACCTACTGATTGGACAACATCAACCTGTGAGTTGCGAGCAGATAAAAACATAACTGCATCCAAAGAAGGGACATCTACGCCTTCACTTAGTACTCTTACGTTTGTAATTACCCTACATTCATTATTTTCTGATTCGGATTTCAGCCACCCTAACATCTCGTCTCTTTGTGGAGCTGTCATTGTTCCATCCATATGTTTGGATGACACAGTAACCATTTCTTCTTTTTTTTCAGAAGGTAAAGAATCAAGATAGGTATCTGAAATGGAATTATAGGCTTCGGTAATCTGCTTGGATATTTTTATATTCTGACAAAAAGCAACAGCTCTACGCATTGGTGACGGGTCTGTTTCTCTTGTTTTTCCATCATCCCCAAGAAATTGTTTGGATAGTGCATTTATACAGCCTATGAGTTTAGAGGCATCGTCTGTATTTATTTCTGATTCTTCGCTTGCTATCATTTTTTGTACAGATGGAGGTATATCATTATCATTTAAGGTGAGAATAAGGACTTTATAATCAGTAAGCAGATCACGTTCGACTGCCTCACCGAAACCGATTCGATAAATCTCATCACCGTACATTGCTACATCATCCATAGAGCAGAGAATCGCTTCAGCTTGAGCTGCTTTGCTTTTTGAATCATCGCTATAAAGTCTTGGGGTTGCAGTCATATACAATCGTTTTTTTGATTTTATAAAATCATTATCATGAACCTTTACAAATGCAGATTCATCAGAATCAGCTAATGTCACGCCTGTTGTTCGATGTGCCTCGTCACAGATAATAAGATCAAATTCAGAATACCCATTATCAATAAGTACTTTTTGGACACGAGCAATAACTTCTATTGATTGATATGTAGAAAAAACAACAGTAATTCCAGGCAAGCCATTGTCTTTGATCTGATTAAACTGATGTAAAATGACATCAGTATTTGTAGATGCAGGGAGTGCTAAGTCAACAACGCTAAATGTGTCTGTATCTTCATTTTTTGTTTTTTTTCTGGAAATTTCTGGATCAGAACAAATACAAATTGGATTTATTGCCTCGTTTGCATCAGCACTCCATTCTCTTAAGGTTTGTCCTAATAGCGCTATACTTGGGACTAGAAATAATACTGTTCCGCGACCTCCGGTCTCATGTTCGGCAATACGGAGAGCGGTAAAAGTTTTCCCCGTACCGCAAGCCATTATTAATTTACCTCTATCAGACTTCTTGAAATAATCATGTGCCTTTTCCAGAGCTTCCTTTTGGTGATTTCTTAAAGTCTTTTTAGGGATCCTTGCTTCTTCGCCATGAATACCACTATCAAGTTTACCCCAATCAACAGGGGCTTCCTCTAATTCAAATAAATTCAATCTTGCAACAGGTGGGTTCTGATTCTGAATAGCTTCAGTCGCGTGAGAATTCCATTTATTAGTAGTAGAAATCCATAGTCGCTGAGAAAAGCCAACTATTTTATTATCTTCATTATGAAATTGACGACTTGATGTTGATAAAAAACTATCAACCGCTGGTTTATTTATATATGATTCTTCTTGAAAACATTTACATTGAATCGCCCAATAATCATCTTCAAATGTCAGAGCAACTAGATCAATTCCTGTATCGCTTGAACCTAAATCATCTTTACTTGGAAATTCATTCCACATCCAAACTTTTTTGAATAGATTTGCATATTTGGGGTCGGTTTTGAGATAAAGCTGCATCAATCTTTCAAAACGATCCCCTTTATCACGCTGTGAAAATGAGATGTCTCTGTATTTTCTAAGTATTTGTTTAAATGTCATAAAGCTTCCTTACTCTTCTTCTTCGCCCGGCATGGACGCCGGGCGTCTTGGGGGCGGGCTTATTTTATCATAGATCAACAGTTTTCTAAATAATGTTGTGCTCAGCCTTGCACATAACTATCCTCTTTTTACAAAATCTCTCTTGTCTTCTTTGGTAAAACCTACGAAATCCTACGGTTTACCCCCTGCAGTATAACACTCTCTCCAGAGCCAATTATTGACTTTGGAGATAAGCCCATATCCCGGCATATTATACACCATAGCTTCCTTCCCTATCGAGAAATATTTTAAATACTTTCTACCCATTTTTTTTACAGGTGAAATAAAAGACGCTAT
>JAFGMG010000008.1 GCA_016927655.1 Candidatus Dojkabacteria bacterium
TCTCCTGCTACATAGTACTCAGTGATATTCTCATATGCTCCGATATCTGCTCCGCCTTCAAGTGATCTCGGTTTGCCAGTGATATCTGTCGTGACAGTGGCCGTCACATCGTAACCTGCATCTATTGCAGGCGAATTGCCCATTAATCTATAGTCATCACTACCTGCATTTACAAACTGAGGATCCTGTCCTGTGATATTTCCAGAACCCAAAGTACAATCAGTACAATCTGCAGAATTATTGTAAAAAAGGTTATCTTCTATAGTATGTGTCCCCCCAAGACTATAGATACCTGCCCCAGAAGCAGAATTTGCAAAAATATTATTCTTTATAACAGTATCCCCCAGCACACCAAGTGCTGCGATACCAACTGGAGTTGAATCAAAGGTATTGTTATAAACTTCCCCTCCCTCAATAATAGCTCCAGCAGTCGGTCCTGCAGCGAAAACATTATTCACCAATCTTATATTGGTTCCACCATCAACGCCTTTTATTCCAGCAATAAGGATGAATCCATCTATGACATGATAATCTCCCAGTGTAGCGAAATTATCCTGAACAGAACTAATAGTTGGAATACCAGTATCCGGCCAAGCACGGTATGTAATTCTGTTTTCAGCAGTTCCATCAGCCGTAGAACTAATGTTAGAGTCAGTGTAAGTTAATCCGCCTTTTACATTTACAGTATCTCCTGCAGTTGTATTGTCAGCTGCTTTTTGGATTGTAGCCCATGGATTCCCTGACGAGCCATCGCCGGTTGTATCATCTCCTGTATCTCCTGCTACATACAAATTGCCATCTTCGTATGCCCCGATGTCATGAGCTGCTGCATTCGGCCTTGCAAGACCCCTGATGTCTGTATCTACAGTTCCTGTCAGATCTGCTCCTGCATCGATCGCTGGAGAGTCTGATTGGAGAGTAAAATCTCCTCCTGCTGCATTAGTATACTTTGGATCTGCATTCACATCATCTGTACCTGCAGGCAGAGTTGTGCAGTAGTTTGTCGCATTGTTCCAGACAACATTATTTGACGATGTGAAGTCCCCTCCTCCACCTTTTGCCATACCGCAGCTTCCATTGTCAGTTACAATATTATTCCTTGCATATGAAGATGCTGCTCCACCCCCTGTAGATTGAATCAAAATCCCTAAACCATTATTGTATACCGTATTGTTGTAGACAAATACAGCAGTAGCACTTGTAGCATTTAAATTGAAAGCATTACTCACATTATCGTGAATGATATTATTCGAAAACGTAAGATTTAAATTCCCACCAAAACCAAATTGGTATATTGCGTTTCCGGGAGAATTCTTTATCTCAAAATTTGAAATGGTAATATTTGTTACTAGAAACATATCGATTGCATTTGCGGCACTACTTCCGTCAATTACCGGAATACCAGTTCCTGGCCATGAAGTGAAGGTTATTGGGGTTCCCACACCCCCAGAATTCGTATTTATACACATTACCGCATTTCCATCAGTACAGGAAATGACATCAGAATAACTAATTCCACCTTTGACATAGACAGTATCTCCAGCGTCTGCAACATTGATTGCTGCTTGAATTGTCTTCAAAGGCGCTCCTGATCCTCCTGCATTGCTGTCATCTCCTGCTACTCCATCTACATAGTAGGCTGTTAGCCCTGGATCTGGTCCATTTGGCATAATAATATTGTCATCGCCTTTCACATCAATAAAATCAACTATCGCAGTACTTGTTTCAATAGTTACTTCCTTCAGTTTCGGACTATACGCCACATCTGAGCTATATAGTAATGCTTTTATAAAGAGCTCTCCAACTCCAATTTGTTCAGAAATTAAACTTGCACCATTTTTCAGTTCTCCAATACTGCTGGCCGCTTCATAATTTGCACCCGAAGATTCCGTCCACAGACTGCCCGTATAGTAATACCAATTACCATCACCCAAAGAGACTTGATAATGTATCCCAACCCCATCCATCATGCCCGCAACTTCAATTCCTTCAGCATTAACAATACTTACCGAATCATCAATATCAACAATTTCACTAAATTCGACACCTTGTCTGGCCTCGATGGCAACCGCTTTTCCTTTTTCATATCCATATATCGTATCTCCTGTTTCAGGATCTGCAACTTCTATGAGCCTTAGCACTGCTCCACCATCTTCAAGGGTTATTTCATCTGCAGCGTAAGTATACCCACTTGAATGAGCTGCATCAAAAGAATATGTCGTACTTGCGCCTCCAGCTGCCAGTATGCTTTTTACGCGGACATTCATTACTACTATTCCTCCCCCTACAAACAGCAATAATTGCAGAAAAACAAGGAAAACACCAGTCAATACACCTATCATTGTAGGATAATACCTAACCCTAAATTTACGCAGATCATCATGTTCTTGGACAACATTTGCATCTACTACTCTTCTATTTGAGAGTTTGATTAAAACCATGAGAATACTCAATACCAGCTCATATACAAATATCTTTGCTTTCTTTAAAAATCTGCCTAAGAGGAATCTAGTTCGGTCCAATGAGGCAAAAGTGATATCTCTGAGATTTCCTACATTAACTATCCGGGCGATTAGACCCCCGCTGATATCTCCAATATTAAATTCATCTAACAGCTCATTTTGGCCAAGAACAATCCTCAAATCTTCTACGAAAGATTTTTTGCTCTTATCAAGTGCTGAAAAATTTGCAGGGAGACTCGTTCGAGTGACACCTTCTGACATAACCAGGATGTTTACCTTGGAATTTAATATTCTTTCATTTGTCGACAAGTATTCGATTATTTCCCGCCCGCTGTATTTAGGTAATGTGCTGTCTACAAGAACCAAATCAGGATCTACAAGGTATAGAAAACCCAACCCTTCTACTCCATTATCACTGGAAAATATATCAACCTGATTTAGAAAAATGCTACTTATGAGATGCTTTAAAGCCTCTCTAATAGCATAGTTGTCTTCAATTATTACAACTTTTTGTCTTTTCATGGCAGTTTCATAGTAGCAGTGTTTTTTCTATATGTAAACAATTCATAGCAACTAGCCTCTATTCCCCGATTTCAATTCGTCCTGCATAGCCCCTTCTGCTTGTGCACGTTTTTGTGCCATCATCATCGAGTATTGTTTCAATACCGCGTTTACTGTCTGTCCAATTGCATCCTGTTTCTGTTTCTCAAGCCTTGTTTTTATATTTTCTTTTTCTCTAGCTGCATTCACTTTCACCGCTGCAACTGCCATTCGAACCTGTACTCTGATTTGTTTCCTCTGCTCTCTTAGCATTCCAAGCTGTCTTACAATTTCATTATATTGAGGATGATCCACATCTATCTGGGCTTTTGCACCCTCAATCTCGGCAATTTTCCCTTCTATTTGAGATAAATTTGCCTCAGCACCATTTTCAATCTGTTTGATCTGAGCTTGAGCAGCTTTCTCAATTTGCCCGTAGACATTTACTTTTTCCGAATCAAATTTTGATGATACAACTTCTGTTTGCTTTCTAACCAATGCAGAAGGATTGGGCATTGCCATAAAGGTATTTTAATCTGTGGTGGTATTTAGATATTCTGATTTATATTTATCAAGAAACTCAATCGTCTTGTTTTCTAGATCGGCAATCGCGCCAAATAGAAATTGCCCTGTAGAATTCATATCTTCTCCTTCATTCAGAAGTCTCTCAAATTCAGCTCTTGAAGTACTGTCCATCTGCGGTTCAAAATATGCAACAAGTTTTTCTTGAAGATCATAACTCAATCTTTCAACTTCTTTTTCAATGAATTCCAATTCGGCCTCGTCACCATGTTTTTCCTGAACCATTTGAAGAAGAAATGAACGAATGAAGCTGTCTTTCATTTTATTAAGAGTAATGCATGAAAATATTCTACACTGTTTTAGAAGAACTTTGTAGCTATTCTTTTCTGCGGCTTTCAATCTCACGATATCTTGCCTGTTCCTTTACAAAATATAGTTCAACCCTACCGGTTGGACCATTTCTGTGCTTGGCGATGACTAGATCCGCAACTCCTATCCTGTCAGTTTCAGGGTTATATAGTTCCTCTCTATGTATAAACATTACAACATCTGCATCCTGCTCAATAGAACCAGACTCTCTTAAATCAGAAAGCTGCGGGATTTTATCATTTCTCTGCTCAACCGCACGATTCAGCTGAGACAGCGCAATCACGGGGATGTCTAACTCTCTAGCCAGCTGCTTCAAAAATCTTGATATTTCAGAGACTTCCTGCACTCTGCTTTCCTTATTCCGGCCCTCCATCAGCTGCAGATAATCAACAATCACCATATCCAGCCCTTTTTCCATTTTGAGTTTGCGTGCCTTGGTCCGCATTTCAAGGACCGAGAGACCCGGGGTATCATCGATATAAATTCCCGATTCTGAAAGGACCCCCATTGCATCAGCAAGCCTTGAGAATGCCTTGTCATTCAACTTCCCCATGCGTAAATCCCAAAGCCCAATTCCTACCTGCATAGCAAGCAGCCTATCCATTAGCTGCAAATTCGACATTTCCAGTGAGAAAACCCCAACCTTCTTCTTCTCTCTCACACCCACATGTCTTGCGAAATCCAGAGCAAGTGCCGTTTTCCCGACAGATGGCCTTGCTGCTAAAATTACCAGATCCGAATTCTGAAAACCTCCAAGGATTGCATCAATAGCACCGAACCCAGTTGGAATTCCGCGCAGTTTATCCGGGTTCTTGCTCAGCTCTTCAGCCATTTCATATGTCTGCTCTAAAAGTTCGGAAACTGGTACAAAATCACGTTTGATATTCTGTTCTGTGATATTAAAAAATTCAGTTTCAGCCTTGTCCAGAAGATCGTCCAATTCTTCCTCTTCCTTATAGGCAAATTCGTTGAGCATACCGGAGAATTTGATCATTTTCCTTCTCATTGCGAGCTGCTTGATAATCTCCGAGTATTCCTTTACATGTGCGGTTGTTGGGACTGATTCAACTAGTTCCGCAATATACGCTGCCCCGCCTATTGTTTTGAGCTGTTTCTTAGATTTGAGATACGCAGAAAGGGTTAGAACGTCAACCGCCTGCTGATTCTCAAAGAGTTTGATCACAGCGTCGTATATTTTGGCATGAATTGGACTATAAAAGTCATCAGTCCGCAAAATCTCAATTGCAGAGATAAGAGCATCTTCGTCATTTAGAATTGCTCCTAAAACACTTCTCTCGGCCTCTAGATTTTGCGGTGGTAATTTCAATTCAGCCATTGCCTATTTCAAATAAATCTTGATTATAAATTAAATCGAGCTGTATTCAAGCAGCCTATTCCAGATATCGTTATAAAAAGCCTGTCCCTGCCTGACCGGTGTCGGTTGATACCATACACAGCCTTCAGATTCACTCATTGCATCTACCTCAGCATAGCTCATTTCTCCGCTTTGTATTTTCCAAGCAAGATTATGAGTTTTATTCGCAGATTCTCCGCCTGGAGCCTGGTCATAACCACACATTTTGTGAGGAATAATATCAATCGCTTTCAAATCTGCCCCCAGGAAATGCATTTGAACACTTATCCCCTGTCTCGTTTCCCCTTTAAAACGCGACCAATCCGCATCCGGCCCATCATTTGTCTGATCAAAAATATAATTTCCAAGACTGTAAAATATCGGTCTCCCTTTGTAAAAATCAACCTGCTGAACCCAGTGCGGATGAGAGCCAACAATAATATCAGCGCCCGCATCTATCAAAGCATGCGCCAATTCAACTTGATGCGTGCTAGCCTTGTTCGTATACTCCACACCTGAGCTAAGCATCACAATGACAATATCCGCATTCTGTCTGGCCTCGCCAATATCTTTTTGGACTTTTACGTGATCGACCGCTCCGACTCCCCCGGAACTTGACTTGCTCGAATACCTATTTGTACCCCAGGAAGTACTAGCAGTCCCTGCCCAGTAATATGCCGCAACATCATCCGCACTAAAAAAAGCAACCCTTTTTCCATTCATGTCCATATACACCGGTTTTGATGCTTCAGCTTCTCCGGTTGAGGAGGCTCCAGCAAGCAGCAGCCCGCTCTTCGAAAAGGCTTGAATTGTATTTTCAAGAGCATTTCTTCCCCCATCTCCAAAATGATTTCCGACACCTGCAGCATCAAAACCAATCTCTTTTAGTGCTGCAACGTTTCTTTCATCACCAATAAACTGCATACACCCCTTGCAAGGCGTAGGATCGCCCGATACAGGATTCTCAAGCATAATCAACGACAAAGTACTGTTTTTTATAACATCTGCGTATCTATCATACAACAGCGTATAGTTGTCTGTTTGATCCAACCATGTCCTATCCACCGCCCTTGCCGGAATCGTCTCTCCAGCCGAATATATTGAACCGGCAGAATCTGGATCAAACGTATAATACTTTCCCTGATATTCAAACAGACTGTGGACGAATTCGTCATATTCGCCTTGATTTAAATATGTTGTTTTTTTCAAAGAACATAGCGGATAATTTTCGATATTCTCAAAATCCCAAAAAGAAATTCCGTCAACTGTAAAATTTTTTAATCTAGGATCTAAATCATCTGGGGATACTAAAACTAATTCGTTTTTATTCTCTTTAATAATTTCATACGGAGTTTTATCCTGCAAAACAGAAAGAGTCAAAACGGTTTTATTCTCATCATTCAAATCTAACTGCTCCAGGCCACCTATCGTTGTTTTCAAGGCCCTTCCGGAAAGTTCCTGCAGTGAAAATCCCGTATCTAGATTATAGAATGAGCCAGCTAACACGAAACAATCATAATACTCCACCTCTTTTTTTTCTTCTTGGATTGTTCCCAGATTTAAACTCGGCCCACCGCTGCGGCCCAAAACCACTAACCCGCCTATAAACCCGGCGATAAAAAGTATGGCAAATAGATACTTTAATCTTGAACGTTTTCTCACTTGATCAATAATAATTGCATTTTATATTCTTCATCATCAAATTCTGTGTCATTTACCTTTAGCTTCTTTTCTACTTCTTCCACCTCAACACCGAAAGCTTTTGTCATTTCATCTTTTTTAGACTCTTTATGAAGCAATAGTATCTGAGGGTCTATTCTCCCGACATATTTAACAAGATCATTATCAATCTCTACCCCATTTCCAATGACTAGTATATCTATCTGACCCAGCTGCTCCAGATCTTTCTCATTTAATTCAATCATCTGCGGGATCAGCAATATATTCACATCACAAATATCCACCAAGAAAGCCATTTTCCCCTTTTTTTCTATCGCCATACAAAAAATCTCCTTAACCTCATATTCACCAGCATTATAAATAAAATATCCCCTTTCATCTTTCTTCGAAAAATTTACATATATATTTGCATCATCCGGGATTTTTTCAGGGGTTTTGTATGCAAGTGCAGCAATAGTATCCTTGCACTTGATAAGAAAATATCCATCTTTTTCCTTTATTTCCATACACTCAAATCTAATAAATACATGATGCCCATCATAGCATTTTTTGGAAGAAAAAATAAATTATCCCCAAAAGTAATTGTGGCGCTACGTATAATCCTGTTTATCACTATGAAGCGCCAAAGCACATCTATTTTGTATCATAAATCGCTGCTATGGGAATAATTCTAAAATTTATGCTATAATCACTTCGTTCTATTCAGGAGTGAATACAACCAATGAAAAATCAAAAACACCCAAAATATCAGTATGTCGTTTTCCAGGATTCTGGTGCGGACTTTACTATCCTTACAAAATCAACGGCTACCAGTGATGAAACAATCAAATGGGAAGATGGGGAGGAATATCCTTTAATCAAAGTCGAGATATCAAGTGCATCCCACCCTTTTTACACAGGCAAACAAAAAATTGTTGATACTGAGAACAGAGTCAAGACTTTTGAGAAGAAGATAAAAAGTGCAAATACTGAAGTACTCGAGGCTAAAAAACAGAAGCGCAGAGCAAGAAGGGCCAAGGTTGATGCCATAAAGGCAGGCAAACGAGTCACATTGACCGATATGCTTAATGACTTATAAACATTCTTCTGAAAAATATAAAGAGATAATTGAAGAATACGAAAAGGCAGAACAAGACCTTCAGGATCCATCAGTCATTCAAAACCCACAGAAACTCTTGGCAGCCAGCCGCAAACACTCTGATTTAAAAGAATTATATGTTCTGGCTTCGAAATACCTCCAAAATGCCCGGCAGATCGAAGAAAATCTGGAACTTCAAAATTCAAATGACCTAGAACTTAGAGATCTTGCCGAAAACGAGATCTTGGATCTTACAAAGAAAAACACTGATCTTGACGACACTCTAAAAACGCTCTTAAGATCAAGCGATCCAAACGACAAACGAGATGCTATACTGGAAATTCGAGCTGGAACAGGAGGAGAAGAAGCTGCCCTATTTGCAGCAGACTTACTAAGAATGTATATCAAATACGCCGAATCAAAGGGCTGGATAATTCAGACACTCAGCACAAGCTACACTGGCAGCGGAGGCATTAAAGAATCTATAATAAGCCTTAAAGGTAAAGACGCCTATGGAAAGCTAAAATTTGAAAATGGAGTACACAGAGTTCAAAGGATTCCCTCTACTGAAAGTTCCGGCCGCATTCATACATCAGCAGCTTCTGTCGTGGTCCTGCCAGAGGTTGATGATATACCAGACATAATTATTAACGACCAGGAGATTAAAGTGGATGTTTATAGAGCTGGCGGGCCAGGAGGCCAAAGCGTAAACACAACAGATTCAGCCGTTAGAATCACACACCTGCCTACAGGCATCATTGTTACCTGCCAGGATGAAAAATCACAGCACAAGAACAAAGCCAGAGCCTTATCAGTACTAAAAAGCAGACTTTTCCAGCTACAGCAGGATGAAATTGCTCAGAAAGCTGATTCCCAAAGGAAATCCGCCATCAAATCTGGAGACAGATCGGCAAAAATCCGAACATATAACTTTCCACAAGGTAGAGTAACTGACCACCGAATCAAAAAAACGTGGCACAACTTGAATGAGATATTGGATGGAATGCTTGATGAAATAATTTTGGATACCTCGAAGCAATTATCAAACGGGATTGATATGTAAATCACACTTGCGTAATGTCAACAATAAAAACTCTCATAAAGACCTTTCCAACAAATCAAATCAATGATTTGTATGCGATCTTGTCTAAACTCACAAAAAAATCAAAAGAAGAACTTCTTGCAACTCCCGAATTGGCTCTGACACCTTCTCAAAAAAAATCATTGACAATACTATTACAAAAATACGGGTCGAAAGAACCGCTTGCCTATATACTTGGTTACAAATATTTCTATAATTCCAAATTTGCGGTAAATAAAAATACATTAATCCCTAGACCAGAGACTGAAATAATTGTAGAAATGCTTTTGAAGATTTTTGGCGATCAAGCCCGCCATTCGCTAACTATGCTGGAAATCGCCACTGGGAGCGGTTGCATCCCTGTATCCATTCTCAAAGAAATTGAAGAGCATCCAGCCTCCTACCCCACTCTCAAAATACTCGCAACTGACATTTCAAAAAAAGCCCTGGAAGTTGCAGAAAAAAATGCCCGGCAAATTCTCACGCGAGACAGCCAGCTAAAAATTAGATTCTCTCACTCGGACATACTCAGCAAAAAAAACAAAGATAAATTTGACTTCATTGTCTCCAATCCTCCATATATCACTCCAGAAGAATATAAAAATCTAGATAGATCCGTACATGATTATGAGCCGAGAATCGCTCTGGAAGCAGGAGAGGCTGGATTGGAAGTGTTTAGAAAGATTCTTGAAAAGACCAGGAGGAATATCAAACACAACACTCTCTTTCTCTTTGAAATTAATCCTTCGACACTAGAGGGCTTGGAAAAACTAGTCAAATCATATTACCCGCAAGCCGATATCAAAATTCTTGCCGATCAATACAAAAGAAAACGTTTTCTAAGTTTCAAACCAGGCAAAATCATACATTAACGCACACCGATCTCAATTTCGATTTCAATACTATCATTGTCTCTCAAGACATTCAGAACAACTTTTTCGCCTATTTCCGAAGATTGAATATAGCTACTGAGATTCTTCTCCCCTAAATCTGCCCCTGCATAGCCAATTATGAAATCTCCCACTCTCAATCCAGCCGATTCAGCAGGACTTCCAGATTCTATTCTGGTCAATTGTGCTGCACTCAAAGCTTGATTGTCCATAAAAACCACCCGAGTTTGATACTCCACACCCAAATATGGCATTCTAAATTCCCCATATTCTTCTAACTCGGCTAACCTGCTTTTTATCCGATTTATCGGGAGCGCAAATGATAAATTATCTGCTCCACTGACTGTTGCGAAATTGATACCTATTACCTGTCCTTTGAGATTTAATAATGGGCCACCTGAATTACCTGGATTAATCGCAGCATCAGTCTGAATTACATCATCAAAAGTTTCGAGAGCCGAATTGAAGAAACTCCCGCTTGTAATATCCACACTTCTGCCGAGACCACTGATAACCCCAGTCGTCACACTCCCGGAGAGTTCTCCAAGTGGATTGCCGATAGCTATCACTTGCTGCCCTACCTTTAATTCATCGCTATCACCTAAAGTCAAAGGAACCAGATTATTACTCTGTTCAACTTCAATAATAGCAATGTCATTGACTTGATCGCGATAAATCTGCTTAACCTCAACTACCTCTTCAATCCCATCAACTTGAACAAAATATTTTGCATTGAGTTCGGAAACAACGTGCTGATTGGTTGCGATCATCCCATTGCCGATCACAAAACCTGTGCCCAAAATGCCTCCGGAACTATAGGTATCCCCTTCGATCCCGATTCCGACAACACTTGGACTTGCAATCTCAACAATCGAAGTAACCCTTTCTTCTGGAGTTCCCTTTTCAAGAAGGTCTTGTAATCTTTCATAGTTTTCTATGCTTGTACTATCCCCCTCATCTTGAACTTCACACCCTATCCTATTCCAGGCGCTGGAATCCTCTATAACTGCCGTACAAGCCCATTTCTTTGTATACCCGGCGTAAGTCAGGACCCCAACTGCAGATGCAACCGAAATAATAGTAAATACAGATATAAGAAAACAGCCTAAATATACCCTTGCTTTTAAGCGTTTTCCTCTTGGTTTATTTTCCATTTATTGATTTTAAAAAATAAAATCAGATTATCTGGAAATATTTTCTAAGGCTTTGTCCAATTGAGGATCTCTTCGATTTATGAAATCTTCCTCGCTAAGCTCTACCTCAACATCAGGCTTGATAGGATTCTCTGAACTTAGCACTCTCCCGCCTGGAAGTACCCACTCCTGGAAAACAACATGCAAAGATCCGCCATTTTTCAAGGAGATGACCTTCTGTTCAACTCCTTTCCCTACTGTTGGCATGCCAATTATTTCACCCCTGTTATTATCTTGGATCGCTCCAGCAAAAATTTCTGATGCTGATGCACTTCCCTCATTTACCAGTACTATTATTTGCACCTCCTCAAATCTACCATTTCTCTTTGCCTTTGATTGAGTTTCATTCCCATCGCGATCTCTCTCCGACATTAAAAGAGTATTTCTTGGAAAGAATTCATCTAAAACATACAAAACTCCATCGACATATCCACCGGGATTATTTCTTAAATCAACTATGATTGTATCAGGATTTTCTGCGTATACTGCCGAAGCTGTTTCGTCCCATTGATTTTTAAACTCAGACAGACTGTCTTCTGTAAATTGAGAAATTTTAATCTTATAGACCCCATTTTCCAAATCCTCATAGGTGATACTTTTAACATCGATTTTTTCTCTAGTTATTTCAAATACTAAAGGATCCTGCTGCCCTATTCGTACTACTTTCAAATTCACGACTGTACCGGCTTCACCTTTTATCAATTCGGCCGTTTCATATGCTTCTTTCCCTTTAGTGTCAACCCCGTCAACTTCGATAATTTTATCCCCCGGCCTCAACCCTGCCTTCTGAGCAGGATAACCATCGATCGGAGTTTCAATTTCGGTGTATTCTCCCGTATAACGCAATGTAGTCCCGATACCTTCAAATTCTCCTGCATTAGATTCAAGATAATCAGCAGTTTCTTGACTATTTAAGTAACTGTTGTATGGATTCCCAAGGGAATTAACTAATCCCTTTATTGCCCCATCAAGCATTAACTCTCCATCCAGCTCTTCCACTAAATAGCTATTCTCCAATTCTGTCCAAACCTCCCAGAGCGTATCAACGTTTACCCCATTGGCATTGCCATTTAGATCCCCTGTGAGAACATAACCCGGAGCTTTTGCATTCTCTGCATTGATTTTACCTACGAAAAACCCGGTTAAAAAAACTGCCCCAACGACGAAAATAAATACAAAACCTGTCGTTGCCCTGCGGATGTTATTCTCCATGGATTTTATATAAGATTTATAGTTTTGATCTCATCCAGTTTTGCATCTGTTTTGATACCAACTAGATCATTTTTTAACGAAACTATTGTAGCACAAGTTCCCCAATTCTTCGGATGAATAATCCTGACATTCTGCCCCACCCTCAATTTATTTTGTTTCTTAATTACCTGCACTTCTCCATTTCCTCTACCTGCTATTAATACATCGTTTCGTTGCGGACTCACAACTACAAAGCTGTCTTTTAAGACCTGCTTAATTGGGTTGGCCAATCCCGTCAAATCTATTCCGCCTAGAATGACAATAGTTATCAGACTTCCCAAATCAAAGTCCACAATATCATTGAATAACCCCAAATCTATCGAGTCTGCAACAATAAGTTTCTTGCCATTTCGTATAAACGTTTCAAAATCAGTTTTATACAAATTTGATACAATAACGCCATCTTTATCAAAAGATCCTTCGAAATTTTCTCCAAAGATTATCTTTGGTCTTAGCTTTAGATAATTTTTGAACTTCTTTGTTTTTTGTTGTCCCATCTGACGAACAAGAATATAACCTTTTTTCAGGTCGCTCAAATCAATCAAACCTTCAATTGAGCTGCTGAAATGGTTCCCTAATTTCTGATTCTTCCTTACAGTTTCTCCCTCTATCACTCCAATTTCTAATTTTTCGAATGAATCCGGATTTGAATAGTCAAATACTCGAATTTTTGATACGTTTGAATGATCCACTTTCACCTTCAGTTCTTCATTATAGTATTCAAAAACGTTGTCTTTTCTTTTTTTCAATAACTTGTTCATAGAAGAGAAATTCTTAATTTTTCCTTTATTACCAAATAAAACTCCTTTGTATTTCCTCCCTCCATAGCTTTCATTATTCTGAAAATCCGAATACACCCAATGATCAGGATCAGGATGCAGCACTCTGTTTGATTCAAATTCATTATTTGAATTTATCTTCAATGTCCTGCCTATCTCAATTTTGCTAACCAAAATCAAATTTTTATTAAAATTTTCTTTATTTAAATATTTCAGTTCGTTTTCCTCGGGCAGCTCGGAAAGCACACCTTCCCAGAGTCCATTTTCATCAAGCAGTAGATCAAATTCTCCAGTCGTCTTATCTTGAAAACTCTTTTTCAATAAAATTTCGATAAAAGAGTTCATTTTATCTGCCCATACAAATTCTCCCATCATCACTATCATCCCCGAAACTTCAATTTTCTCTAATAATTTTTCAAATGCTTTAATTACAGGCTCTTCAATCTGGGATCTATTTTCAAGATCAACATATGGATCAAAAAGGAAATTATTTAGTAAAGAGGGGTCAAGAGTTGTCAAATCCACCTTCTCCGACTTAACTTCGAGTGTATTATTCTTCGCGAAATAATTGAAAAAAGAAACCTCCTTGAAGCCAATTTTAAATCCCTGGATCTTGTCTGTTGAATAAATGCGAGAAAGCACCTCAAAGCTTTGGCGTTCTAAGGTTTTCTCTCTTTTGATATATGACCAGCTGGGATTTTGCCTATAATTAATATTTTTCGCAAAAAAAATAACCTCATTGTCGCAAGTATCAGCAATATGTGTCTGAAGATCATCTTGATTAAATCTGGAAATCCGCTCTATAGATGCATTTTTCTGAATAAGACCCTTTGCCCCCCATTCAAAAGTCAACGTATTTAGGAAAAAATCCCCTTTCGCAAAGAAAGTGATGTTTTTTTGACTCGTAGGCAGTTTAATTTTCACGGCCTTTTAGACGTACTCTGTAAATGGAAGAAGTGCCATGTATCTAGCTCTTTTTATCTCCTTTTTGAGTTTTCTTTGACAAATTGGGGATACCCCAGTCTTTTCAGGCTCAAGTATTCTTCCTCTTGTAGTTATAAATTTCTTAAGCTGATAAACATCCTTATAAGAAATCTTACCCGGATCTTTGCCGAAA
This sequence comes from Candidatus Dojkabacteria bacterium, assembly GCA_016927655.1. GTDB lineage: Bacteria > Patescibacteriota > Dojkabacteria > B142 > JAFGMG01 > JAFGMG01. Next base: position 14,317 of record JAFGMG010000008.1, read on the forward strand.
GGACAGCTGAGATTTTTCGGCTTTCCTTTATAGTTACTGCTGTTTTTCTTTTTCCTAAATGCCATAATTCTTTATGTTATTCCTAAAATAAATCATCTGCTTCCTGATCAATTTCATCGTTTTCCGCTTTGTCTTCACTCTCTTTCTTCTCTTTCGGTTTTTCTTCTCTCTTCCCTTCTTGTTTTTTGTCTTGAGTTTCTGGTTTTTCGTCACTTTCGTCAGCAGGTTCAGTAGATCTTGCCTGCTCAACTCCAACTCCTTCTCTGTCTTTCTTATCGAGAAGTTTCATATCATCAATTTTTACTTCTGTTTTGTAATGCCTATTTCCGCTTTCATCATCCCATACCCTTGTGCGTAACTCACCTTCTAAATAGACGAGCATTCCAGTAGAAAGAATCTGCGCACATATCTCGCCTAGCTTATTCCAAGCAACAATATTGTGGAATTCAGTTCTTTCCTGCAAATTATTTTCCGCGTCTTTCCAGGTTGTATTGGTTGCAACACCGAATGTGCAAACCGTCGCTCCTGAAGAAGTCTCCTTCAAAACAGGGTCTCTTGTCAGATTCCCGACAAGCATTACTTTATTTAGAGATCTTGATGTTGACATAACCTAACTGCTTAAAAAATTATTTATTATCCTCTCTGATTAATACATGTCGCAGAATATCACTCTGAAGCTTAAGCTCATTTTCAAATTCCTTGACATTTACTTGAGGCATTTCAATGTCTAATACCACATAATAACCCTCTTCATGTTTCTTGATTGGATAGGCCAGATGCCTTTTCCCCCAGATATCAGTTTCTTTAATCTCACCTTTGGATTTTACAATTAGTTTTTCAATTCTTGCAAGCACCTTTGATTTAATGTCCTCAGGCAGCAAAGGCTTGATAATCACCATTAATTCGTACTTCATACCTAAAAAACTTGAATAAATATAGACGAAGTGATGATAGCATAACGGAAATCTTTTGTCCACAGCCACCAGAGCAGATAATCAAGCATTATGCTTGATTATCAAGACATCTCCGTCTTGAATAGTATAATCAGCTCCCTCAAGCCTAAACTTGCCCTTCTCTTTTGCTCCTTGAAAGCCTCCCAGTTCAACAAAATCTTCATAGTGCACAACCTCGGCTGCAATGAAATTTTTCTGAAAATCGGTGTGAATCACCCCCGCTGCCTGAGCAGCATTCATTCCTGCCTTTATAGTCCATGCCCTAGACTCTTTTTCCCCTGCTGTGAAAAAAGAGATCAAACCTAAAACCTCATAACACATTCGTATCAATGCTTCCAAGTTTATTTGATCAATTCCCAGTTCCTCAACATACTCGACCTTTTCCTTGTCACTCAGTCCTTCGAGATCCTGGATATCTCTTAGATTAACTCTGAAATGATTCCTCCCCTGAAGAAAAGTCTGTAACTCCGGCGAAAAATCTGCCTTGTCAGAATTTATAAGATAAATTACATCCTTGTCTGTAAGAAGTGACAATTCTTTTCTTTTTGTTTTTACAAAATCTTTCTGCGGAAATTCAAATTCATAGGCTTTCTTTTCAGATTCGAGATGTTTGAGCAGATCTTGAAGAATTCCCAGCCAATCTGCCTCATTTTCATTTGTTCTTGCCAATCTCTCCTGCTTTAGTGCTACAGCTTTTACAGTTTCAATATCTTTTAGTATCAATTCCAATTCTACCGTTTCAATATCAGCCACGGGTTCAATTTTGTCATTCACATGCTTGATATTTGGGTTCTCAAAATCCCTGACAACATGAAGAATAATATTCACTTCTCTGATATTTGCAAGAAACTGATTTCCAAGCCCCTCCCCTCTATGCGCGCCTTTTACAAGACCCGCAATATCAAAAAATTCAATAACAGCCGGGACAATCCTTTTTGAATTCTCCATTTGAGCAAGCTTATCTAACCTTTCGTCCTTAACTTTGACAATCCCTACATTCGGGTCAATAGTGCAGAAAGGATAGTTCTCAGCTGCAACCTGGGCATGAGTCAAAATATTAAAAAGAGTCGATTTCCCAACATTGGGAAGACCGACAATACCAACCTTAAGATCCATTTGGAATAATTTAAACTGGAGAATTATATCACTTAATCACGAACACTTTGTTTTGATCAATTACTTTTTTGCCAAGCTCAAGCCTGATATCCGAGGCAGCATAAAGAGTTGCCAATAAATCTCCTGATTTGACCTGCTGCCCGGGCTGCATATGCACATAAAGCCCCGATTCCTTTATACGTGGGTTCCCAAGAGCCTTTGCTACTTCGAATATTCTTTTATTGTTGATCGATTCAAGGACTCCAGAACGAGGAGCCTTATATTCATAGACTATTCCGCCAACTTCCAGCGAATCAGAAGTAACCTCTACATCACCGCCCTGTGCTTCTACAATCTCACGGAATTTTTTTTCTGCTTTTCCGCTATAGAGCGTTTCCTGGGCAAGATCAAACCCCCCGCCCTTTTGGGCCTTTCCAACCATTTCAAGCAAAATCCCCGCCATCTCTAATGCAGAGTTTTCAAGTTGCTGCGATTTTTGGGGATGCTGCTCATATACCCTTAAAAATTCCTTACATTCCAGAGCAGGTCCGACAGCATTCCCATCTATTCCCATGACCTGCCTCTTATACACATTAACCTTAACCCCGAATTCCATCCCAAGCAGATCAAACATATTTTTAACTTTATCGAATTCTCCCTCATGTATCTTTGAGCTTGGACCAATCGGAACATCAAAAATAACGTGGTTTACACCTTGTGCAATTTTTTTTGCCATAATACTTGAAACAAATTTATCTATTGATTCGATTCCGATATGTTTTTGATAACGAATGATCTCATCATCAGCCGGAGCAAGATCAAGCCCTCCGCCCCATACCATGAAAGCTCCATTTTTATCGACCATTTCCTCGAGCTGACGTCTGTTAAAAACCATCGGCATAATAACTTCAAGCATATCCGTAGTTGCACTGGCACTAGTAACAGCTCTAGTTGAAGTATTCGGAACAATAACACCATTTGCGGCAACTATCGGGACTACAATCGGAGTTACTCCTTTTCCTGCAATTCCCCCAATCGAATGTTTATCTGCGACCGTACCCTGGAATTTCAAAATTTCTCCGGTCATGGCAAGGGCCTTTGTCATAAGGAGTATCTCTCCTTTGTCAAATCCAGGGCTGTACCCAGCCGCGATAAACACCGCAATTAGAACTTCGTTCAACTTACCATTTGCAATATCGCGCATTATATAAAAAAAATCTTTGTAATCAAGCTTCTCACCAAGCAGTTTTTTCCTAATGGAAACCGCTGATTCAATCTGATCTAAAAGACTAATTTCAATGACTGTTTTATCTTTTATGGCATTTTTCTGCCATATGTCTTCATAAATGCCAATCTCTCCCTCATCTACAAGTGTCTGGGTAGTGTCTATCGTCGCTACAAGGGGCTCTGCAAGCCCGCTCCACTTTATTGAGACTCTATCCCCCACATTTACACCAACACCATATTCATTAGCATCAGCCTCATTGATTATGCAAATTAATTCATCTCCGGAATTGATATCAAGTTTTTTTGCAGCTAAAAAGAATTTCATCTGGTATCAGACTAATATGCCCAAGGATAGATAGATTTCAGTGCCGGTCCCAGTTCTTCCGCTTTCAAGACACCGGCCTCGGTGATATAAGCTGTCACTAATCTTGCGGGGATCAGCTCAAATGAAGGATTGATGATGTTTAAATTCTTCGGAGCATCCTCCCAAACTTCTTTTGCGGGACGCATTTCGATGTTAGGTTCTGAGGACTGTCCAGTTGGATCAATTTTTAGCAGTGAAGCAAGTACATAGAACTCGTCTTTTCCATCTTCTGCGGCAAGAGCGATTTGATAGCTGCCGACTTTATTTATTACCCGCCCATCCATGAAAACCTCATCAGCCCCAATCACAATCGCCTCAACTGGAAGGTATCTATCATCAACGATAAAAGACGCACTCGCCGAATCAACTATCTGCGTGGCATTTACGCCAGCATCAAGCAGTTCTTTTGCCGTTTTTCTACCCTGGTAAAGCGGTCTTGTTTCAGTCGATACAACAGTCATCTCTGGATTCTTTTTCGCTGCAGCAGCAATGCCTTCAGTTGAGGTTGAAGAATGACAATGCGTAAGTATGACTTGATATTTGGCTAGTAATTCCGCCGAAAACTGAATTATCCTCGCTTTTGACCTTCTTATAATCTCCTCAAATTGCCTAGTCGCCTCAATTATTTGAGATTTATGGTTTATATTATTTGATTTGATCTGGCCTAGAACAAATTTCACTGCGTTTCTGGCTAATGGCTCATTTTCCCTTGCCCGGCTCAACTTATAACCTGCACTCTCCACACTTTCTAAAAGATTATCCTCCTGTATATTGGATTCTGCAGCAATTCTCATGCCTTCCATAGCAACCAAAGCAACGTTCGTGGCTCCTTGAATTTTAACGGTTTCAATATCTTTGCAAAGCTGATTTATACGCTCTTCATAATCAGAAATCATATTTATGATCTAACTTAAATTCAGTTTAGAGAGAATTGCGAAAAATATCAAATACTAACTTCTTCCTTCCATTTTGGAATGTATATTGGGAGATCTGCATTTATCTCATCAAACTTCTGCATTCTTTGAGGCTCAGCATGTACGAGAAAGACCTTTTTTAAAGATTTCTTTTCAAATCTATCTAACCATGCTTGCAAATCAGTTGTATCTCCATGCGCTGAGAAACCATAGAATTGCTTAATCCTTGCTCTGACCTTTACTCTTTTTTTATTAATGTAAATTTCCTCCGGTTTCAATGTAAGTTCTCTTCCCAGCGTGTCTTCCGCTTGGAATCCAACTATTGCAATGGCATTTTTTGGATCCGGAAGGTTGCTTGATAAATGACCAAGTATTCTCCCGCCTTCGCACATACCACTTCCTGCAATAATAATTTTAGGTTCGCCCTTAGAATTCTTTAGCATCCTCCCCGGCTTCATGATATATCGAACTTTTTCAAAATCAAATAACTCTGCTCCTTGAACATCATTAGCAAATATCGATTGTGTATATTCATTTGTCATATTTATTGCAAGTGGACTATCTACGAATATACCTACCTTCTTCTTGATCCTATCTTCCCTATAAGCTTTTTTCAGAATGTTCAATATTTCTTGTGTTCTTTGCAACGCGAAAGCCGGGATAATCACATTTCCGTTTCTATCTATTGTTTCGTTTATATAACTGACAAACTCTGCCTCTGTCTTCTCCCTGTCTGGATGCACTATCCCACCATAAAGTGCCTCCATTAATACAAAATCTGCTTTTCGCTCAGCGGTATCAAAAGTCTCCAGGAATGGATGTTTTAATCTACCAATATCGCCCGAGAAATAACCAGTAATACCGCTCTTATCTATTACTTTTAGACTTGCAGCTCCAAGGACATGCCCCACCTTTTCAAATTGCATCTTAACCCCATGATCCTCAAATACGTCTTTATAACTTTTGGAATTAAATAATTGAATGGTTCGAATAGCATCCGTTGTATCATACAAGGCAACCGTCGATAGTCTTTTCTGAAGATTGTTTTCCTGTATCTTGGCAGCATCAAGCAGCAAGTGATAACTTAATGCCGAAGTTTTTTGCGTAGAATAAACCTTCCCCCTAAACCCTTCCCTGACAAGCCGGGGAAGCAACCCTAGATGGTCTAAATGAGCATGAGTTATTACGACAAAATCAATCTGTTTTGGTGCAAACTCAAACTTCTCATAATTCCGATATTCTACATCTTTACCCTGAAACATCCCGCAATCTACAAGGAAACTTACATTACCGGTTTTTACAAGATAACAGGAACCGGTCACTGTCTCCGCTGCACCGAAGAATTTTATACTCATACTCATAATAATTCTTTAACAATATTTAATAATCGCTCCTTTTCATTAAGCGTTGGATCCTCAAGGACCTTTTCTAACAACTCATTTAAAATTTTCCCGATATCGGCACCTTTTATCCCCAATCCGAGCAGATCATGTCCATCAACAGCTAAATCAGAAATTTTAAAGGCACTATCCTCTGCTAGGATTTTACTTATTCTTTCTTGGAGCGCATCAATCTCAAAGTCAGTAAATGTAGACTTTGGATTCGCGGATGCATCAGCGATCCTCAATTTTATAAGATCCTCAACATTGTCCATTCCACCCACCCTGCTGATAAACCTCCTAATAGCCGCATCACTCCAGCCTCCGACACTCTGATAATTTTCCTGTTCTTCCCGCCTCAGCTTTTCAAGATGCTCTTGATTTATACTTTGATCATTTTGTTTTCTCCAGTCAGCAGAGGGGTAATAGAACATATGATGCCTGACAAGCAGTGCCACCCTATCGATTTCTTTTTTGGGGAATTTCATTCGCTGCATAACTTCCTGTGCAATTTTTGCTCCCTCGATATCGTGCTGGTAGAAATGCACTCCTTTTTCATCTTTGCTGTAAGTTTTTGGTTTTGCAATATCATGGAACAAGGCAACTAGTTTGATCTCATCTTGAGAGACATCCACGACTTTTAGAGTATGGTTATAGACATCATCAACGTGAAATTCCGGCTGAGTAACACCTATCCCTTCAACAAGTTCAGGTAAAAATATCTCTAGAAGTCCCCCCTTGCGAAGCAACTCAATACCAACGGATGGCTTTGGAGATTTATAAAGAACTTTCAAAAACTCATCCCGGACACGCTCAATGGCAATATTTTTAATAATATATGAGAGCTCCCTGATAGCTTCAAACGTTCCTGTCTCAATTGTAAAATTAAGCTGACTGGCTAATCTGCAAGCCCTTACAAGTCTCAACCCATCTTCACTAAACCTCTCTTTTGGATTCCCGACAGCCCGGATCAATCCTTCCTGAAGATCATTTATCCCCCCAAACATATCAACAACAACTTCATCGAAACTCGCACCCGAATCATCAAGATTTACAAGATCAATTGCCAGGGCATTTATTGTGAAATCCCTTCTTTCCAGGTCATCTTCAAGCTTATCAGCAAATTCAACTTTTGAAGGCCACCTAGAGCTTACATAGTCACTCTCACTGCGATAGGTAGTGACCTCAACATTGTACCTTTCCGAGTCTCTGTCCTCCATTACAACTACAACTGTTCCGAATTTGGCACCAACGTCTACTGTCTTTGGGAAAATCTTTTTTAGGCCATCTGGGGCGCAATTTGTCGCTATATCAAAGTCAGACGGATCTTTCCCAAGTATCAAATCTCTCACAGAACCTCCAACTAAATATGCCTCGTATCCATTTTCACTCAAAACATCAGCAACTCTTTTCACATAAAGGGGAATTTTTGCCTTTATTTTATCGATATTCTTTTCCATAAAATTATTTTTATAATTTATAGGGCACTTCTGCCTTCAAACGCTTTTCTAATAGTATATTCATCCAGATAGTCAATGTCTGCTCCACTCGAAAGACCTCTTGCAAGTTTCGTTATTTTTACCTTACCTCTCAAATCCTTATTTGCGTCGATCTCTTTTTGAATATAGAGAGCCGTTGATTCGCCTTCCATATTTGGATTTAAACCGATAATCAACTCTATTTCCTTTGATTTTGATTTTGATTTTTTCAGTCTATCCAAAAGCTCTTTCAATCTAATTTCATCCGGACCGATTCCATTCATAGGAGATAATATTCCGCCGAGGACGAAATAAACTCCCTCGAAATCACCCGTTTTTTCGATTGCAAGCAGATCCAATGCATCTTCAACCAGCATTATGACCGATTTGTCTCGCTCATCACTCGAACAAATCGGACAAATCTCCTCATCACTGTAATGATAACATTCCTTACATAGCTTTACACCATCCCTGGCCTGAGTAATTGCAGTTGATAAATTATCGCTAAGTTCTTTCGGAGCTCGCAAGAGAAAAAACGCTATTCTTGAGGCTGATTTTGGGCCAATACCAGGCAGTGAGGAAATTCCATCAATCAATTCCTCTATGCTCTTTGGCAGAATTTTCATGCGCTATTTTTAAGAATTTGTTAAGCACCTAGCATTGACTTCATCTTGTCCATATCCATATCTTTTGCCATTTCTTTCTGGACCTTTTTTGTAGCATCTTTCATTGCTTCTTTAATTCCATCAATCAAATCAACTTTTCTTGCAGGATTTAATAACTCTTCTGCAATTTCGATGTCGTCTATCTCTTGAATTCCATTTATTAGAACTCTTACGTTCTCATCTCTGGAAAATCCCTCAACCGTCATCTTTTTCATTTGTTTCTGCATTTTCCTGGCTTCCTTTTGAAGCCTGTATAAATCTTTAATTTGTGAAAAAGCCATAATAATATTTTAATAAATTATAAATCGCTAAAAACTTCCTCGACTATATTCTCATTTGAATCATCCATTTCCTCTTCCTTCTCAATTTTTTCGATAAGCGCCGGATCAATTTCACACTTTACGATAACTTTTATACCATATTTGTCCTGAAAAATCTTCGCCAGAATTTCTCTTGTCGAAACTGATTCAATTTTCTGCTTGTGGAATTTATATGGGACTTTCAACAGGATAGTATCATTTTGAATTGAATCAAGCTCGGCTTTCGAAAGGAAGGCATAGAGATGATGATTATGCTTTCTAGTCGCCTCTACCAATAAATTCCAGTCTTGGTTCAGTGCCTCAAATGATAACTTTGAAATATCATCCTTCTTAGAACCTTTTTGAACAGATTCCTTTTTTGCTTCTCTGGCAATCGTCTCTACCGGTTTAGTGTATTCTTCCACTTTCTGTACATCTTCCTGTACATCTTTCCGCTCCTCTTTTTGTTCTGCATCCATCTTTACGTTTCCAAGTTCCAGAATTGCTATCTCAAGAGGCAGGGTTATGATCTGGGCATCTCTAAGCTCCGCTCCAGCCGAAGAAAATTTCGATAGTATCTGAACAATTCTAGCAAGGCTTACTTTTGAATTACCCTCCATCACTTCACGTATTAAACCTCGGAAGTGCTGAATTGTCTGAAAAATCAATTGATCAACTGAGAACCCGTCTTTTATCAAATCCTGGGAAAACTTAATCGCACTGTTTGAGTCCCCTGCAATCAAAAAACCCGCAAATTTTTTTATCGATGCCTTATTTATCAGACCAAAAGATTTCTCAACATCGTCGAGGCTGATCTCCTTGTCTTTTTTAATCTCAAAATTAAGAAGCTTAGAAAACAAACTTTCGCTATCTCTGAAACTTCCGCCGCTTAATTCAAAAATCTTCAAAACCGCCTCCCTGCTGATTTTCACTCCTTCTGACTTAGCAATTTTTTGAAGTTTTTCAAGTAATTCACCCTCGCTGGCCAATTTCAGATCAAATCTTTGAACTCTAGAAAGAATTGTTAGAGGAATTTTGTGCGGTTCGGTAGTCGCAAGTACAAAAACAATAAACTCAGGAGGTTCTTCTAGAGTTTTTAGAAGCGCATTAAACGCTTCTTTAGTGAGCATATGTACCTCATCAATTATGTAAATCTTGTATTTACCTTCAGCAGGGGCAAAATTGACTTTCTCTTTAAGAATCCTTATTTCCTCAATTCCTCTATTGGATGCGGCATCGATCTCTATTAAGTCTATGTAGCTGCCCATTTCTACTTGCTTGCAGACACTGCACTTTCCGCAGCAATCTCCGTTCTTTTCCGGATTTTTGCAGTTTAGGGCTTTAGCAAGCAGTCTAGCCATAGAAGTTTTGCCAGTACCTCTCGGTCCAGCAAATAGGATTGCATGTGAGAGACTCTCTGTTTTTAGGGAATTGAGAAGCACTTTCTTAATCAGATCATGCCCCAATATCTCAGAAAACTTTTGAGATCGATATTTTTGGTAAATTGCTTTGGACATTTATGCGAAATTATTTCTTATCTGACACCCTTTTTTCTAAGCTTCCTTGTCGCCGCTCTCCTTCTCCTTTTTTGTTTTGCAAATTCTTTTTTGAATTCGTGTCTTTCCGCTGTTGGTTTGATTCTGTATCTATTTCTTTCATATTCATCCGGGATATTTTCCCTTAAAGTTTCTCTCCACAACATCCTCAATGCCTGATCAATCGGCATATCATCATGTACTATTACTGCCATAATTACTTCACCTCCCCTTTAAATTCAAAAATTATGTCGTATTATATCAGAAAATGCTCCTTAGAAACTCACCAATGAAGCCCAGCCAGATATCTTTCAAAATTACCAAAACACTTAGCCCGATTAGGAAGAAAAATGATATCCGAGAAATTCTCTCCTGCATTTTCACTCCGAGTGGTTTTCTTCTGATTTTTTCAATCACCAAAAACAAGATCTGCCCTCCATCAAGAAGCGGAATTGGTAAAATATTCATAAATGCTAGAGAAACGCTAACCAATCCGGCGATATTTATCAGGCTCTTGTAATCTCTACCGACAACTAGTGTATTAATGTGCTCTCCTACTCCCCAAATACTCGTGACTGATTGGCCGGCAATTCCCGGGTCTTTTTGCTCGACTGATACGCTTAGAATTTCAAAAAGGGCCACAGGATTGTATCCAAATACATTGATGGTATGCGTAATACCACTCAATGCCTTGTTCCCCGAATAGTCCAGATCATATTGAGCAACAAGCGGGACATAATTGAGTTGAAAACTGGCCCCCAGAAGGAGCTGGTCCCCATTCTTTTCATTCAACTGAATCTCCAGATCATGCAAGCTGCCATTCTGTCTTAGTACTTTCAAGTTTATCTTTTGTCCCGCATTCGCCTCCAAAGAATCAGAAAAGTCCTGTGCTTTGGTATAATTTGTTGCAACACCATTTATCTCAAGCACGATATCTTTCGGCTCAAGACCTCCATTTTCAGCAGGAGAATCCTCATTTACAGTACTGATAATTATTTTATCCTCAATCTCTGGATCTATATTCAAATCTATCCCTGCTGTATTTAGTGGCAATTTCTCCTCCCTGATCTCTCCCGTTGCAATTATCTGATATTTCACAAAAACCTCTTTGCCCAAAGATGCTTGATACAAGCTGTTAAATTGCTCCAGATTAATAATCTGCTGATTATCAATCTCAAGAAGAATAAATCCGAGATTCTCTTCACTTACATCAAAGCCAGCCTCTTTCAATTCTTGATTATAGACATTCCCAACTAAAGGTTTTTCGACTTCCTGAACATTCGTTCCTACAAATGGATACTCTGCGATCTTATAAAAACTGGTTTTAAAATCCGAAACTGCTAAAAATAGATAGAAAATAAAAAACGCTGCGAATAAATTCATAATCACCCCGGCAGTATAGACAAATAATTTGCCCATAAAACTTTTCTTCAGAATAAAATTTGGATCATTTGGGATTAATGCTTTTTTTACATATTCAAGAAGTTCCGCTTTCTCTTCCTGATCCAGTTTTTGGCTCTCTTCCAGCTTATAGAGCTTTGAGAGGATTGAAGAGTTTTTCCCGGCAATTTCTTCGAGTTTAACTTCATATTTCTTTTTCTGCTCTTTTGTAAAGTCTTTCCGCTGAACCTGCATAAAACTCGAAGCATCCTCATCTCCAAGGACTTTGACATAGCCTCCAAGCGGAATTGCATTGATCCTATAAAGTGTATCCTTGTACCTTCTTGCAAATAATTTCTTTCCGAATCCGAACGCAAATTCTTCCACCTCGACCCCGATTATTTTTGCCGCCAGAAAATGCCCCAGCTCATGTACGAAAACTAGAAATCCGAAAAGGACGATAAGAACAATTATTGTAAGAAGGAAATCAATAAGAATCATATGTTGCAAATTATTTAAACAGTCATTAAATCCTTTTCTTTTTCAATAGAAATTTTTTCAATTTGCCCGTTTATCTCATCAACTTTTTCCTGTAATTGATTCAGCTGTCTTTCCATATCTTCTTCGGACATATCTCCCTGCTTTTCAGTCTCTTCAATATTGGATTTTACATCCTGCCTGATCTGTCTGACTCGAATTCTTGCCTCTTCGACTCTTTGTTTGAGTATTTTCACATATTCCAGTCTTCGCTCTTCAGTTAGAGGCGGCAATGCAATACGAATAAGATCCCCATCTACTACAGGATTGAGTCCTGCATCTGATTTTCTAATCGCAGACTCAACCGCTTGAATTATTGTTTTGTCCCAAGGCTGTACTGTAAGGAGGGTCGGATCAGCTACGTTTATATTGGCTACCTGCTCAAGCGGCATATCCTGTCCATAAGCTTCAACCTTGATGCTCGATACTAAATCGGTACTTGCCCTTCCACTTCTTAATTTACCAAGTTCGATATTCAGATGCTCAAGAACCTCAGAGAACTCACTCTTGAGCTGATCTAGTCCTATTTTAGCCATAAGTTGTAGCTATAAAAATTAGAATTATTCAAGACCACAGCTGCTGGCTGGACCAGCTATCTGGAATCTTGTAAATCTTCCAATTTCAATTTTTTCACCGACTGCTGCTATAAGTTCATTAAGAATATCTTCAATTGTTTTAGAGTCATCTTTTACATAAGGCTGTTTCAGAAGAACAATTTCCTGATAGAACTTTGAGAGCTTGCCCTCTAGGATCTTTTCTCGGACGTTTTCCGGCTTCCCTTCAAGATCTGATGCATATACAGCCTTTTCTTTCTCCAATATTTCCACTGGAATATCTTCAATCGTAATATATTCGGGGCTGCTTGCTGCGATGTGCATCGCAACATTTCTGCCGAATTCTCTAAATTTATCACTTCTTGAAGCGAAGTCTGTCTCGCTGTTTAACTCAACCAAAACTCCGATTTGTCCTTCTCCGTGGATATAATGCGCAATAAAGCCATTATCGGCGGACCTCCCGGCCCTTTTTGCAGCTTTAGCGATTCCCTTTTCTCGAAGATATTCAATCGCTTTCTCCATATCGCCACTTGAATTCTCAAGAGCTTCTTTCACATTCGCAATTCCCACACCAGTTCGCTTTCTAAGTTCTTTAATCTGATCCATTGTAATTGTGCTCATTGTATTTTTGCTAAAAAACTAAATTCTTGATATCAGTATATATTATCTGCCTACCCATTCAAAATTTCTTCCGCAGCTTTTGCGCCAATTCCTTTTAGTTCTACCAATTCAGCTTTTTGCATCTTTTTTGCCTTTTCAACTGAGATTTTATTATCTTTTAAAGCTTTCTCGATTCTTGCACTCAATTTTTTAGATTTTACTGGTTTTACGGGCTTCACTGATTTCGCGGCTGATTTTACAGCTGGCTTTTCTACTTTATTTTCATTTACCTCAATTTCTGCTGCCGCAACTTTTTTCGCTTCCTTTTCCTTTTGTACTCCCTCAAGAATTCCTCCGGAAGACTTTGTTTTTCGCACTATTCGCTTTGGTTTTACAAATCTTGGCTCGTTCTCGGTAATTTTCACTTCCGCTACTTCCTCGACTACCGCTGCTGCTGCTTCCTCATCGATCTCGGCTTGCTTCTTGATCGCGACATCAACTTTTGTATAGTCTTTGAAATCGTGTTTCACTCCTTTACCTGCATTCCCCTGCTTGACAGCCTCAGCAAAAAGAGCAAGAAACATTTCAATTGAGGAAACTGCATCATCATTTGCCGGAATTGGATAGTTTACCTGTTCAGGATCAGTATTTGTATCAACTAAAGCTACAATTGGGACTCCAACATTACCAGCTTCAAAAATTGCATTCCTTTCATATTTAACATCTACCAGAACAAGAGCTGATGGATTTGATTCCATCGTTTTAATGCCTTTATACAATCTATCTAATCTCTCCCACTCTTTTTTCATTCTTGAAATTTCAAATTTCGTCCTTCCCTCTACTCCTTGCTCGAATAACTCTTCAAGTTTGGCAAGTTTGGATAGACTTTTTTTAATTGATTTTGAATTTGTCAAAAGCCCTCCAACCCATCTGTGGGTTACAAAATATGCACCAGAATCAACTGCGTATTTTTCGGTCATTTCCTTTGCCTGCCTTTTTGTTCCAACAAAAAGGACAGGTCCCCTGCTTGAAGCTTCAACTAAAAACAGAAGTGCCTTTTTGAGTAATTCGTCTGTTTTAATAACATCGATTATATGGACACCGTTTTTACTGCCAAAAATATACTGCTCCATCTTTGGATTCCATCTTTTTGTCTGATGTCCAAACTGCACACCAGCCTTTAGGAAATCTTTAATCTCAGGAGTATCGAAAGAAAGCTTGACCTGCTTTACTGCAGCAGGTTCTTTTGTGGACTCGACCATAATTTATACCTTATTAATAATTAAACCTCCCCATTTAAGCGTAGAATGAAATCATTCTTCCGCAGGTAATTAACAAATGGGTGTTAGACTTGCAGAGATTATAACACAGGAGAAAGGTAGTTATCTAGGGGCGGAACATTAAATAATTAAAGGCAATCATCTTTTCAAGCGCCTCCTTAAGCCTTTCAGCCTCCTGATGCTTTAGTCGTTTAACTTCGAAAAGTGGCGCGCTTTTATTTTTCATACAAACACCAACCGTGGCATATTTCCGGGATTTGGCAGTATACACATTTCCAATATCCGCTGCATTATAGGTCTGAGTTGTTTCCCCCGCTCCAATAAATGGCTTGTATGTCAGAGTCACCCTGTTTGCAAACACCTGGATAGTTAAGGTTGTGAAAAACTGTGATCTGGTAGTCTCAAGAGTAAAAATCAGCTTATTTACTTCGGCCCACCAGTCTCTTTCCGGCGTAGGTTCAACGGGATAAACCCGCCTGTCTTGATAGAAAGGTTCTCTCGTATTGTAAATATAGTTACCTCTAGAAGTTTGCTCGCTAAGTGTCATTTTGTTCCAGATAAGGGGTAATTGCCTATGAAAACGTTCAATACCCAGGAGCTTACCCTTCAATATAAACGCTATAAATGGTTTATTCTGTATTAATTACAAGATGCATATCAAATGCGCAACAAGAAAATCCGAAAATAAGAGAATATATGTGGATAATTATAGAAGTTCGAGCTCTTTCTTTTTCTGAGCAAGCTCTTTTCTTTTAATGCTCTTATATTCTTTGACTTCAGGATAATCTGGATGAGACCAGAATTCCCCGAAACGCCCCTTCTTAAGGATCATCTTCTTTCCGTCACTTGCTTTTGGAATACTTCCATAAAGTTTTCTAAAGACCTCCTTTGTATATTCCAGGCTCTCAATATTTTTCTCCTTTGGATAATCAGGATGCGCCCAGAAATAGCCGAAACGACCTTTTTTGAATAAATAATCCCGTCCATCCTCAGTTTTTGGTGCAGGCTGATATTTCGACAGGAAATCCTTTGACTTGGTTTTTATTTTGTCTGTTTCCCTATCCTCGATCGCCTCCATGCCCTTACAATCCGGCCATTTCGAACAGCTGTAAAACCGCCCATATTTACCAAGCTTGATAAGCATTGCAGATTTACATTCTGGGCATTTTACAGATTTTGGAGCCTCGCCTAAGATATTATAGTCCTCTCTATCTATCTCCTTTGTCTTTTTCTCTAGAATTTTTTCAAACGGCACATAAAAATCATCCACTGTCTTTACCCAGTCCAGCTTTCCATTTGCTATCATATCAAGCTTATCTTCCAGCTCAGCAGTAAAGTTATAATCCACAATCTCTGAAAAATGATCTTCCAGAAGTTTTACAACGATAATGCCCGTATCTGTAGGTTTTAGATATCTTTCAATTTTTTCGACGTATCCGCGCGAAATAATCGTCGAAATGATCGGAGCGTAAGTCGAAGGACGCCCTATCCCATATTTCTCAAGCTGCTTAATAAGCGTTGCTTCCGAATATCTTGCGGGTGGCTGAGTAAACTTTTGAGCCGAAATCACGGACTCCGGATATAATTCCTGCCCTTTTTCGAAAGCGGGAAGACTCATTTCCTTAAGCTTTCTTTTATTGAATTTGAAAAATCCATCAAAGACTATTCTCTCTCCGCTTAGCTCAAAAGTGTATTTACCGGCGTTGACTTGTACTTTCATAGCCTCGACTTCAGCAGATTGCGCCTGCGAAGATACAGTTCTGCCCCAGATCAGCTCATAAAGTTTCTCTTCATCCCCGCTTATTTTCAAATCTTTAGCAAGCTTTGAGACATCAGTCGGCCTTATTGCCTCGTGTGCTTCCTGGGCCACTTTCTGTGTGGTTTTATAGAGTCTTTTTGATTCAGGTAAATATTTACTGGAAAAATTCTTTTTAATATAGCCCCTAATACTCTCTATCGCCTTAGAGGACAGGCTTATTGAGTCAGTCCTCATATATGTTATCAAACCTTTCTCATATAACTTTTGGGCAGCCCGCATTGTTCTTGAAGCCCCAAAACCGTATCTATTTGAAGCACTTTGCTGCAAAGTGCTTGTTTTAAAAGGCGGCGCAGGATTACGTTTTCTTAAGACCTTCTCTACTTCCTCGACAATCCACTTTACTTCTTTTAAATCTTTTAAAATTCTGCCGACTTCGCTCTCTTTTTCGATTTTGATCTTTTTCCCATTCTTTTTAGTTAGAAGGAAAAATTTATCGAGGTTCTCTTTTATTTCTTCTCCATCTTTATAAATTTTCTCCTCAAATTTTGACTGTTTTTTTTCTAAAAGATCTGCATTAATATTCCAGAACTCCTCAGCTTTAAAGGCATCTCTTTCGCGCTCCTTCTCCACAACAAGCCTCAAAGCGACAGATTGTACCCTGCCGGCAGAAAGCCCGAATCTAACCTTTTTCCAGAGCAGCGGTGACAATTTGTAACCCACAAGCCTATCCAAAATGCGACGCGTTTGTTGCGCATCTACTAGATTCATATCAATTCCTCTTGGATGCTGTAATGCGTCCTTAACGGCGTCTTCGGTTATCTCCGTAAACACTATTCTTTTGAGACTTTTGCCTGGTTTAACCCTGCCTCTCTCACTCACTATCCCAAGTTTCTGAGCTACATGCCATCCAATTGCCTCTCCTTCCCTATCCGGATCAACTGCAAGTATAAGCTCCTTGCACCCAGCATACTCTTTTTTTAGAGCTTTCAGCGCATCTGCATTGGTTACAATGTATTTTGGCTTATACTTCTTTTCCGTATCGACCCCGATCTCCTTCTTTGGCAGATCAATAATATGCCCTTTAGAAGCCTTGACCTTATAGTCTCCGCCAAGATATTTCTTGATATATTTTTCTTTTGAGGGGGACTCTACGACCACAAGAGATTTGCTCATTTGTATCGAACGGAAGTTAATAAATATAGATGTATCTTCCAGCTTCATCCTGTTTTAGAACACTTTTTATCTCCATCTCTGTCAATGAGGCTAACAGAATACCATAATCATTGTCAAATATTTTCACTAAATCGTCGATAGTTTTGGGGTTCTTTTTGACCTGATCTGCAATTTTCTTTTGGAATGAACTAAACTCAAAATCCTTCCTTTTCATTTTTTCGTCCCATTTAACAACTCCCAATTGTTCTAATAGACACTTTGGGGAGAAAATCAACTTTGCTTTTTCTAAATAGATGATTTTATTCGTTCCTTGCAACCGCTTAGTAGATATCTCAGCAGGAACGGCATAAACTTCCCGGTTTTCCTGGAATGCCTGATGCGCTGTAATCAATGCACCGCTTCTTTCTCCCGCCTCAGTAACAATCACCCCTCTTGAAATCCCCGCGATAATTCGATTTCTTCTTGGAAAATCATGTGCCCTGAATGAATCTCCGGGCATAGTCTCTGATACTACCAGACCCCCATTCTCGAGTATTTTGCAATACAGATCTTCATTACCTGCTGGAGTAGGTTCATGAGCACTTGAAGCAAGAACAGCAATAGTCCTCGCTTTATACTTCAATGCTGCCCTATGAGCAATGGCATCAATCCCATAAGCCATTCCGCTAACGATGATAAAATCATGAGCAGCAAGTGCCTCTATAAACCATTCAGTCGCGAGTTTCCCATAAATGCTATACCCCCTTGTCCCAACTATCGAGATTAATTTAGAAAAATTTTGACAAAGCGAAATATCCCCTTTGTAAAAAAGTATAATCGGAGGTTCGTAAATATGCGCAAGATTATAAGGATAAGAATCTTCTCCAAATACAACAAATTTCAGACCGGATTTTTCGACTTTCTCGAGAAATTTTCGCGTATCAATTTCATCAACAGTATCAAGGAAATATCTCAATTTCCCCTTGATCATTTCTTTGCATCTGCCCTTTTTATAGGCTTCTTGGAGCTGGGCTATACCCTGATAGTTTTCCAAGATCATGTGGAGAGTTCTAGGACCCGTTCCAGAGAAAAGTGCGAGCTTTATTCTCAATATTTTTTCTTCTTTTTGCATAATAAGTTATCATACAAAAGAATACTTGCCAGAAAATGGAAGTTGCATGGAGAATTCATGGAAATTTATCTGTATAGCCAGCTCAAGAAATCACGAATAACGGGCATTGATTTATAACCCCTTCCCCCTTCTTGAAGATGAATGACAAAACTGTAGTCCTTTCCTTCGTATTCAAAACCACCAATTGCCCACGAATGTGCTCCGTCTACCTTTTTCCCATTTCTATATTCTGTTGCATCAGCCGATCCTGTCTTTGCGTAAGGATTCCCTGGGGAGTTCTTCAGTGCTGTAGCACTACCCCGATAGCCATTCACTGCATATTTCATCCCTTTTCTAATTGTTCTAAAATTCTCCTTACTGACACTCACCTCACTTAATACTTCCGGTGCAATTATTTCTACCTCTTTTCCAGTTTGATCCGTAATTTTACTTACCAAATGCGGTTTGTAAATCACCCCTTCGTTAGCTATTGCACTTACCATTGTGACCATCTGAATAGGAGTGGCCGTTACAAGCCCCTGTCCAATAGCCGTATTACAAATATCCGCAAGATACCAGGGTTCGCCAACTTTCTCTTCCTTCAATTCTGGAGATGCCATTGTTCCTGCTTGTTCACCGGGAAGATCGATTCCGGTTTTTTTACCAATTCCAAATTGATCCGTATACTTTATCAGCGATCTGATTCCGTCTGCTTTTTCAGTCAAAGCCAAAGCTGTTTTACAAAAAAAGACATTACTCGATCTTCCAAGGCCTTCCACCACAGTCATTGTCCCAAGATATGCATTATCAGCTTCACATAATTTATAAAGCGGCAATTCAACGCAGCCTGATTGGAATTGGGTACTAGGAGTTATTGCCCCCTCTTCTAGTGCGGCCGCTGCTACCATGGGTTTAAAAGTTGATCCTGTTGGAAGCTGCAAAGCAATCGACCTGTTTAAAAGAGGAGTTCTTTCATCATTCATAAGTGCGGTAAAATCTTTGACACTTATCCCTTCCGTAAACAGGTTATTGTCATAGGAAGGCACATTAGCCATAGCCTTTATTTCTCCAGTCCGGCTCTCCATAATAACCGCTACACCCGCAAATGAATCCGTTACATCTACCTGCTTTTCAAGTATTTCATACAATTTTTTCTGCCAGTTTGAATCGATTGTCAAATACAAGTTTGAGCCCTCTTGCGGACTGGCCGAAATGTATTCTTCAAGAATTTTATCTTCCAGATCTGTTTTTTTCACTTCAGTCCCGTCAGTCCCCCTTAGTGCCTGATCGTATTGCTTTTCAATCCCCTCTTTCCCGATCTTGGCATTCTGGTCCAGACCTGTTTGCTCAATTTCACCTTCATTTATATCCCCAACATAACCTAGTATGTGGGCCATCCCAGTATTTTGACCATACTGCCTGATTGCAGTTTCTTCTGTATAAACACCATAAAGCTCATCTAATCTCTCAGTCAAACTAATGTATTTCTCGAAGGAAATATCCGCATCGATAGTCACAACAGGCTTCCGCTCATCTTCTATTGCTACCTCAACGATACCAACAATATCCTCCTTATCGATTTCTAGAATAGTCGACAGCAGATTTAATTTATTTTCATCTTCCAAATCAAATTCCTTTGTTTTGATGTAAACAGAAAAGGCGGGGATATTTTTGGCTAAAATCTCACCATTCTCGTCGTAAATTACACCTCTAGAAGCTCTAAGAATGTTCTTATTTTGTGAAATATTCGTTGCACGAATCAGGTTTTCTTTACCCGACACAATCTGCAGATCAAAAAGATTAGTAAGCAGGAACCCCATCATTAAAATCAGAGTTATCATAATAAAAAGCAGTCTCCAGCTTGAAGGTGCTACTTGCTTATCGTCTGTAATTGTCTCAATGATATGTCTTGTCATTACTAAACTTTAAAGCTTACATCTTCTCTCCCGGGTTTAAGAAGGTATTTAAACATGTACACTAATACCAAATGCGTAAATAAAAATATAAAGAAATTCAGCATACCGAAGTCGCTATGCCCATTCAACAAGTAGTTAGAGCCAACAAATAAAACTCTATATAAGGATAAAAATAAAAACACCGCAAGATAATTCCTCTCTTCAGCTAAAATTTCGAGGAATCGATCTATGACAAGTATTGCAAATAACGAAGCTCCAAAACAAAGGGATGGTAAACCAATGATACCAATACTAATAAAACTCACAAGTATTCCTAGAGCAGACACCCAGATGATATTTCTGCTTCTTAGATCGAAAAGCGTCAAAGCGCCCAATGCGACGTAGAGGTCTACTGCCCCGAAAAGAGCCGTATGCCCTAGAAACGCTTCCCAAATAAGGACCACAAAACTAAAGATGGCTAAATTCCTAATCTTCATAATCTAAAACAAAGACCTCACGTAAATTAAATGGATTAATTTCAGTTTCAAGAATTACTTCTTTTGTTGTCTGACTTGGAAATTCGCTGATTTCTTTCACTTGGCCCAAATAAAGATCCGCCGGATAATTACTATTTATTCCAAGAGTCATAAACTTGTCTCCAATGGTTAAAACCTCATTTGATAGAATTTTTTCGACTTTCAATCTTACTCCCTGCTCTGAAACAAGAACTCCTTTGACCCCGGAAGTACTAATTGCACTTATTTTTGTATCTTTTGAGAAGATGCTCCTGACTTTTGCGGATCTGGAGGATATTTCTATTATTTCTCCCAAAGCATATGCCTTATAAACAACCACATCACCCTTTTCAAGCCCGTTATTTGTACCTTTATTGATATAAAATACTCCAGACTCTTCGCTTGAAATACGGATGATCTGCGCTGGAACAAGCTTATAACTTGGTGCAAAACTAACCTCTAATTGGGTTTTATAAACCTCAAGCTCTCTTATTTCGGCCTGCAGATCTACTACCTCCGTATTCAAATCTTCAACTTGAGATTGATATTTATCTCGTTCTGTTTTTAGATTGTTCAAATCTCCAATTATTTCAAAAATTTCTTCAAATTTATCGACCCGTTTTTTAATAACTACCCGATAACCGGATTGTAAACTCTCGCTAGCACTCTTAACTCCATCGAGAACCCCCAGCTGGTCAAGGAGAAGAGAGGCAATCGATATCCCAATCAATACTATCAAGGTTACGAAAATGTTATTGTTGCGAGCTTTTCGTTCTTTCAAAACCTGTTATATGAAAATTAAATAAACTCTTCTCCTTTTACTTGAATCCTCTCAAGAAGATCTATTTCCGAAAGAAGTGTACTTGTTCCTCTTGCAACGGCACTCATTGGATCCTCGTCAATTATTATAGGTGTTCTCAATTTTTCCTCAAGATATTTATCAATTCCATCTAGCAGTGCCCCACCCCCGACTAATGTGATTCCGCGCTCGAGCAAGTCAGATAATATTTCTGGAGGAGTTTGCTCGAGCGCCTCTCTGGCAGCTTCCGCAATTTTATCTAGAACTTTTACAATCGCTTCCCGGATCTCCACACTTGAAACAGTCATCACTTTTGGCAAGCCGGAAACCAGGTCGCGCCCCTTAAGCTGCGCCTCTTTTTCTTTTCGCATCGAATAGGCAGATCCAATCGCAATTTTTATATCTTCTGCCTGCTTATCTCCAATTGCGACATTGTACTTGTGACGGGCATAATTTACGATTTCCTGATCAATTTCATCGCCCGCAATTCTTACAGTATTATCAACAACGATCCCCCCAAGCGAGATTATTGCAATATCAGTAGTACCTCCCCCAATATCAATAATCATTGAACCAGCAGCATCTTCAATTGGAATTTTGGCTCCAATGGCTGCTGCCATCGGCTCTTCAATAATATAAGCTCTTCTTGCTCCAGCAGTAACTGCTGCATCTATCACGGCTTTTCCTTCGACCTCAGTAATATTTGACGGCACTCCAATCACTACTCGAGGCTTAGCAAAAGTAAATAATTTTGGAAAATCTTTGTGAACTTTTCTGATGAAGTAGCGGATCATAGCCTCTGTGCTGTCAAAATCTGATATCACTCCATCTCTTAGCGGTCTCACAGCAACAATATTAGCAGGTGTTCGGCCGATCATTCTCTTCGCTTCTGCCCCGACCGCCAGAATTTGTTTAGTATTTTTGTTCACCGCAACAACAGAGGGCTCCGAAATCACGATTCCGTGGCCTTTAACTGCAACCATTGTATTGGCTGTACCAAGGTCTATCCCGACATCATGAGTAAACAAATTCCAAATACTTGGATTTGACATTTGAGATTATTAAACTTATGGGGTATTTTAACACTTTGCAGCCTTATTTTGCGAGCTCTTCTCGAAAGTCTGCGAGAATATATTCTGTGCTCAATCTTCCCTCGTTTTTCCTTGCTTTTTTATACGCCTTCATAGAAACATTTATAGATTTCACTGCACCCGCACTATCAAGGGCTCTAACCTTTTTGAGATTTACTCCTTGTTTTTTCGATTTTGCAGTCGCTTTCTTGGACCATGCACCAGAAACACCTCCAGCGCTACCCCTTCTGTGTCTTCTTGTTTTACCAAAATTTGCTGTTTTATTTGAAATTTCACATTTTCTCATCGCATAAGGATAATACTATATCCCGTCCTTTTCTGCAACCAGTAAGATAATTACTTTAAAAAATAAAAACGGGAAACCGCACAAGATTTTCTAAAAAATCCTAGCCTTTAAGCTGAACAATTTGCTATAATCTTACTACCTCACATGGACGTTTGCAGGATCTAATTGAGTCTACAAGCAACTATATGGGAATCCAAAATCGTCCCGATTCTTGAATCTGGATTGAGGACAACCACATGATTTTCGTGCTTTCAATTACCTTGCAGACTGAGATGTGAGGTTCTTGACTAACGAAATTGACAATAGAAAATTGCAATGCTGGGATAGCTCAGTTGGTCAGAGCAACGGTTTTGTAAACCGTAGGTCGCGAGTTCGACTCTCGCTCCCAGCTTTCTAGCTGAAGTAGCTCAGTTGGTAGAGCATTCCCATGGTAAGGGAAAGGTCGTGGATTCGAGCTCCACCTTCAGCTCCATTTTTAAGCAAATTAACAATGCAAATTGAAGGTAGAAATCCCGTTTTAGAAGCCCTTAGAGCCAACACCCCTTTAGACAAACTCATCCTTGAAAAAAATATCAAACAAGATGAGAAAATATCAGAGATCCTCAAACTAGCCCAGAAGCGCAAGGTAAACGTCGTATTTGATAAGAAATACCTACTCGACCAGAAATCACAAACAAAAGTCCATCAAGGCGTCATAGCAATTGGGACAGACAAACAACAAGCCGACTTTGCTACACTGATAAAAGATAAGCAGGCGTTTCTAATTTACATCAGAGAAGCATTATACGAACATAATGTCGGCGCAATAATACGGACCGCAGAATGTGTAGGAGCAACAGGAATTATCCTCCCTCCAAAAATCCAACTATCTCCACAGATTAGACGAGCTGCTATGGGCGCTACCGAACATATTTCTATACTCAATTGCGGATTATTTCAAGCGATCAAAAACTCACAGGACGCGGGGTTAAAGGTAATAGGTATTGAGCGTACAGATAAATCCAAGAGCCTGTATGAAATAGAACTGCATACTCCTTTGATGCTGATTGTTGGCGGCGAAGACCGAAGTTTGAGCAAACAAATTATCGACAAATGCGACAAAGTCGTAGAAATCCCTATGAAAGGAAAAATTAATTCCCTTAATATGTCTGTTGCCGCAGCTATAGTTATGTACGAAGTCCTCAGGCAGAACTAAACCCCGGTTTAGTGTATAATTGGCATATCTAGAGTGGATAGGGCTTTAGTGTCAATGGTAGCACGACGGTCTCCAAAACCGTTAGTGTAGGTTCAAATCCTACAAGCCCTGCTTTCAAACCTTCATTGCCGAGCGCCTTTTTCTCTCAAACAACCCAAATAGCTCCCTGACTTGTTCAGGAATATTTCTCGAAAAGACTTTCCCGATAGAAGTTTCATCAAATTTTTTATGACGTCCAGTAAGAACTACTTCAAGAAAACTCAAGCCATTTGACGTAACCATATCCTGAGAAGGTCTATAGCCATAATCTCCAAACAACGAACGTGTTAGTTCGCTAATACTTGCCCCATTACAGAATCTCTCCACAATTTCCACAAGCACCTGAGGAACTACAGGTATTTCACGGAACTCTTGCAGCGGGTCTTGAATATATGCGGCTTCTTGTATGCATCCAGGTCTCTGCTCTCGTTCTCGTTCCTTTCGAAAAACCAACTCGTAATAATTTTTTGCCGATCGAAGTCTTTTTTTCTTATGCTCATCAACATCAACTGGAAGTTCCGTCTCCATGAGAACAACTAAACCACTAGCCAGCAAGGCGTTATAGTCAACATCAGGATCAACCCCTGCCCTGTTTTTCACCCAAGGGACAAACAACACTTTTTGAGCTAGCTTTCTAATCCCAAAATTTCTTTGACCAGACATGAAGTTCCTGACTTCCTTGTTGTAATCCCCAACTACTTCCAAGTCTTCAAACATTCCAGATTCTTCCAGCAATGGAAGAATTGTATAATAATTTGCATATGTCCTAAGCAATTTTTCTATATGTGGAAGTCGTGCAAGAGTAGCAGAAATTTCTCTGTCTTCCAGCACTTCGACAAACTGCAAGCGCTCATTTTCATATTCTGATAATTTCTCATAATATTTGGCAAGTTCAGGAGATACTCTTAAGTCAATTTCATTGCCTGCAAACAATCCTAAGGTACTACCGGCAACTATTGCTGCAGAAATTAGTATATGGCGGACGTCCCTACTGAACCCTACACTCACACCGGTAGATTGGGAAACTGTTTCGATACTATCAGAAGAAAGCATATGCTCATTTGCTATTAATAATTTCTCTCGTGGAGACAGAAGCACACCTCCCCTTGATTTTGAATCCCAGACATAAAACAACCTCTCTACTTCCTGCCAAAATGGCTCCACTTGTTCTGCTTCAAGGCGTGCTTGAATACCTTCGAATATCTCCTCGTCGTAGCGTCTTTCAGCCTTGCGGATATCAACAACTCTCACTCCAAGGGTTTCATCCATAGTTAAAAATAAATAATTCGCCGATTATATCAGCCAGGGCAACACAAGTTCATATTTTTCTGATATAATCTTCATGCGTTCACTAAGTTCAGGTGATAGTTTTTTTTATGGCAAAACCTAAGAAAGCCAAAGTCAGAAAGACCGTCGGCAAGATAGCAAAACAAGCGGAGCGAAAAACAAGAGGCTTAAGAGCTCTCCCCAAATTGCCCTTGAAAATCTGGGGATTTTTAAAATCCGTCAGGAATGAACTGAAAGAGGTAGAATGGCTTTCAGGAAGAGATACGTTTAAATGGACGAGTGCAGTTATTCTAACTGCTCTGCTCTTTGGACTTTTAATAGTGTTACTTGATCTAGGATTTTTTGAAATAAGAGACTTATTATTTAGAATCTAAAATGACAGAAAAAACAGAAAATAAAAAACCTCAAGAAAAAGAAAGCAGCAGCTCAAAAGCAAAGAAAGCGAAAATCAAAAACGACAAATTGAATTGGTATATCCTAAATACCTACTCAGGACACGAGAAAAAGGTAGCTGCTCATCTGGAGGAAAAAATTGAAGCAAATGAGATGAAAGATAAGATTACCGATGTAATTGTTCCCATTCACGAAAAGATTGTCGTAAAGGATGGGAAGAAAAGAACAGTCGAGGAAAAATTGTTCCCTGGATATGTACTAGTTCAAATGGAAATGAACGAAGACACATGGCGGGTAGTCAGGAATACAGAAGGTGTAACAAGCTTTGTCGGTACTGAAAAAAAACCGACTCCATTAAATGAAAAGGAAGTAAAGAGCATCCTGGCCTTTATGGATGTCAAACAGCCAGCATACACAGCAGCATTTGCAGTCGGAGATGCTGTACGAGTAAATGACGGTCCGTTTAAAGACTTTGTAGGAGCAATCAGCGAAATTAATGAAGATAAAGGTCAAATCAAAGTGCTTCTTTCAGTTTTCGGAAGAGAAACACCAGTTGTTTTAGATTTTTTGCAGGTAAACAAATTATAAACTAGCTTTTAAGATATCAAAAATGGCAAAACCAATAAAAACACAAATGAAGCTGATCATTGAAGCCGGCAAAGCAACTCCTGCCCCACCAATTGGACCGGCACTTGGACAACACGGTGTAAACATCGGGGATTTTGTTAACCAATTCAATGAGAAAACAAGAGATAAAATGGGCAACAAAATCCCAGTCATCCTGACTATTTACGATGACAGGAGTTTCTCGATGGAATTCAAACAACCGCCTGTTGCCGACTTGATTCAAAAAGCAACCGGTATCAAAAAAGGATCTGCAACACCAAATACAGAAAAAGTCGGAAAACTGAGCAAAGCCCAGGCAACAGAAATTGCCGAGGTAAAGATGCCAGACTTGAATACAAACAAGATTGAATCAGCCGTTAAGATTGTACAAGGAACTGCAAAAAGCATGGGACTTGAGGTTGAGGAATAATTCGCAGCAAAGATTTTATAATAACCACGTAATAATTATGAGCAAAAAACAAAAAGAAGCAAATAAACTTATCGATAAAAAGCAATACTCCCTTGATGAAGCACTTGAACTGCTGCCAAAAATCTCAACTTCAAAATTTGCAGGGTCTGCAGAATTGACGGTAAATCTGAAATTAAACGAGAAACAGAAGAAAGATCCTATTAGAGGCAGCATCACTTTCCCAAATGCCTTCGGTGAACAAATCAAGGTTTTAGCTCTGGTTGAAGAAGGTGATGTAAAAACAGCAAAAGCTGCTGGCGCAGATCATGCAGGACTCGAAGAATTTGTAGAAAAAATCGAAAAGGAGAACTGGTTTGACTTTGATATTGTAATCACTACTCCAAAGCTCATGCCCCAAATCGCAAAACTTGGGAAATATCTTGGAAGAAAGGGTTTGATGCCAAACCCCAAAAATCAGACCGTTACAGCGGATCTTGAGAAAGTGATCAAACAATACAAACAAGGGAAAAAAGACTTCAAAAAGGACGACCAAGATGCAATCAGACTCGTAATAGGAAAAACAGATATGAGTGCAGATCAGCTCAAAGCAAATTTTGAAGAATTTAGGAAAGTGTTAAAGCCCCATCTTGATAAACTGGGACCTGATGCAATCAAGAATATTCACCTGGCTCCAACTATGGGGCCAAGCTTGAAAATTGTATTAAGCGAATTAAAATAGCTGAATTTATTTACAAATTAATAGAAAACAAGGTATAATCACCTTGTCATTTCATCAAAGACGGCCAGTGCTAAATAGCTTAATATCTAGCCTAGATGGAAAGTTCTACAAAGAATCCAGCAGAAATTATGAAGGATTCATAGAATCTAGAATTTTCCCCCACCGTCTTTAAGGCGGTTTTTTTTATTTTATACGCAATTATAGTTATGGCGCTAACAAAAAAAGGAAAACAAGACATAGTCGATGATTATAAAAGTAAACTAGAAGCTGCAGAAGCTGTTTTTGTCATTCAGCCAAAAGGCATCAGCCCAAATGAAGCTAGCGAATTTAAAAAAATCCTAAGTGAAAAAAATGCAAGTTTCAACGTAGTCAAAAATACGCTTTTCAAAATTGCAGTTGAAAAATCAGATAAGAAAATCACAATCGGAGACGGAGAAAATGCAGTTGTTTTTTCGGGTGGAGATGCTGTTGATGTAGCCAAAGCATTGAGTGATTTTATCAAAGCAACTGATAAAGCAGAATTTCGAACAGCACTAGTAGAAAATCAAGAAATCGACTTTGAACAATTTGCAACTCTCTCAAATCTTCCAAGCAGGGAAGTTCTGCTTGCCCAAGTACTTGCAACAATGCAGGCACCAGTTACGGGATTTGTAAGAGTTCTAAACGGGAATCTAAGTGGATTTATGAATGTATTAAATGCAATTAAAGACCAAAAAGGGTCCTGAATATTATTTAAATTAATTTATTAAGCAAACCATAATGGCAGAATTAAAAGGCGATGCAAAAAATATTGCTGAAATGCTAGAGAAAATGACAGTTCTTGAACTATCAGAACTAGTCAAAGCTCTAGAAGAAAAGTTCGGCGTATCAGCAGCAGCTCCAGCAATGGCAGTGGCAGCAGCTCCAGCAACAGGTGAGGCAGCAGGCGAAGTGGAAGAAAAATCCAACTTCGATGTTATCCTTGCAGAAGCAGGTGCAAATAAAATTGCTGTAATCAAAGCCGTAAAAGCAGCTTCAGGCCTAGGCTTGAAAGAAGCTAAAGAGCTTGTAGAATCAGCACCAAAGCCAATCAAAGAAGGCGTTGCAAAAGAAGACGCAGAAGCTTTGAAAAAAGCACTTGAAGAGGCTGGTGCAAAAGTTGAGCTTAAATAAAATGAGTTCATAAAGACACATGAAAAGAACCTTGCTATTGCAAGGTTCTTCCTTTAATATTGAGTTTGATAAATCTTAAAATCAAAAGTCATGAACGAACTTCTACCAGCCGCTTTGATTGATGAAGGGATCATTACCAGAGTCACACTCCTTATGATCATCATGCTTCCTATAGTTGGTACTGTGATCGGATTTACCAAGCATGTAATTGGTCTAAAGTCACTTGGGTTGTACGCACCAATTGTTATGACCTATGCGTATTTCCAAATTGGTTTATCAAGCGGCCATTCAAGTTGGATCGACCAGGTGTTCTACAGCTTTAAAGTCGGAATAGCATTAACCATAGTTGTTTTCCTCACCACCCTGCTTGCTCACAAGGTCACGAAACTAATGCGTCTTCATTATTCACCAAAAATTGCTTTAGTAATAAGCACAGTCGCAATCAGTATGTATCTGGTAATTATTGTTGCAAGATATTTAGATCTTGAGACATTTCTTGAAAGCAGCTTCATTCCAATCATTCTGCTTTCTACTGTTTCAGAGCAATTTGTAGTTACAATGGCCCAGAAAAATATAAAAACAGCTTTCAGCTTAACGCTGACTACAACAATCATCTCATTTTGCACGTTTGCCCTGATCATCTACGGCCCTTTTCAGAATCTAATGATTGATTATCCTTATCTTTTGATTCTAACTTTCCCGCTCAATATTATGATTGGTAAATTTACCGGGCTGAGACTACTTGAATATTTTAGATTCCAGAATGTTATTCCGCAAAACGAATAAAAATGAGCTTTCTAAACACATTTAAAAATCGGGAAAAAATTCTTGGGCGAAACGAGAGAAATCTCAAATATATCCGGCCCTACAATCTCACGCGCGCAAAAAAAATTGCCGATAACAAACTGCTGACAAAAGAAATTCTCGAGAAAAATGGTATACCAACGCCAAAATTAATTGGGAAAGTCGAATCTATCCAAGATCTAAAAAATTTCGATTGGGAATCCCTGCCAAACAGCTTCGTTATTAAACCAGTACAAGGGCTTGAGGGAGCCGGGATCGAAATTTTCTACAACAGGGATAAACAAGGCAGGTGGATCATGGGAGATGGCAGGAAAGTCTCCGTTGGAGACTTAAAAGCCATGGCAATTGATATTATGGACGGGAAATATTCACTCCACAACCAAAAAGACAGTGTATTTTTTGAAGAACGGGTAAAAATGCACAAAGTTTTCAAATATTATGCCTATAAGGGAGCTCCTGATATTAGAATTCTTGTCTTCAATAATATTCCAATAATGTCTTATCTCCGGCTTCCGACAAAAGAATCCAAAGGTAAGGGGAATTTAGCTCTTGGCGCTGTTGGAGCTGCAATCGATCTTGCCAGTGGAATAACGACAACTGCTGTACTTGGGAAAGATACCATTGTTGAGAAAATTCCCGGAACAAACTTAAATGTTGGAGGTTTAAAAATTCCATATTGGGATGAAATACTCAAAATAGCTATAAAAGCGCATCAAGTCACCGGACTCGGCTTTGCTGCAATCGACTTTCTAATTGACCGGGATCTCGGCCCGCAGATCATTGAACTTAACGCCAGACCAGGTCTTTCAATACAAATTGCAAATAGAGATGGTCTTAGATGGAGACTCAGAAAAGCTGCAGGGCTCAAAGTTACAAGTCCACTGAAAGGAATTAGAATTGCTAAAGATCTTTTTGGAGGGCAGCTCGAGGAACAAATCGAAAAAATTTCAGGTAAATCGATTATAAGCCATATCATGCCTGTCGAGATAATCGATCCAAATCAAAAAAAGATTCCTGCTCTTGCCTTGATTGATACAAGCAGACGTACTACAACTATAAATTATAAACTCGCGCAAAAAGCGGGTATTCCAATTTCTGAAGAAAGCTTCAAAGAAACAAGCATGTCAGATATTTCTTTTAGTCTCGCCGGTAAAATTATCAATGCCGACTGCCGTGTAGTCAAAGATAAAATCCGGGGATACAATATGCTGATTGGGCGAAGAGATCTAGGCGACTTTCTAATTGACATCAGAAGAGTCGCTACCGGGAAAGAAGATCTGCAAAAAGAAGAACTTGTTTCAGTACAAGGGCTTCAAAAGCCGGAAAATATTGATAATGCACTTGCTGAAATTGCAGAACAAATCTACATAGTTAGAAATATCAGACCGACAAACGCATCTTCAGAGAAGAAAGAATTTAACAAAAAGAAAACTTACAGTCCGCAACTTGAGTACGAGCCGGTAAATATTGATACTGATAACCTGATATACAAACTTAGCAACCTGAATCCGGATAGAAATACCCAGATTGGCAAACTACTATCTGAAAAGATCGACTCTTTAAGAAAAGCAATCTATCTAATCGAGGCGATTGGGGAAGATGATAAATTTCCGCAAAGAGCCGAGAACCTTTATGGCGTGCCGGATGTTAAGATTTTTACTAAGGCTGTAGAACTTATTCGAGAAACTGACGCTATCAAACCGGATGTAAGAAAAGAGAAAGTCCTGGATAAGTCAGAAGTTGAAAAAAGAATAGCAGATCATATCAAAAAAATCGGGATTGAAGCAAAAATCGAATACATCAGAAACGGCGCCGGGAAAGCCTCGATCGGGAAAAAACAAGGGATTATTTATTTAAATCCGGATTATAAATTTACCGAAACTAAATTATTAGGGACCTTGGCACACGAAATCGACATCCATTTGGCGAGGTCCTTTTATGGCAGACAGCGACCTTATAAAATCTATAGTTATGGGACAGCTGGATACCTAGAAGTTGAGGAAGGGCTGGCCGTAAGAAATAAAGCCGAGGTTTTAAAAAGTCAGCAGCCAATTAGAAATGCGGCTATTATGTACGTCGCAGCGTATTTAAATCACAAAAACTCCTTTAGAGAAACATATAACTATCTCCTCAAGCTCGGCATATCAAAAACAAATGCTTACAATTTTACAATGAGAACAAAAAAAGGCATGATAGATACCTCAAAACCAGGAGCGTTTTTGAAAGATATGCTCTACTTTTCAGGTTATCTCAAAGTAAAGGATTTAAGCAAAGAGGAGATAGGAAAACTGATAAAAAGCGGAAAGACTTCTACAGTTATTTAATTATCTCCCCCTAAGACTGCTTTTGATCACATCCAAATGCTTCAACGCCTCGGCAACACCCGTAACGACTGCATCCAGAGGATCGTCCACAACGTGTGCAGGTACTCCGGTAGCTTTGGTGAAAAGCTCATCAATATCACTAAATAGTGCAGTTCCGCCGCTTAATACCATTCCCCTATCAATAATGTCAGAAGTAAGCTCCGGCGGAGTCTCTTCCAAGACAGTTTTTATTGCACCAATGATTTGATTTAGAACAGGCTTAACAGCGTCATTAAGCTCATTTGAATTTATCATTAAAGTAACAGGCATACCATTTGCAACACTTCTACCACGAACTTCCATTTCCTTGGGATTGTCATGAAAAACTGCAGAACCAATTTCAATTTTCATTTTCTCTGCCATCTGTTCCCCAATTACCAGACCTTTTATCTTCCTCATATAATTTACAATTGCTTCATTTAGAGCATCGCCCGCTATTCGTTTGGATTCATAATTGACAATTCCATTCATAGAAATTACTGCAACCTCAGTAGTACCCCCGCCCATATTCACAATCATATTTCCAGTGCTGGTACTAATTGGAAGCTCCGCGCCAATAGCGGCGGCAATCGGCTCAGGAATAAGATATATTTTCCCGGCTCCTGCTGCTGCTGCTGCCTCAATTACAGCTCTTTCCTCGACAGAAGTAAGACCTGCTGGAACACTTATCATAACTTCCGGCTTTACAAAGCGGCTCCTGCCGATTGCCTTATTAAGCAGCGCTTTTAACAGAGCTTCAGTCAGACGGTAACTTGCAATCACTCCCTGCCTTAGGGGTCTTCTTGCAACAATGTTCCCAGGGACTTTACCAAGCATTTCCTTCGCTTCATTGCCGACAGCAAGAACCTTTCGATCGTCCAGGGACACTGCCACAACACTTGGTTCTCGTACAACAACCCCCTGCCCTTGCAGAAAGACTAAGGAATTCGCTGTTCCAAGATCAATTGCAACTTTTTTTGCCATAATGATTCATCTAACACCTGCTATCAAAGTTATGTTACAATTACAGAGTTCATGAAAAAAAGACTTCAAAAAATTATACAGGCATTCTTTATTCTCTTTGTAATTGCAGCTTTTGGCTGTATTACCGCTGTTACCCTTATTATAGCACAGGGGGGGAAAATTACACCCACCGGAATTACCCAGACGGGAATTTTGAGGATTAATTCCGAGCCGGCCGATGGGATTAAAGTCTTCATAGATGGAGAACGAGTTTCTCTAGTAGATAAAAGGGTTGAAGGGCTCGAAGAAGGCGACTATACTTTGCGGATTGAAAAAGAAGGATACCTGCCCTGGGAAAAACGAGTCAGTGTTGATAACGGCATAGTGAAAGAAATTTATGCTTCTCTTCTCAAAGAAGATCTAGAACTCAAACAGCTGACAAATACAAATATTGACAGGGTATTTTTCTCTCCTGATGGAAGTTATGCTTATTATGTAATTACCAAATCAGATACACCCTCTGAAAATGGAATATGGAGATTGAAACTAACTCAAAATACTCTCGAGTCAATCGGCCTTGTCAAGACACAATCAGAAAGGATCTCAGAGATCACGAAAGCCATTGCCGGCATTTTGCAAGGAGAATATGTCATAGATATCGCTCCAAATAATTCAAAAATTATATTACGGAATGAGAATAGCAGCCTATTTTTCATCTACTACATCGATCAAGCTCAACTTGTCGATATCAAAACACCAACAAGTCTTGGATTTACTCCTGAGAAATATTTCTGGTTCAAGAATGGCGATTCATTGATTGCTCAATCCGGCAATTCGGTTTATGAGTTAAATCTAGGTTCAAACCAAATTACACTTGTTTATAATTTCCAGGGGGTTGATCCAATTTTTGCAGTAAATGGCAGGAATATAATAATCTATGCAAACGACCAATACTACAGCTACGAAAATGAGTCCAGGAGCTTACTTGGCCAAAAATTCACACTCCCTGCCCCGGATCAACTCTGGCTGAGCCAAGAATCGGACGACTTACTTTTTATCAAATCTACTGGTGTTCTTTATTTTGCAAATCTTAAAAAAGAAATAGTAGAAATTGGAGAATATGAGATTGTAGATATTTCTAACGATGGTCAGAATGCAATTTTAAGAAATACTGGCGGAGCTCTTTACAGTTTCAGGGGCGAACTAATTGTGGCAACAGACAAAATAAGCACCAGTACTAAACTGATTCAAGAGAACTACGATTCAAAATCCCAAATATACAAATTTTCTCCGGACAGCAACTATCTTCTTGAACGAGTTCTATACAACGGACAAAGCATATTCAAGCTAATCGGGCTTTACGGTGAAAACACATATGATCTACTTATAACGTCGAAACACGTTGGCGCCAACAACTTTGGCTTGGTAAACGGTTCGAGAGAATTTCTGATCTTGCTAAAAGATACTACCTCGGCAGCTGATACTGGGACCACTCAAAGCACTGCTGTTGAAGCGAATTTGTACAAAATCGAGCTAGTGGATTAGACTATTCCCCGAGTAAAAATTATGTGCACTTGGCAGGAGTCGAACCTGCGACCTTCTCGTTAGGAGTGAGATGCTCTATCCGTCTGAGCTACAAGTGCATCATTAAAGCTGCTCTAATTATACTACAGTTAACAATTTGTTTGGGAATTAAACTTGAACCTTTCCATAATACCCCATCGGCTTATGAACGTTTACCGGATAATCCATGAGTTCTGTATCTGAGAACCAAAGTTCAATTTCTTCTTTGGCCTCATCAACTGAACCAGAGGCATGTACAAGATTATAAAACGGTCTCATTTGTTCGTTGGCAAGATCGGCATTGTCCCAGCTATAATCTCCTCTAATAGTACCCGGAGCAGCCTTGACTGGATTTGTCTCCCCTACCAGTTTACGCCCGATACTTACCGCTTCCGGTCCTTCAAAAACCATCGCTAGAACTGGTCCCATCGAGAGATACTCGACAAGCCAGCCTTTAACAAGTCCCCCAATTTCTTCCGGCACATCAGTCCCCAGTCTTTCCACTGGATCAATTCCTTTTTCTTTGTATTCAGCAAGCGTTCTCCCCCCAACCTTTTCCTTCCATTCCTTACTATCAGGGTAATGTTTTTCACTCATATCATCAGTAGCAGCGATAAATTCCAGGGCTACCATTTTCAAACCCACTCTTTCAAATCTGGAAATTATTTCCCCCATCAAGCCCCTTGCAACACCATCGTGTTTAATTATTATCAGTGTTTTTTCTTTAGTTTTATCCATTTGAAATTGCTAATAAATTATTTTTCCAGATCAAGCATTCCAATATAATCGACCTTTTCATAATCACTCAAATCTTCGAATTTATCCCCAAACCAATGTGTGATTTCTCTTTTTGCTTCTTCCTTAGAATCAGAAATATGCACTAAAGTCTGAAATACGATTCTTCCGGATTTGACTGCTAACTGAGGAGTATCATACCCCCAATTGCCTCTAATAGTGCCGACATCTGCAGTTGTTGGATCTGTTGCCCCCGCGAGCTTTCGAACGATTTTCACCGCCTCGTTCCCTTCCCAGACAGAGATAATCACTGGCCCGGATGATAAATATCTTACTAGTCCGTCATAAATTCTCTGCCCAATTTCTTTTTTGTCAGTCGTGCCCATTTCATCCATTATTCTTTTCTCATCGCCGCTGTAATTTGCCCAGGTTTTCTCTCCCATGCCAATCAGCCACTCATCAGTGCCTGGATAATTTCCCCTGGCCTGCTCTTCTGTCGCCTGAATCATCCTTGCTGCAACAAGTTTCAACCCAGCATCTTCAAGCTTTTTCCAAGCTCTGCCGATCAATCCTCGTTTCACCCCATCGGGCTTGATCATCATAAAAGTCTGCTCAATACTTGGGAAATTTTCCTTTGCTTTCATTCAATTTTTTTAATATCTAAAGAAGTTTACGTTTTTTAAGCATTTCTATTATCGCATCAGTTACCTCTTCTGGTCCACCATTGCCATCAACCTTTTCCCAATCGCAATAGATCTCTTCCTTGACCATCTTTCTAAAAATTTTTTGCAATTTCTTTTGTTTTGCCACACTTTTTTCGAACATATCAGGCCCTTCATCATGACCCTCTTCTTTATTTTTCCGCTCGATCGCAACCTCCGGATCAACGTCTAAATAAATCGCCAGATCGGGTCTTGGAATATTAAATTCAACTCCATAGTCAATCAATTTCTGCAGTTCTACTTGACTCATAAGTAGTGATTGATATGCAATTGTTGTAGTGAAATAGCCATCAGCAATAAAAACCTTTTTCTTATCTTTGCCAACATAAGGAGAAATATTATCTGTATAGAGAGTTTTATCAAGTAAGTAAGAAAGCACCCAGGAAGCTGTATTCATTTTGGTTTCACCTTGCAATGCTGGGTGGATAATTGTCTCGTAGAATGCATTGTGCACCGGGAATTCAACACCCTTCACTTTAACTCCCATTTTCGCCAATCTGTCTGAAATTTCAATCCGCTGGAAACCTTTACCGCCGCCATCAATTGACTCAAGGACTAGAAACATATAAAAGTTCTAACAGCTAAGCTGAGTGATTGTAACTTCAAATGGAATTTTGTGCAACACGATAATCCTCTATTCTGAAATTTATTTCGATTTCTTCCAGAACAATGCCTGAATAGCAAGCGCTGTGATGATTGTGTATATTGTCAGACCATACACGCAAACCGGAATACCAAGTAAATATCCTTCATCAGTAACAGCAGAACAGCCAAAATCGCAAGATTCTGTAAAAATCTCATCGTAACTTAAAAATCCGGAGAACATCATTCCTGCAATGCCAATCACAAGCACAATCTGCATAGTTCTTTTTAAATCTAACATTGGAAATACTTAATAATTTAGCCAATAGCATAATCCACCAAAAGATGATTGTCGTCAATATTCTACTGCTATTCTGCCCTTGACATCAGTTCTATGAACTTCGATGCCAAATTGCTTGAGATTATCCAGAGTCTCTTGGTGCGGATGCCCAAATTTATTATCTTTTCCAACCGAAACATACGCCTTTTCAGGATGGGTTAATTCGAGAAATTCTGTTGAAGTACTCGTTTTGCTGCCATGATGACCAACCTTGATTGCGTCCAGGTCATAAGTACTACCGGCAAAAATCTGCTCCTCATATTTACTCGGCAGATCACCTCCGAAATACATTGCAAAGTCTTTGTAAACCAATACAAATGCAGCCGAAGCGTCATTGACATCCCACATGCAGCGTTTATCTTCTTCCCTAATTTCAACATCGCACTCTTCATAAATATCAAACGTCGGCCAAAGCATATCAAAATATGTGCAGCAACCCAGAGAAAAATCCTTTTGAGAATCCAGCTTCCAGTTCCCAATTTCGCCTTCCTTCACATCCTGCTGGAATTGGCGGAATGCCTCATTGCCATCTTCAAATGGGAGGAATGAGACAGCGTCTACATCGTAATAATCAAATACGAAGGGCATTCCGCCCACATGATCCTGATCAGGATGAGTTAAAATAACCAGATCCAGTGTCCGGTCCCAGAAAGGGATCACATCTTGAAGTTCCTGAATGACACTATCATCCGGCCCTGCATCAACTAAAATATATTTATTGTCCGCGGTCTTGATCAAAATCGCATCTCCCTGGCCAATATCTAGAATAAATATTTCTAGGTTTCCCGAAGGCGAGCTGAAGATCAGATAACTAATCACAGCAATCAATGCCGTCAAAATGCCGCAAATTTTAATTAGCAATTTCTCGTTTCTCATTTATTTTCCTGTAGCTGATTTCTATCATACACAGCAATATAGTTAAATAAATTATCAAAACAAGCCAACCAGTCAGACCGACAATTTTTACACTTGCGAACGGCAGTCCTCCGAAAAAATTAATCACTCTAATGATATAGTCCATTATCAAAATAAGCGGGAAAGCAGCAATTTTGGCCGTAGGGAGCGAAATCAGCGAAACTGTTACTACGATTGCAGAATAGAAGGTCAAAATTGTGACAACAGGCAAAACCAGCAAATTCACAAAAAGTGCCACAATTGAAAAAGTTTCAAAATTAAGCATACTTACCGGAGTTGTCAACAAAATCGCTGATAATGTTGCGGGAAGCTCGCCAAGAAATTTTTTATATTTCTCGACCACCGAACTTCGTTCTATACTCTTTGAGAGGCCGACTATCCCAACTGTCGCAGCGAACGACAACTGGAAACTGACCGTGAAAACTGAAAGCGGATTCATAATTGACAGAACCAGAACGGCAATAGCCAAAAGAGAAAGAATTGAGGTCTTCCGCCCGATTGTTTTCGAAAAAAGTACAGTGTATCCCATAATTCCGGCACGCATCGCTGGGAGATTATCAAACCCTACTAAAACTAAAAAGCAAAACAGTAGGAATGCTGTGAGCCATATCACATACTTACGGTGAATAACTCCAGCAAGCTTCAACAGCAACAAGACTATCACCGAGACATTAAATCCCGAAACAGCGATGATATGAGTCGTCCCGGTATTCGAAAGATTCTTTGAAAAATCCTCAGGCATACTTGCTCTCTCGCCCCATACAAGTCCCGCAGCCAGCGATGCGTGCGGTTCCGGGAGAATTTTTCTGACACGCACACTCAAATCCTCCCGAAATAATGCAATTCTCTCAAAAAAGCTTTTTTTATGCCCCACCACCCAATACCCCTGCACCTTCACTTGGTAGAAAATCCCCTGAGTTTTCAGATACTCCTTGTAGTCAAAATCTTCCACCATCTCAGGCTCTTTCAGGAAAAATTCTCCCTCGATCACATCACCGTAATGAATCTTGGAAGTCTTTGGAAATGATGCAATCGCCAGCCCCTCAAAATTTTCTCCTTTTACCCGGCATTTTTTGTTGTAGCTGCCTTTCTCCGGCACCGAAACAACATGCATCTGCCCAACCGCGACCCCATAACTCTCTGCTACACGCTGCATTTTCGTTTCCCCGGCGAACGAATCAAACCGCCAAAAGCCAAGCAGGCTAAATGTCACCATTACAATTACCGGCAACAGCAGCCGTAGATTTCTTGCAGATATCAATGCAAACCAGAGTAAATTGAACCCCAAAATGCCAATAACTATAGGGCCGACACCAAAGTAACCCAACACTATACCAAGCACAAATCCCAAACTCGCTTGCAAAAAAGGCAGATTTATCAGATAAATTGCGACAAAACCTAGCCGTTTTCGCATTTTCTAAATTGTAATTTCGTTTTTTATCTTCTCAAAAGTGCTCTCGCCGATACCACTCACATCCATTATTTCCTCAATCGCCCCAAACGGCCTTGCATCAATTATTTTCTGCGCCGTCGATGGCCCTATGCCTGATAACCCATCCAACTGCTCTAATGTTGCAGTATTGAGATTGACCAATCCCGTTTGAGATCCAGCAGCCGAAGTCCCTTCAGTATCCTGTCCTTCCTCGATCGATGGAATATAGATTTTCTCTCTGTCCTCGACGAGTTTTGCCAGATTCATCTGCTTCTGGATATAGTACATATCAGCTTTTTCGGTGAATCCTCCTGCAAGCTCAATTACCTCAAGCAGACTCACACCCTCATCTACTTCAATCACCCCAGGATTTGCAACCTGCCCCTCGATATCCACCACAAGTTTTTTCTCTTCTAACCCAGCTTGATTTATCCCTTTTATCTGTTCAATTTCCTCCCCAGTCAACAATCTAATATCTTCTTCCCCTTTTTGATTTTTTTGAAAAAACAGCACCCCGCAAATCACCGCGCAAATGGATAAAATCAGGGCAATTGGAATTTTAAACCGTTCGAGCAGGTTTTGAATATCGATATTTTCCATGCAAAGGCTAGATAATAAACACCCCAACTCTACCAGACAATCCTTGCCAGATTATGGAAAATTTATGAAAATTTGATGGAAATTAATTCAAAAAAAATATCCCTTTTTTATTTCCTGCCAGGCAATCTCACCCAGTCCAGCTTCTTCAAATCCACGTTCACTATATTTGCTGCGAAGAAAATCATTATGCCCCCAGCTAGCTCGCTAATCGTTGGAGATTCATGCAAGAAAATATAATTGATAACAAGCGCAAACATAAGTTCAGTCGCCAAAATAATAGTCCCAACATTTACATCAAAGTGATTGAAACCGTATATGGTTAAATTACCAATAAACACAAGGCATATCCCAAACAGGACAATTACTGCCACAGAACTCAGATGAAAATCTCCAATCATTTCCTGTCCGCTTAACACCCCAAGAAGAAGCATTAAAATCGCCCCAACAGAATACTGGAAGAATAAAAGTGACTGACGCTTTATATGTCCGAGTTTCTTTCTAAGACTATTCGATACAGCATCTGCTATACCAGAAAACAGCCCGAATAATAGACCTATACTCAAACCGTTTATGTCGAAGGGATATACGAAAAACCCAAGACCGATGCATGCCATAATTATCCCAATCCACTTCTGAAAATTTATTTTTTCCTTATAGAACATCGTACCTATTAACAATGCTGTAATAATGTCCCCGAAATATAATGCAAACAAGACATTTGAAGCTTTTTCTTCAACAACACCATAAGTCCAGAAAATAATTGAGAGTGGAAATGCGAACGCAAATATCATTAGTAAAAATCTATCCTTCTTTTTTACCTGCAGGGAAATTTTATTATATATGACCAACGCGACGACAACCAGAAACGCGACTAGCAATCTACCTCCAACTTGCGCGAATTCCCCGAACATTTTATCCAATTCACGCACAAAAACTCCAAAGAAAGAGAAAATGAAAGCAGCACACAACAAAGAAAGAAAACCTCGATATTCCTCTTTAATCTTCATTTGCCAGTTTTAACAGAAAATATTTATTTACAAACTATAAATCTCCACCCTCTCTATATAATAATCTCCAATCGGCTTGGAGATGCTGTCATCTGCAGCATTTTCGATTTGCGCTGAATTAATCGTCTCTACCACACTCTGCCCGCCCACGACTGTTGCAAAAACTGTATGCCTTCCCTGAAGAGGATCAAGCCTCGAATCAGTATTCGCTGCAGTTACAATAAAGAACTGACTGCCATTGGTATCGGGGCCCGCATTAGCCATCGCAACAGCATATTTCTCAAGCCTTCTTGAAGTGACACTTATATCATTTGAATAGCCCGCACTCTGCAGATTCGCAATTTGCGTAGAATTAAGACTTAAAGAACTCCAATTAATTTCATCATCAAATGTGTACCCGGGCCCGCCAAGCCCGTCATTGTCCGGGTCTCTATCAAGCGTCGTTCTGCTTCCCGATTGAATAAGAAAATCATTAACAACTCGGTGGAATTTCACACCGTCATAGTATCCAGCATTCGCTAAAAAGACAAAATTATTAACCGTTACAGGAGCATTCTGCTCGTAAAGATCCAATTCAATAAGGCCTTTGTTAGTATAAATCTTTGCCCTGTAGTCCTTGCCTGAAACAAGCTGCATTGCTGGAGCTTTGTCGTATTCATAAGCATTTGTTTCCTGATCGATTAGAAACCCAGCAAAAGGAAATTGATATCCTGCCACGACAAAATAGCTCAAGATCATCAGAACAATGATACCAACCATATAAATCCAGAATTGATTTTCCTCCTTGAACATAATTTAGTATTACTCCCCGACAACATAATTAATCAGACGGTCTTTGACATATATTACACGTATTATAGCCTTTCCAGCAAGATATTTCCCGATTTTTTCAGATTTTTTTGCTTCTATTTCAACCTCAGACTGCTCACTTTCTGCCGGCATTTCTAGATTATCTCGCAATTTCCCGTTAACTTGAACGGCAATAGTGACCATTTTGTCTTTTGCCATGTTTTCATCATATACAGGCCACTTTTCTAAATGAATCGAAGTTTCATTTCCAAGTTCTTGCCACAGTTCTTCAGTAATAAATGGTGCAAATGGCGCAAGAACTAAAAGGAACTTTTCCCATACTTTTTGGTCCAGCTGTTCAACATTTTGCGCATAATTCACAAACTCCATCATCTTGGCGATCGCGGTATTAAATGAAAGCGTCTCAAGGTCTTGACCAACTTTCTTGATCAATTTATTGATTTCTACCTGTTGGGTAGTTTCAGGTTTTTCCTCCCCGACCTTATCCTTTAGACCCCAGACTTTGCCCAAAAACCTTTTAATTCCCAGAACTCCTTTCGTCGACCATGGCTTATCATCAGAAAGTGGCCCCATGAACATCTCGTACATCCTCAATGTGTCTGCACCGTGGCTCTCTACAACGTCAGTTGGATTGATGACATTACCCCATCTTTTACTCATTTTGCGGCCATCTTCACCAAGTATCAATCCCTGATGTCTATGAACTTTAAAAGGCTCATCGAAATCAATATATCCTGCGTCATACAACACTTTTGTGAAAAATCTGGAGTACAGCAAATGCCCGTTTACATGTTCCGGTCCGCCAAGGTAAAAATCAACCGGCATCCACTTTTTCAAAGCTTCTGGGGATGCGAATTGCTTGTCATTTTTCGGATCCAAATAGCGGTAGTAG
This sequence comes from Candidatus Dojkabacteria bacterium, assembly GCA_016927655.1. Classification (GTDB taxonomy): domain Bacteria; phylum Patescibacteriota; class Dojkabacteria; order B142; family JAFGMG01; genus JAFGMG01. The sequence continues at coordinate 56,712 of JAFGMG010000008.1, forward strand.
TACCAGCTCGAGCACATGAAAGTGTCCAGGGTATCGACTTCTCTTCTCCAGCCCTTTCCGTATTTTTCTTCGACCCCTTCTTGAAAAGATTTGGAATATGTCAAAGGTGATTGTCCGGTAGGTTTGAAATCTACGTCATCAGGCAATACAACAGGGAGATCTTTTTCGTCCACAGGATGTAAATTCCCTTCTGGGTCATAAACCATCGGAATCGGCGCACCCCAGAATCTCTGCCTGCTCACTGACCAGTCGCGTAGCTTATAGGTCACTTTTGCCTCTCCAATACCTTTCTCCTCCAGCCATTTCACGACTGCCTCTTTTGCCTCTTCCGATTTCAATCCATCAAACTGGCCCGAATTGACGACTCTTCCATATCCTGAAAAAGTTTCCGCTCCATACAGATATCTCCTAAGACCAATAATATTTTCTTCATGTGAGCATTTTTTCAAAAATTCTTCCGGACTCATCCAAACAGCATCCTGAATATCTTTTTCATCCTCATTTACATCAATAGGCTCATCTTCCAATAATTCCAATAGAACCGGCTGATTCAACCTATGCCTATATACGTTTTTATGATCTGCAAAAAAGTGCGATTCTATTTCACCTCCAAGAGTTTTGACTGCTTTGCATTTATATCCAGTTTCTTCCAAGACTTCTCTTTCAGCAGCGGCAAGTAAATCCTCCTCATCATCAATTCCACCTATAACTGGTGAAACCCAGTTATTCTTCTTCCAATTGACGGCCAATACCTTCCCGTCCGATTCCCTTTGCACGACAGCAGATATTGTTTTTCGGAATTCTTCATCTTTCCTTTCTTTTCCGAATATTGGTATTACAACTTCTTTGATTTCCAGCTTGTATTTTTTTGCAAAATCCATATCTCTCTGGTCATGGGCGGGAACTGCCATTATTGCCCCAGTACCATAATCAGTCAGGACATAATCGGCAATCCAAATTGGAATATTTTTCTCTGTGGCTGGGTTGATTGCATATGCTCCGGTAAATACCCCTGACTTACTTTTTGTCATATCAGTTCTCTCAATTTCTGTCTTTTTCTTCGCATCCTCGACATATTTTTCGACTTCTCCCTTTTGCTCTTCAGTTGTAATTTGCTTTACCAATTCATGTTCCGGCGCAAGGACCATATATGTAGCTCCAAAAATAGTATCAGGTCTGGTCGTAAACACCTTTAAGGTCTTATCTGAATCAACGATTTCGAACCTTATCTGTGCCCCTTCACTTCTCCCAATCCAATCCCTCTGCCTTTTAACTGTCTCTTTTGGCCAGTCGACCTTGTCCAGATCTTTTGCCAATCGATCTGCGTATTCTGTGATTTTCAAATACCACTGCTCCATCATTTTATGTTCAACTGGAGTATCGCACCTCTCGCACACCTCCTGCCCATCTTTGTCTACCACCTGCTCGTTTGCAAGAACTGTCTTGCAGCTTGGACACCAGTTTACTTTCTGATTTTTTCTATATGCCAAGCCTTGATTGTACATAAGCAGGAAGAACCACTGCGTCCATTTGTAGTAGTCGGGATTGTGGGATCCAACTTCACGGTCCCAATCATATGAAGCTCCAATCTTAACTAGTTGACTTTTGTAATTTTCAATAGCCTTATCAGTATTTATCCTTGGGTGAATATTTGTCTTTACTGCATAGTTTTCTGCCGGTAAACCAAAGGCATCCCATCCCATAACCTGGAGAACTTTCTCACCTTTCATTCTTTTAAATCTTGCCAAGATATCACACCCAACATATATTTCCGTATGCCCAACGTGCAGACCAGATCCCGATGGATAAGGAAGCTGCGGCAGGATGTAATATTTGTTTTCATGCGTGGCATCTTCAGGAGTTTTGTAAATTCCTGTCTCTGCCCATTTTTTGATCCATTTTGGCTCGATTGCCTTTGGATCGTATTGTGCTTTGCTGTCCATAGATTTGTACTAATAAACAAAAAAAGTCCCTGCCAAACTACATCATTACGAAATATAGTTTAACAGGGACCTTCAATTAACTAAAGGTGGTACCACCCATTTTCCTGTAAATGTCTTTCAATTCCTCATTCACAGCTCATTTTAAGCATTTTAACGGTTGCAACTCGGATGGTTCTAATCGTGCGATTCAGAAGACAATCTCACTAATCGCACTTTCTTCCATCATTTCGCCTATTTACTAGGCACAAAGGAGTGAGTATAAGCTGTTATCGTCATCAAAAAAGACTCAAGCCGCCCCTTTGATTAGTTAGGATAATTATATCAGATAGCCAAATGATACTAAACAAAATATGTCAACTAATTAAATTATTTGACATCTTCAGGTCTGCGCCAAATATATGGCCAGCGATCATAGACCATCTTAAATCCAGCAGCTTCCATCATCTTTCTATCCAAACTTACCTCCCAAGCTTCTGCAACACAACCTCCAGGTCTTACAGAATTATATAAATCATGGTACTCATCGAGCTCCTTGAGCCCAGCATTCGTTACACCAATCAACGAGACCAAATCTGCAAGTAAGGAATTTTCAGCAAGAAATTCTGTGATTTCCTCCTTGTGATGGGTATGATTGATCCCATCTGGAAGTTCACCGCCTTCATCAACCAGTGTTGTATCAAATTTGGCATCTACAGTGACAATCTTTTTTAGGTTTGGAAATACTTCTTCTCTTATCGCATTCCTTAAGGTAGAATCTGTCCTTCCAGAGCCTAAATCAATCAATGTCCCGACACTCTCTGCAAAATCAGGGGACACCTCTTTCTCTAACACAGCAGCAATGATATCAAAGAAGAAAGAACCACTGTCCTCCGAAACACGAAGATTGGCTGCTTCTTCTGGTGTAAGAGTCATATTAGGGTTTAAAAAAATAAAAAAATTCAAGCTAAAAATCCAGGATAATTATACAGATAAATCAGAAGAAGATGTATTTTCCTAGAAAAACACCTGTAGATTTTCGGCAAACAGAGCCTCCATCGGTTCTACTTGCTCAAAATTTCGGCTATAATACTTTCATGGAAAACGTATTTCGCAGAACCGTTATCATTTCCCTTATAGCTGGAGCTTTTTCAACTGTATTTCTAATGCTTACCCCGCTTGAGATAATCCCATGCAAAACCAGACAGATTTACCCAGGTGCGGTCTATGAAAACAGCCAATGCTCAGGTTATCTGGCAAATAAAATAAACTTTTCCAAAGTCCCCGGCACACCAGCGATTGACTACAACCTGCTCCTGCTCTATTCCATTTTGATCATTGGAGGGATAATACTTTCCACATTTTTCGTGAGCTTGATAACTCTCTACATGAAAGCTGGAAGAGAGCCAAAATTATAAAAAGACGGGAAAAAGTAATCCGATTATAACAGCTCCAATCCCGATATACTGCAGTCTTGTCATTCTCTCTTTTAGAAAAATATATGCAAAAATCACTGCAACTGCGGAAGTCGAAGAGGTAGCGGCAATCGTTACCGTAGTATGTTTCGAGAATTCAAAACCAAGTGCTAATGCAATATTCCCTATTCCATTCAATATTCCTGCAAAAAAAGCAATCCAGAATAATTTCTTTGAAGTTTTTACGATTTCTTTCCTCTTTTTTATAACTAGCGGCACAAGCAATACAGTCACTAGCAGACTTTCAAGCACAATCAATACCCCCCAGCCATCACGGTCGATAAACCAATCAAAAGCAGGGAAATACAAAGCATAGGCAAGCATCACCGCGAAAGCAAAAGCAAAGCTATACAGGCTGTTTTTCTTGGCCGGACTAGGATTTTTCTTTTTGCTTTCTTTCGCTATACCAACACCAGTAAGGATAATTCCAAAATACACCAGACCCGCAAATAGCATTTTCCCTACATCGAAGTCCTCACCAAAAAAAGTAAAAGAGACAACTGCCGAGATAAGTGTATAGGTGGAAACAATCGGAGTTACAAAGCTGACTTTTCCGTACTTGAAAGCAGTAAAAAGCAGAAACATGATAACTATCTGCGTAAATGCAAAACCAAAGATAATCAAGTAAATCTTAAAATCTAGATCCGGCATTGTTGAATCGGCAAACAGCAGCGGAAGCGCACAAATCAGGGTTCCAAGCCGGAAAAGAAACAAGCTCAAAATTGAACTAATTTTATCAACAGATCTTTTGATATAAATATCAGCAGCTGCCCAGCCCAGTGACGCACCAAGCCCGCCGAGAATCGCAATTAACATTCTTTTTCAAAAATAATGTCCGGCTTATAAGTAAAAGACCTCATTGCAAAATACCAACCACTTCATCCATTTCTACTTGATCTGGGAATTCTTCAGTTAATTTTTCTAAATCTTCTTTCTCCATCTTCCAAGTCAACGCCTCAAGATTATCCTTCAGATGCTCAGCCGAGTGTGTAGTTGCAACCATTGCTACGCCTTGAGAATAAATCCAATTAAGCGCTATCTGAGCAGAAGTCCTGTCATATTTTTCCGCAATTTCATCCAGAATCTTATATTTACCGACCTCCACTAGACCACCCAACATAAGAGGCCTGTAAGCTTGCAAAATCACGTCATTTTCCCTGCAAAAATTTCTCAGGCCAGTAATTTCCGGTCCACGTACTCGCAGATTGTAATGCACCTGATTGATGACAATTGGATATTTACTGTGTTCCATCATTTCCTCGAGAGACTCTTTACTGTAATTGCTCACTGCAATATTTTTCGCCTTTCCCTCCTCCACCATCGTGTTCAAAGCCCTAGCCGTCTCTTTGATTGGTGTTTCAAGATCACGCGCATGATGAAATAAAACATCGACATAATCCAAACCCAAACGATCCAGACATTCGTTGGCAGATTTAACAAATTTATCATAGCCCCCATTCAAGCGTTTGACCGCAGTTGCGATCATCAGGCTCTCACGTTCATAGTCTTTGATTGCCCTTCCGACTATTTCTTCAGTATGCCCTTCCGCATAATTCTCAGCCGTAAAAATAAATCTTACGCCACTGTCTATATGCATCTTTATCGCCCCTATGTCTCGCTCATCATCATTGTCAGGATTCCTCATTTTGTCACCGCCCATCAGCCAGGTTCCGAGTCCATAAACAGGGATAGAAAAGTTGTTTTTTGAATTTGTTATAAACCGCATGCTTAGATTATAGCTTTTCAAGGATTTATTGACAAAAAATCGAGAATTTAGCAAATAAACTGTGATAAATCCACACTTCAACGTTCTTGAAAACCAATACCATAAGAAAGGAGGTGAAAATGCAATGACAATAGCAGGAAATACACCTGATGCTCCTATCCCAACTCCAAGACAGGATAAAGTTCGTCCTCTCCATTCGAGGTTGACATCACATCAGCACGCAGAAATTTGTGCTAGGGCAAATGCTCGTGGTGAATCTTATGCTCCAGATTATGTCGTAGAATGGCATCAGCAAAGACCAGATTGGGAAAATAACTCCGATATAATAGAGCCGTTACCGCAGGTAGATGATTGCGAACAAACCGGCCCAGCAATTGAATGCTGAATCTTCATTCTCCCTTTTTATTAGGGGGTAGTTTCTTGTGCTGCAATTTTTTTGCTTTTTTATATTTCCCCTCTCATTCTCATCTCAAGCTCAATAGAAATGATATAATTCCCTGTTGTTTTCATTTAAATTCCGGGGTCGTAGCTTAATGGCTAAAGCACTGCTATGGCATAGCAGGGAGTGTGGGTTCAAGTCCCATCGACTCCACCAATCTTTCTAGGTTTGACAAATAGGAAGAATGGAAAGAAAACACAGGTTTTAAACATGTAGATTAATCAGCAAAGACTAAATCACACAACTCGCAGCATCAAACTCCCCCTCTATCACTCTCTCATCCCAGACAAATTTCAGATCGCCCTTTAAGCCAGTTTCAGTATCTTCGGTATTCAGTTCGAAGCTCGTAGTTGGAATTGAGCTGATTTCTGTGCTGGTTCCTTCAATTGTCCTTTTGAAAACAGAAACATTCTCAATTACATACTCTCCTGGTACACCAGAAAATTTAATAACAGCAAGCAAATTTTCATTAGAATAGTCAAATGCTCCCTCACCACACACCTGCTCATTCTCATATAAGTACAAAACTTTAGAATCCTCCAGCGTCTCAAGCAAACTCGCAGTAGTTTTCTCCTCAATCTCATAATCATTAAAATCAATAGAAATCTCACCCGGATCCAGCTGAATAGCATCCGCGGTATCTCCTTCGTCCCCGGAAGAGCTATTTGAAGCAATTCTGAAAGTATCATAAAGCAAGTATCCCGTAACGGCTACACATAAAATCAGAAATCCATACGCCAGTTTTTTAGTATTCATCGGCAATATTTAGTAATAATTCATAATTTACATTTTGCACTTAAAGACAATTAAGATCAAGCTCTTTTTAATATTTCTATAGAACTCCCAGCTTGACTTCATTTTCAGCATATATTAAATTGTTCTAAGAATATCCTTGTAAAGGAAAACTTGCTTTTTGCAATTCTTGCATATGAAAAAACAACAGAAGATATACTTAATTAGTAGCACTGCTCTATCGCTTGTTGCAGCTTTTGTCTTAGCAGCATTTTTCAGTAGAGGAAATAGCAAACCCGAAGCCTGGACAGCAACAGACAACCCATTTTATCAAGGCGATGTTGGAGATTATTACGATGATGGGGAACTCTATCATCCAAATGATATCGCAGTTGATGGTTCCGGTGACTACTATGTTTCAAACTACTATAATTACAGAATAGAAAAATTCGACTCTTCAGGAAATTTTATTACTAATTGGGGCGGACAAGGCTCAGGAGATGGTCAATTTCAAGATACCCGCTCTATCGTAATCGATGGAGCTGACAATATATATGTATCAGATCCCACATTAGAAAGAATCCAGAAATTCGATTCTGATGGAAATTTCTTATTAAAATGGGGTTCTGCGGGCTCTGGCAATGGGCAATTCAATAACCCAAATGGGGCCTATGGCTCAGGAATGACTTTAGCAGTAGATGGATCGAATAATATATATGTAGCAGACAGGGGTAATAATAGAATTCAAAAATTTAACAGCTCAGGAACTCATTTACAGAACTTCACAAATGCTGTATTGACAACTCCAAATGGAGTCGGAGTGGATTTAAATACCGGGAATGTCATTGCAGCAGAATATAGCCAGATGAACATTTTTGACTCATCTGGAACCCTGCTTGACGACTGGAATCAACCAGGGGAAAGTCTTGATATAGCTATTGACAGCTCAGGAGATATTTTATCTATCGCCAATAGTCCAGCATATATTTACAAATATGATCAAGCAGGTAATTTGCTGGACACCTTTAACGACAGTACAACCCAAGGTCATACAGATGGCGATTTGAGCAATTCAAGAGGGATGGGACTGGATGGCAGCGGCAATATTTTAATCGCAGATACGGGCAACAATAGATACCAGGTTTTTAACACCTCAGGAACCTATATTAAAAAAGGCGGGAGCGAGGTCTTAAACGGATATAATTTTTACTATCCATACGATATCGCTTTCGATCAAAGCGGCAACTACTATGTTTTAGATACTGGCAGCTATCGGGTTCAAAAGTATAATTCCAGCGGAGTTTATCAACTCACAGTTGGAAGGACAGACGGAGAGGATGGCACTGGAGACGGAGAATTTGATTACGCAGAGGGGCTGGGAGTTGATTCTTCCGGGAATCTATACGTAGCAGATTCCAGCAATGATAGAATACAAAAATTCAATTCGGCCGGGGCTTTTCAATTAAAATTCGGGACAAGCGGATCCGGCAATGGTCAATTTGATTACCCTACTGATGTTGCAGTTGATGATGACGGCTTTATATATGTAGTCGATGCCGGAAACGATAGAGTTCAAAAATTTACTTCAGCAGGTGAATACATAACTCAATGGGGAACATCTGGATCAGGAAATGGGCAGCTAGATTATCCAAGCTATATCGCAATTGAAAGTGACTTCGGTGATGTCTGGGTGACTGATTATAACAATAACCGCGTCGAGAGATTTACAAAATATGGGATTTATATCGACCAGTTCGGAACATCCGGTACAGGGGATGGTGAATTCGACGGCCCAGCAGGAATTGCAATAGATTCGCAAAACAACCTTTTTGTGCTGGATCAAAACAACAACCGGGTTCAAAGATTTGATGAAAATGGGACTTATAAAGGACAGCTAGGAGGGACGTACGGAGCTGGAGACCAGGAGCTGGATTACCCCTATGGCCTTGGCTTTAATGAAAATACCGGGGAACTTTTTATTCCTGATACATTTAATAACAGAATACAGAAATATCAGTTTGATATAATCCCGCCAGACATTTACGTATCTGCAATCAGCGTCAATCCAAGCTCAGGAAATACAAGATATATTCGAGGATTGGCAGAAGACTCACTGACAAATATTACTTCCATACAATTCAAAATCAACGTAACAGGAACCTGGACTAATTGCACAATAAGCGACGGCTTACTTGACGAAAAATCCGAAACCTTTATCTGCAGCTACACTAGAGAACTCGACCCCGGCTCATACAATTTCTACCTCAGAAGTACTGATTCTATGACGAATACGGGAAGCAGTTTTATCTATCCATTTACAGTAGCTGGCAGCGACGGAACTACAGACGACCAAACAGATGGAACAGCAGATGAAATAGCAGACGATCAAACAGACGAAAGAATAAATGACACTGAGGTGGTAGATGAGCCTGGCAACGTGGTCGAATTTTTAAACGATTCATTAGATCAGATAAATCTGGGTGGATTGCCGCAGAAAATTATTGATATTCACAATAAAATAGCTCCAATTACGCTTAGTGCTCTACTCGCAATTCTTGCCACTTCATCATTACTAGCCTATCCATACAGCACAATTTATTATGGTATCGAGTGGCTGGCAGATATTAAAAAGAAAAAAGCATACGGACTCGTCTTTGACAAACGAGACAAAAAACCTATACCTTTTGCAATTGTAGAGCTTTTTAAGGGTGAGCAGCTGATAAAAAGAGCTGTAACAAATAATCACGGCAAATTTCTTCTTATTGCCGATAAAGGAGAATACACTATCAAAATCAAACAAATGGCATACCAGGATTACTCCGAACAGCTCAAAATAAACAGCAACGAATACTCTATAACAGAAACTTTTGGGATATTAAAAAAAGAGGATAATTTTTCAACAAATGTTAATCTTGCCAGAAAAAGTATTCGTAAAACAGCACCATTGCTGTTCTATGCAGGCCTTACTTGGTCAGCAATTGCACTGTTATTATCATTCACACTATTTAATATGGCAATTGTAGCCTTGTATCTTGTACAGATATTGATTCTATTATTCAACAAAGCACCAAGGAATTGGGGATTTGTATTTGATGTTGATAGCAGGATGAAATTACCCAAAATATTTGTCCAGGCCTACGATCCAAATACCAACCAGGCAGTAGACACGCAGATCACTGATGAATACGGAAGGTTTGGCTTTACCCTGCCCGGGAAAATCTATGAACTATTAGTAAACTCTGAAGGATACAAACTTGCAGCAAATAATAAAACAGTTGAAAAAGCCGGCAGAAAATATATTAAATATCAGGTTGGAACAAACAAAATTGATCGCATTGGATTAGAAAGAAAGTAATCTCCTTAATAAGGCACAATCCCTGCTGGATTTATTCTTCCATAATAATTCGACACAACATCGACGCCAGGAGGAGCAATGCTCAAATGAAGATGAGTCCCTGAACATCTGCCAGTACATCCCATATACATAATTTTCTGCCCCGCCCCTACTCTTTGACCGCTATGAACATAATATGTCCCACTTCCATGCATATATACAGAACTATAACCATTATCATGCCTGATCACAGTGCAAAATCCCATAGAACCGCCACACCACCCTGCCTTCAAAATAGTTCCAGATCCAATAGAGTTGATCGGGCAACCACCGGATTTAGAAAGATCAACCCCGGTATGGCTATATCTCCAGCCGCGAACAAATTTATAACCCGGACAGTATAATAATGGATTTACAAAAGTACCGGGTGCAACGTTTACCGCAGTATTGCCAAGATTCACGTAACTAGCTCCTCCAGACGAGCTTGCCACAACCGGAGGATTGTATGTAGCATCAGGAATGAACAATTTTTGATTAACCGATACTTTATAATCAGGCGGAACAAGATTATTCAATTCAATCAAATCGAATTTATTTGCACCCTTAGTCTTTTTGATAATCGAATCCAGATTATCGCCGGATTTGACAGTATAAAGAACACCGTTCATAGGAGGAATATCGAGTACCTGCCCAACAGTCAAAGTATCTCTTCCAGAGGGAATATTATTTGCCCATCTAATCGTATCTTGTGAAATTTCGAACTCTTTGGCAATTGTGGATAAAGTGTCTCCAGATTTGACTGTGTATTTGAGTATAGAATAATCCACATTGCTCGCAGTTGTTTCAACTATAGACTCCGTAGTTCCTACTTGCAGAAAAATATCGTTATTCCCGATAGCTCCTGAAGATGCAATGATACCTGCTTCTTCTGTGGCAAAAATATCCGTTCTGGTGCTGATACTAGCAAGAAGTGTCCCAATAGTAACTACAACTACAAAGAATTGGAAAGAAGAACGATAAAAAGAAGTTCTTCCCCAATACATTTTCCTGACCACAAAACTTTTCAAACCAGCTGTCCCTGCAACAGATAGACCTAGAAATACTGCAATAATTCTGACTATCTGGACAAATCTGACTGCAATATACTCATACAGACTTGAAAAGAATAAAAGAACTAGAGGCTTCTGCTTCGTTTCTCTTGCAGCCCTAAAATTTGCCACAATTGAATTATTATCTTCTTCCACTGATATCATTTTCAAATGTATGAACAGGCACGCAATTATACTACATTGACTCGTGTAATGTCGCTAAAAATTCCTGATTGTCTTTTGTTTTCTTCAGCCTGTCAATAAGCATTTGAGTTGCCTCATCCCCTTTAAATGAATCAAGCATTCTTCTCACTCTCCAGGTTTGTGCTAAAACATCCGGATCAAGCAGCTGATCATCATTTCTGGTTCCGGAATTTTGGACATCAATTGCCGGGAAAATTCTTTTATTAGCAAGTTTCCGATCAAGTTTCAGCTCCATATTTCCAGTACCTTTGAATTCTTCAAAAATAACTTCGTCCATCCTGCTGCCGGTTTCGACCAAAGCAGTTGCAATAATAGTCAAACTGCCGCCCTCTTCGAAGTTTCTAGCTGCCCCGAAAAATCTCTTTGGAGGATAAATTGCAACTGGATCAAATCCACCAGATAAAGTCCTTCCAGATGGCGGAGCTACAATATTGTAAGCCCTTGCGAGTCTAGTAATTGAATCCATCAAAATCACAACATCTCTATCCTGTTCGACAATTCTTTTCGCCCTATCAAGCGCTAATTCGGCTACTCTTGTATGATCCTCCGGTGGTTCATCGAAATTCGATGCGACCACTTCACCATCAACAGATCTTTTCATATCGGTGACCTCTTCAGGCCGCTCTCCAACAAGCAAGACAATCAAATGTATATCTGGATGATTTTTTTTAATTCCATCGGCAATATCTTTTAGCAGCCATGTCTTTCCAACTTTTGGAGGTGAAACAAGCATACCTCGTTGTCCTTTGCCAATTGGAGCAAGCATATCAATAATTCTAGTTGATAGATTTGCCCTATCAGTCGCAGTAGTTATCTGCTCATTTGGGAAAATCGGTGTAAGCGAGCCGAAGCTCGGCCTCGAAAGCGCCTCATCCGGACTTGTCCCATTAATTGCTTCTATTCGAAGCAGAGATAAATATCTTTCGCCTTCTTTCGGAGGACGCGCCTGCCCCGAAACAAAATCTCCCTGTCGTAAATTAAACCTTTTAATCTGCGAACCAGAGACATAAACGTCATTTTCGCCGGGAAGCATCTTTAGAGACCTCAAAACTCCATGTGCTCCATCATTGATTACCTCCAAAACTCCTTCAGCAAAGATATTTCCTCCTCTTTTTGTCTGCTCTCTTAGTATTTCAATAATCAGATCTTCTTTACTCAAATCAGCTACCCCCTTCAGTTCAAGGGTCTCAGCCATTTTTCTAAGATCTGCCACAGTTTTTGTGTTCAGCTCTCTTAGACTCATAGCATCAGCTATTTTGTCTTTTGTTTTTGTTGAATATGTAATTATCGGCTTCACAGTTTTTCTTACAACCTTTGTACTGGTTTTACTTTCCTTCGCACTCATATACGCATTGATAAAAATTTAAATAAATCATGAAATTATGCATTTCTGTTGGGATAAAACATTTTTGAGGAATATTTCAAATTGAGTATAGAATGAAGTTTAGGCAAAGTCAACCCCAATAGTAAAAAAAGTTGGGATCGGCACTGCCCCGACCGATCCCACCGGAGAACATTTTCATACGTGCTCTGGTGGAAACGCTGGGACTAGTCTCAAGGTGCATCCAGTTCCGAGAGTCCAGTAAGTCCTCCAAAAATAGTTTTACCTAAATTCAGAGGTGTACGCGAACCAGACTCTGGGAACTGCAAACACCTTGGTTGTAAAAGTTCTGTAGTCATTCTATCCTATAGTATCCATATATGTCAAGCCTATAGTTTAGCGTTTCATGAGCAGACCCTGCCACACAGCGGCTCGCAAGCACGGCCATATCTAGATATTTGGAAATGCGCGCTGGGCGCTACAAACCAAGTGCCAGCGCTTTGATGCTTTTTGAGGTTTTCAATACTTTCAAACCTAGGTTTTCCAATTCTTTTCTTCTCTGCTCTTCTCTGAGAGTTTTTCCAACTATTCCAGTAAGACTTAGTTCCCCCAGCGCTGCGACATTCGCACTTAGCGCTTTATCCTTTAGTGAGCTGGCAATAGCGATAGCTACAGCCAAATCAATTCCGGGGTCATTCACACGCAAACCGCCGGCAATATTTACATAAACATCTTTATCATAAAGTTTCAATCTGGCGTGTTTCTGGAGCACTGCACAAATAACTTGAAGTTTAGAACTCGAGATACCCTGCGCCACTCTTTTTGGCTGCGAAAAAGAGGTAACATTAGTCAAAGCCTGAACTTCGATAACTATAGAGCGGTTTCCCTCAATAATTGCGCTTCTGCAAACACCCGGAGATTTCTCGCCGGATACAAAAAAGAGTGGCGCATCCCCCAGATCTTCAAGCCCACTCTCCCCCATCTTCAAAATCCCCACCTCATTTGTAGTCCCAAACCTATTTTTAAGTCCCCGAACCAGCCTGTAGCCGCTTTTTTCATCCCCCTCAATCTGCAAGACTGCATCGACAAGGTGTTCAAGCACCTTTGGTCCTGCCACATTTCCTTCTTTATTGATATGCCCGACAATCAGCAATGTAACATCATTTTCCCTGGCAAAATTAACCAGCTTCAAACTACTGGCTTTTACCTGTGAGACTCCACCTGCAAGCCCCCTGGCTTCTGCGCTGTGAACAGTCTGAATAGAATCAACCACAACATATTTTGCCTTTAGTTCACGTATTTTTTGAATCAAAGACTCCACTTCATTTCCTGATACAACTTCCATATCAATAACAGAAAAATTACTGCCCAAAAGCCTTTTTGCCCTAAGTGCAACTTGCGAACTCGACTCCTCCGCACTCACATAAGCAGTTTTTATCTTCTTTTTTGAAATTTCAGCTAATACCTGCAGAAGCAACGTAGATTTCCCGATCCCCGGATCTCCTGAGAGTAAAACCACCTCACCTTCAACAAACCCCGAATTACCCCTTATACCGCCTAACACGCGGTCCAACTCCCTAAATCCTGAGCCGGTTCTTTTAAATTTGGAAATATCTACATCTTTGAGCTTCTTAGCTATCACACGCGCATTTCCAGCAATTTTCTTTTCGTCTTTGTATATTTCACTCTCTTCTAGAGTATTCCACTCATCACACGAAGGACACTGTCCTGACCATCTAGGGAATTCATTACCACAATTTGTACAAACGAAAATACTGCTGTTTTTAGCCATTTTGCAGAAGATTAAATCAGAAACTGCCCAAGTATATACTATTTTACTTCAAACTCAAACTTACCCTTCTCCACTCCAATCGAAACTTGAGAGGCTTTCTTTGTATCAATTTCCCCGCCAAGAATCATATTTGATAATCCAACTTCAACAATCTCCTGGATTTTTCTTCGAAGATTTCTTGCCCCGTATTCAGAACTAAAACCAAGATTTACAATTTCATTTACAACTTTCCTGCTTACACTAAGGTTGATGTTAAATTTTTTGAGTCTTTCTTTTAGATCATTAAGCAGAAGAACAGCAATATCTTTGGCATCGTTTTGATCCAGACCTCTAAATATCACAATATCATCGATTCTGTTTAGAAATTCCGGCCGCATTTCTGATTTCAGCTCGATTAGAAGCTTTTTTTTCATTTCGATATATGCCTGATCTACTTCTTCTTTTGTTCCCGGCTTTGAAGCTTTGGCACTTGAATTACCGACATCAAATCCTAGAACTTCATCTTCAGCAATCTCTTCAGCTCCAATATTTGAAGTCATTATTATAATAGTATTCCTAAAATTGACTGTTCTACCTTTGCTGTCTTTCACTTCCCCCTCATCAAGAATTTGCAGAAGAATATTTAGCGTATCTGGATGAGCTTTCTCCATCTCATCAAAAAGAACGACACTATAGGGCTTCCTTCGGATTTTTTCAGTCAGCTGACCTCCTTCTGAATATCCAATATACCCGGGCGGAGAGCCGATAATTTTACTGACACTATGTGGTTCCATATATTCACTCATATTGATCTGCACGAGTGCAGATTCATCACCGAAGAGATTTCTTGCTATTACTTTGCCAGTCTCAGTCTTGCCTACGCCTGTCGGCCCAAGGAATAAAAATGACGCAAGCGGCCTGTTTTGATCCACAAGCCCAACCCTTGCCCGTTTCAGAGAATTACTGACGTTTTCTAGGGCCTCAGACTGGCCGATTATTCTCGCTGCTAGGTCTTTTTGAAGATTCTGCAGTCCCTGTTTGTCGCTTTTACTCAAAGTATTTAGTGGAATTCCAGTAATTTTTGAAACTACTTCTTTTATATCTTCTGCATTAATTTTCAGTCTCTTTCTAGTTGTTTTTAGTTTCGACTTCTCACTTTGAAATTGCTTCTTGACAGCTGCTTCCCTATCCTGGTATCTTGCGGCCAACTCAAAGTCCCCTGCCTCAAAGGCCTTTCTCTTTTCTTTCCCGATTTTTTCCAGCTCTTTGCTTAAAGCGCTTTTTTTGAAAGCCCCTCTTTGGGCAAGTCTCTTTTTCGCTGCGGTTTCATCAATCAAATCCAGTGCCTTATCAGGAAGATATCTATCAGGAATGTACCTATGACTCAAATTCACGGCCTCAATTAAAGCGTCATTTCCGATTTTTATACCATGGAATTTTTCGTACTCACCACGGACAAAATGTAATAGTTTCTCGGCATCTTCAATTGAAATTTCATCTATTTGAATTGGCTGGAAGCGCCTAGAAAGTGCGTTATCATCTTCAAAATATCTCTGATACTCATCAAATGTTGTTGCTCCAATTACCTTTATATCCCCGCTGGTAAGATGCGGTTTAAGCAAATTCGCAATATCCATTCCACCCCCGCCGCCGCCTGTCCCGGCTCCAACTATCATGTGAATCTCGTCAATAAAAACAATCGTATTTTTGTCCTCTTTCAATTCATCAATTACCGCGATCAATCTTTCTTCAACATCACCCCGGATTTTCGCACCTGCTAAAATCACTGCCAGATCAAGCATTATCACTTTTGCATCAGTCAGGGAATCCGGGACATCTCCTGATCTAATCTTTTGCACAAATCCTTCCACAATCGCCGTTTTCCCCACCCCGGGCTCTCCAATAAGCACGGGGTTATTTTTGTTTTTTCTACTTAGAATATGTATCAAACGCTCAATTTCATCCGCTCTTCCAAAAATTGGAAGGAACTTTCCTGCTGCAGCCATCTGATTCATATCTTTTGCAAAATACTCCAGCGCTCCTTGTCCTTTTTCTTTTTCACCAGGCATTGAGCTGAATATACCTGGCTGATAATTTCCCATTGCAGTAATTGCCTTTTTGACTACTTCATAGTCTATTCCTTTTGATTTGAGATGATCAAAAAATTTGAGAGTTTTATTTTTGAAAAGCGCTAAAAGCAGATGCTCGCTGCCAACGTATACATGACCGAGGCTGTTTGATTCAATAAATGACGCAAAAATAATTTCATTAAAATCATCACTTGGCTTGACTTGTCTTGGTTTCATCCCCCTGGGCTTGAGCAACCTTAACAAAATATCTTCCGCATTTACTCCAAGTCTTGCCATTACTCTATATGCTACGCCACTTTTCTGGCTCAAAAGAGCAATGACCAGATGTCGTGGTTCTACAAGACCGTGTTTTTTAGGAGTCAAAAATCTCTCGTATCTTGCGAGATCATAAGCTTTTAGGATTATCGACTTCGCGTTTTGCGTAAGCCTGTCCAACCCTTCAGTTTCATCGATAGTTTTGGTAGCCATACCTGATTTTAGCACATGAAAAGCAGATTTGCTAAGCCCTTTTCACTGCGCGGTTAATGCGCAGCTTGCTTTATTGTATCTTTTCACGAAGCTTGAGAAGTCGATCAGATTTATCACACCATCAGAGTTCGTGTCTTGATTACCACAACCTGTTTTTGCAGAAGTATCCAAAGATGCTGCAGCTGAAACACATTTCTTCTGATAAACTTTTACAAATGCAGCGAAATCAACTATTGTCAGTTTCCCATCGCCATTTTTGTCCATGACCCCGCAAACTGCTGTTTCCTGGGCTATTGCCTTACAATCAGCTGGACAGGTTCCTTCTTTTGCCTCACAATGCCTTTTTAGGTCTGTCGATTCTCTTGATGTTCCGGTATCACATGTATCAACATCCGCCTCTCCAATATCACAGATTCCATCACCGCAAACTATGCAGTCTTGAGGACAGCCAGCGGTCAAACCACTGTATTTATCAATTGTTCTAAAAACATCTTCTCCGCTTTCACACACACCATTCCCACAAGACGTTCCATAAAATGATGCACTACTTCCTTCTGAACAAGGACATTCTCCCTTGCAAGCCACTTCAACTCCTGCCGCTTCTGCTAAACAGTCATTTCTGTATGTCCTGCCGTCTGTGCCGCAAACTTTGTCAATTACGTCGTAGCATGTCGCTCCCAGTTCAGCAACACTAACATCGGTAGTTTTTGAATAAGTACTATATGCTCCATAAAGTGCAAAAACCAGCAATAAAAGACCAACAAAAGATGCTCCCAGCTTCAAATTTGCAGAATACTGATCGTCAAAAACCACAATCATACTGGAAATAAAAACCAGCAGAATCAATACAGAAGCGGCAATATATACTTGTGTCCCATAATCGAGCTCATCTGTTGATACAACTGCCGGCTCCTGGACACTTTCCTCCCCCATTTGAGCAGCACTACTGACACTAAATTCTCCGGAATCTCGGTATTCCTCTTCTCCATCCGAATACGCATTCCCTTCAAGTTTGATAAATTTTGCTGTACCTGGTTCAATAACACTCACATCAACTTTTGCAAATAACGTGGCATCGACGAAGGCTTCCTCACTCGCAATACTGAAACAAATTTGCCCGGAAGTGAAAATGTCTCCATTTGAGCATTCTGGAAGCACGAGGTAGAGATCCTCATCGATAATTTCAACATTCTGGATAGTCATACCCTCGGCTTTTAGCTTTACTGCCAGTGCATTAATTCCTTCATTTTCAAGATTGAAGCTTAAATCGACTGTCTGGAAATCACTCATTGTATTGCTATCTTCCTGGGTAATATCATAAGCCCACGAAACAGCTGAAAACGATACAAGACTAAGAATCACAATGAGAAAAATCTTTAAAATCCTCATAAATTTTCCTTAATGATTATTTTTTGGTACTGGATAAACTCTATATACCGTGACGCCTAACAGGATCAGACTCAACGCTCCCATTAAAATTATATACCTTGGATTATCAACTATCGCTGTATTTGGCAGCAGCGAAAGCGAAGAGCTCCCGATACTATAGGTCCCGACCGTTCCAGTCTGCGGGACAATTGAGACTCCAACAAGGTAGCCATTATCTGTATCTCTTGCAATGGAAACACTTCCGCCTTCTGCTCCTGTTGCTATTGTAAAACTACCCAGACTTTCTCCGCTTGTGATTGTCCCTGAATTTGCTAGATCGACACAAACCCTGGTACTCGTGAAAGTTGTGCTGCCGGAACAAACCCCGATCGGCCCTGGCGACCATGCAGCACCAGTCGGCCCAGTATAGCTTGTAATAGTGGCACTTCCAGTAAGTATAAGTCTTATCTGCACCGCATCAGCACCCGATGGCGGCGATGCGATTATGTTTATTCTTTGAGTAGCGCTAGCAGGCAGAGTCCCGCTCGATGGAGACAGACTAACAGCCTGAGCCGAAGGGATATTCATTATTACAAGAAACACAATCAACAGAACCGGCAGTAATTTTTTCATTATGAAGTGATAATAATTTACACATCACCATACTAACAACATTTTATGCAGAAATCTACCATACGAGAACAATAACAGAAGAACTAATACACAATTGGTCTAGCTTATAATCCACAACTTACTTGATTGTACCTCTTTACAAAACTAGCAAAGTCGACAAGATTTATCTGTCCATCACCATTAATGTCTTGATTCCCACAATCATTTTGATCTAATTTCTCCAGAGATGAGCCCGAAGCACAAATCCCACGATATACCTTTACAAAAGCGGAAAAATCCACAATAGTAAATTTGCCGTCCCCATTTGAATCAGCAGCGCCACACTGAACCGGTTGAGGATTTTGTTTCTCTTCTACAGTTGTGGTAGATGAACCAGTATCATCCGAAGCCCCTCCCGTATCATCTGCTCCCGAATCTACCGCTGAAAGAATGCATTGATAAGTATTGAACTTCACTTCACCTGTAGTTTTTTCCACCTCATCTTTTTCTGCTTTCCTAGTCCAGAAGTAATACTCAATATCAGTTTGCCGTGACACAGAAAAATCAGATCCTACTCCAACCGAAAGATTGGGAATTGTACTTTGAAGACCTCCGCCATATCCGCACCAGAGATATCCGTTTGCGCCAATATTTTCCCCATTGCTTGAATACCATATTCCGGCCGTATTACAATTACTACCTTTTTCGATAGCAGCAACATATTTCCCACCAGTTATAACATCCGTATAATCACCTGCCTGATAAGTTTTCGTGTAGGTTCTGGTCCCAGGCGACACCATCCTGTTTTCCGCTATGAGTTTTGCGGTCTCCCCATCGTCACAAACTATATAATCAGAATAATCAATACTGGATGGCTTGTTTTCACACTTGGCGATTACAAATTCAATTTCCTGAGAAGTAGCCCCATTTTTAAATACCCTTACAGTTCTCTGTTTTTCTATATTCAATCTCAAACCAAAAGTGGAATCAGGATTAAACTCATGATAAGGATTCACTTCCGGCCCATCCAGAGCAGTTGAATCGCCACCTGCCATTTCATGGAAGTCATCTAATGCAGTTCTTGGCCAAACCTTATACTCGTCACCCGTATCTCTAAGTTTAACCTTCAGCTCCAAACCCTTTAAGTAGCTTTCTCCCACATATATCGGCTTAATCGCATAAATACCCGGCTCCAAGTCATAATCAACATTTTTCCGGGAAGAACTAATAGTGTTTTGCTCTATCAAGGCAGGAACTCTGTTCTGCCCACAGATATCTCCATAGTATCGAACTCTGTCTCCAAAGCCACTTCCCAGATAAGCAACACTTACATCATTTCCAGCCCTCGAAGAAGTTGTATCATAGATCAGAAATATTCCCAATACTGTATTTACAATTGAGATTAAGGCTAGAAACACAAATATTCTTCTAAAAAAACCTCCAGATTTAAGAGAGATTTTCCTGGAACCAAAAAAATATAGGGCAATAACAAGAACAATTACTAGACCGGCAAAAGCAACCACTTCTGCCGCTTTATTGAAAACCAAGCCATCCTGCTGATACATTTTTGCCCTGCCATCCTCTTCAGTCCCAAGATCACTCAACGTGACTTCATCTCCAATTGAAAACAGCATCCCCTCAATAGGATATTCACTTTCACCATCAGAATATGCATTTCCAGAAACTGCTTCAATTTTTATATAATTTTCATCCGATATTTCCGCTGTAAAAACGCCTAATAACTCACCATCTTCAAAGTTCGCACTTTTCACCACGCTAAAACAAACCGAATCATCGGTATAGCTCTCTCCATTTTCACAATCGGGAATATACAAATAATCAGTCGAATCAGTTTCAATAAAATCAGTCGCTTCTAAACCAGTCAACTCTAAATTTACTTGAAGGGCATTTACCGGATTTTCAAAAGAAGCAAGTATTTCAAAACTCACAATATCGCCTTCTTCATTTGTCCCTTCTTCTTTTAAATTTACCTCAAATGCACTTACGGAAGAAGAGAAAAAAGGGAAAAAGGAAAAAAAGAAAATCGATGAAAACACCAATATCTTTCTCATTAAATAATCTGCTAATATGGGCTTTAGTATAACAAAAAACCATATCTGCTACAAGCAAAAAAATCCCCGGCAAACCGGGGATTTTTAATTCACTTATATATTACAAGGCTATTCCTCATCATCCTGCTTCGCGTCGAGCAATTCTCCAAGCGTAACAAGCTCCGGCGCTGATTCTGTGGTAATACGTTTGGTATCACTTCCAGTTTTAGACTTCTTCTTTGCTCTTTTTAAACTAAGTCCAAGATGCCTTTCTTCTTTTGAAACAGAAATTATCTCAACTTCTATCTCATCCCCTTCATTTACAATTTTTGTAGGATCTTTGACAAGTTTATCACTAAGCTCCGAGATATGAATCAGTCCATTGACTTTGTCATCGATTCGGACAAACGCACCATAATCAACGACTTTTGTAATTGTTCCTTTAACAACTTTGCCGACTTTGTACTTTTTGCTGATTTCATCCCAAGGGTCGTTTTGAAGTCTTTTAATTGAATATGCTATTCTCTTACCATCATCCTCGATACCAATTATTTGAACTTTCACATTCTCCCCTACTTTTGCAAAATCTGCGGGATTTGTAACTTTGTCCCAGCTGATCTCAGACAAATGGACCAAACCCTCAAGACCCTGTGCATTTACAAACAATCCAAATGGAGCAATTCCAGTAACTTCACCCTCTAGTGTGTCGCCGACAGTACTCTTGGCAAGCATCTCTTCTCGCATTTCAAATTCTTCGCTTGCAGTGACTAATTTTTCTGAGAAAATTACCCTGTTTTTTTCTTTATCGATTTCGATAACTTTTACTTCGATTTGCTCCCCGATCAGCTCGGCAAGTTTTTCTTGAACTTTTTGGGTTGCGTCCTCTTTTGAGGTATATCCGGAAGTTGGATAAATCCTCGTATTATCAAGCTGCGAGGTGGGAATGAACCCTCTTAATCCGCCGCCGATTTCTACAATAACACCTCCAGTATTTGCCTCAATAACTGTAACCTTCAAAGAACTTCCGCCATCCCTGGATTCCTCAAGATCATGCCATTTTCTGGCTGTTCCAGTTCTTCTGATGGACAACTCTGTCTGGCCTTCGTCATTCTCATCTTTCATTACATAGACAAGAATTTCGTCGCCGACACCTTTGTCCAGCTTCTCTCCATCAAGTTTGAGTTCTTTGCCAGCAACCACTCCTTCAGCTCTAGCGCCGATATCAACGAAAACTTCGCCCGGAGACAATTTTGTAATAATTCCTTTGATGATTTGTCCTTTTTCGAAGGACTTTGGAGGATTTTTTAGATTTGCCAGATAATCCTCTAAAATCTGCTTATTAACTTTTGACATAATTCACAATTGCTTCTCCAGTTGTATTTTTCCTAAATTTCGCTCATACTGCCTAGTAGAACAAAACAAAGGAGCTAGAAAAGCCCTTTCGTTTATGATTATAACAAAAAACCATGAAAAACTCGAGAAGATTTGGCAGAATTTTTATTTACGCAGATTACGTTTCTGTATCTCCTCCACTCAATCTTCTTTCTATCTTCTGCTCAAAGTAGTCAAAAAGCATTTTCAGACCGCTTTTGTCAGTCTCTGATATCTCAAGTCCCAGAACATTTTTCCGAATCTTTTGAAGCGTACTCTTTGCAAGCATCAGATCTCCCCCCAGATCTTGGTTTTCTTCACTATATGCCTGGGTGATACCTCTTCCAATTATAGCTAGATCCCCCAACATCTCTTGTGACAGCGAATCAATTTGGTCCATATAAAAATATTAACAGCTATTAACTATAGTTTACATGAAAGTGGACGTAATGCAAACCAGATAATACAATCCGGCTATACTAGAAATATAATATCTACTCGCACTCCTTATTGTACCCTTTCACAAAACTTGAGAAATCGATTATTGAAATTTTTCCATCCCCATTTAAATCAGAAGCGCCGCAAGCTGTTTTTACATAATCAGAAGAACTATCACTA
This sequence comes from Candidatus Dojkabacteria bacterium, assembly GCA_016927655.1. GTDB lineage: Bacteria > Patescibacteriota > Dojkabacteria > B142 > JAFGMG01 > JAFGMG01. The sequence continues at coordinate 79,299 of JAFGMG010000008.1, forward strand.
CAAGTTTTCCCATAAATTTTCACAAAAGCAGCAAAATCAACCAAAGACAATTTGCTGTCTTTATTTGTATCAATTTCCCCACAAACCACTTCATCATCCTCATCAAGATAAATATCCGGGACTATATCTTCTCCTCCAGTATCTTCGTCTTCATCGTCTTCAACATCAGGCACATCACCATCCGTATCATCACCAGTATCAATAGAAATAGACAGCAGATTATCCCGCAAAGAAGAAAATGTAGACTTTGCTTTCGCATCGTAGCCAGACAAAACTGTATCACTCTCACTCATGGACCCTTTCGGTAAATTCCAGAAATACCAAACCGGCTCAAATGAAAGGATGGTTGCCCCATTAGTTAGCGCACTGTCTGCCCACTGATTAATAATGTCAATGTCACAGGAAGTTTCATCTGAACATATCCACGCCTGATCACTCAAACCAATTCCTTTCTTCTTGGAAACAAAGCTAACAGCATCCTGCCAGGTGCCAACTCGCCCATGTGAGGCATTGTCTGGCTCGTTATTATCATATCCGACAACAATCGTATTTGGATATTTCTGGGAAATCGTATTCAATTTAACTTCATAAGACTTTTGAGTGGTATCGCTACTCTGGAATTTATACCAATACCAATCCGCAAAAAACAAAGTCATGTCGTTTTTACTTGCAAACTGCGCATACTTATCCAAGTATTCTGATCTAAAGAATGAGTTGTACGGTAAATCCCAGCTACTATCGCACCACTCAGGATTGGTAGTTTTACAGACTCTAATTGTAAAATCAAAGGAAAATACTTCAAAAACTGTTATCCCTTTGAATTTGTCACCATATTTGGTTTTGTACTGACTAAGCTCAGCATCTGAAACTGAAACACCTCGCTTTGCATCATATGGCGATACAACTGAGTTTGCAGTATTTCCCAAAGTAAAAGTATCCGATGAGTAGACAACCAGATAAAATGGAATATTATTTGACGCGAAATAGTCTAAAACTTTGGTTGTTTTTGTTTTATCTTTATGAATTGGATTTATTTGAATGGCCACTTCGTACTCAGACTGTAAAGTCTTTAGAGAATCGGTAATATTTTTCATCATCGTCTCATTATCCGTCACATTAACCAATCCATTTGAAAATCCCTGATCAATATTGAAAACCAACAACAGCTTATCAGATTTTTCTGCAACAATTGATACCACAGAAGTGTCCCCACCATCTTCTTTATTGCGACTGTTATCCCGGAGATATACAACAAAACCCGCCCCAACAATTAAGGCTAAAAGGAGAATAACTAAAAATACCACAAAAATAGGATCCTTTTTCATTCCTCATTACTAAAACAATTCATTGTATCAACAGCAAACGTGGACGACAACAAAAAACACCCTTGCAGGTGTCCTTTGTTCTGGCGATGACCTATTTTCCCGGCCCCCTTCGAGGCGAGTATCATCGGCGCTGATACGTTTCACTTCTGAGTTCGGTATGGTATCAGGTGGTTCCATATCGCTCCAATCACCAGATCAGTTGCGTCAAAATTATTGACAGAACTAATCTTGCGACTAGCGTTCCTTGGCTGCCCAAAGAAAACTGAATAGCAAAACTTACTAACAACGTCCAGCTTGCAGTATCAAGAATGTGGCAAGCCACAAACCGACTGCACTCTGTCCGCTGTTATTTAAAAAAAGAAAAAGCTTAGGTTCTATTAGTACTCCTCGGCTGAACTTCTTACGAAGCTTACACCTAGAGCCTATCAACCCAGTATTCTCCTGGGGAACCAATAAATCTAATCTTGGGAAGGGTTTCGCGCTTATATGCTTTCAGCGCTTATCCTGATAGAAACGTAGCTACTCTGCTATGCCGCTGGTGCGACAACAGATGCACTAGAGGTTTCCTCACTCCGATCCTCTCGTACTAGGAGTCAATTCCCTCAAATTTATTACGCCCACACCGGATAGAGACCAACCTGACTCACGTCGGTTTGAACCCAGCTCGCGTGCCACTTTAATGGGCGAACAGCCCA
>JAFGMG010000009.1 GCA_016927655.1 Candidatus Dojkabacteria bacterium
TATCCTGATTAGTGAGTTTACTGTTCGTTCCAGAAGTCCCAGCTCTACATTCTGTATTCCAAGCTCCGCCTTCAACTTCTCTTCAAATACAGGATCTTTCTTACTTATTACTTTGAAGCTTTCCGGCAAATTCTCTGCTGCAGGTCCTGCTCCATTCTCGCTTAGTACCACTATCCTTGTCTTGTCTGTTAGCAGCCTTTGGTTTGTTTTCAAATATTCCAGTAATTCTCTCCCGCTGTACTTCGGCAATGTTACATCTATGATTACTACATCTGGAGATACCAGGTAGACATATCCCAGTCCTTCTACTCCATTCTGACTGCTGTATATTTCATAGTCTTCCTCCACCTTCCTGTCCCACGACGCTATCAGGGTCTTGATCCCTTCTCTGATTGCATAATCATCGTCTAATAAGACTATTCTTTTCATTTCGGGGTGCTAATAATTCAATTATCACAGCTTAGCAGCTTGTTCTATACAGGTAAATATTGATATACTATTTTTAATAATATTACTCGCCCTATATGTATGCAACCATTGGTTTGATCATTTTCATGTGGGTGCCGGCCCTTGTTGTGATTATTAGAAACATCGCTCACCACACATATATATGGCAGATCAAAGAATACAGACTTGACAGGATAATTTCTCAGCTTAGATACAAAGAGGAAAACAGCCTAAAAGGGAACTGGCTAAATATCATTCAGGTTTTCCTACTTATCGGCTCAATCGTTTTCTTCCTATCGCCGACCAGCTGGCTGCTTGTCATCCCGGCGCTGACACTATTATCCTACACATATGAAGCACTAAATAGCGTCGAAGAGCTCCGCCTCGGCAGATTTATCCGCCCAAAAAAAAGCATCAGGAATTTTCTGATTTTTGGTTTTAGTTTTCTGACATTATTACTCCCAATTATCCTGCCAATAAATTTTACAAGGAATATCTATATAGATCCTGAATTTGAGAGCGCAACAATCGCAATTGAGAATCAAAGAGTTGATTTTGAAGATTTTCTTGTGCAGAAAAATATCAGTCAGGCAAATGCTGAAGGGATTTCTCTTGCAATTGCCATCGTAATGCTCTCAAGCGCATTAATTCTGATAAGTGATCTTGTCTCCCCCTTTATTACCTCATTTTTCGCAATCACTACCGAGCCGCTTGCTCAATACAAACGCTTGAAAATGATCAATGCCTCCAAGGAAAAAATCAAAAAGCATAAGGCATTTAGAGTCATAGGAATTACCGGCAGTTTTGGCAAAACAACGACAAAAGAACTCCTCTATTATCTTATCAAAGATAATTACAAAACTGCCATTACCGATAAAAACTACAATTCCACAGTAGGAATAGCCCAAAGTGTTTTGAAAAATCTGGAGCCAGACACAGAAGTATTCATCGCGGAAATGGGAGCCTACAGAAAGGGTGAAATTAAAAATTCATGCAAAATTCTCACTCCGAATATCGCAATTGTGACCGGACTAATCGAACAGCATGTTTCTCTTTTTGGAAGCATCGAAAAACTTTTCGAGGCTAAGTTCGAATTAATTGAAGCACTCAAATCTGACGGTCTGGCGATTTTCAACGGCAACAATCGTCTCAGTCTTCAAATGGCAGCCAAAACAACTCAGCGGAAAGTTACTTACAAACTCCTGGACGAAGCCGGTAAGGAAGAAAAAAATGAATATCTCGAAAATGATGAGATCGCCGGCGAAATTTATGCTAAAAATATAAATAAAACAGAAGACGGCTTTAGATTTGACCTGACATATAGAACAGCGAGTTATCCAGTTAAAATCAAACTTCAAGGAAAACACAATATCGAAAATCTCCTTGCTTCTGTAGCGGCTGCCCTGGAGCTTGGAATGGATCTCAAAACGATTGTGGCAAAACTAAATACCACCGAACCGCCCCAAGTATATCTTCGGACTTTTAATGGCTACAACGAGGCATTAATAATCGATGACAGCTATAATTCAAACTCCATTGGTTTTAAAAAGGCCCTCCAAGAACTCAAAGATACACATGGGAGAAGACGCCTGGTAATATCAAAAGGAATAATTGAACTTGGCAAAGAAAGAGATAAAATCTACCAGGAAATCGCTAAAGAATTCGAAGGCATTGACGTTTTGGTTACTACAGACAAGAAACTTTCAGAATGGGTGGAAGCTGCAAAGGTCAAAGTAATTCTCGTTAAGGATAATTTCGAATTATTTAGAAAAGTGCTCAACGAAGCTACAGAAAATGATGTAGTTTTGCTAGAAGGTGCGCTTCCTGAAAAATTGATAAATACTCTAATCGAGCCAAACAATTAAATTGAAATTTATGTACTCAATCAAACCAATCCAAAATAAAGAAATTTGGGAGGAATTTATCGCAAGCAGCAGCGGGGAGAAAATTTCGCCGACAACATTTATCCAGTCATGGAGCTGGGGAGAATTTCTAGTAAAACAAGGACAAAAAACTTATAGACTTGGAATTTTCGATGACGACGAGCTGATCGGCATCGCTCTTGGGACAAAAATCGAAGCAAGGCGAGGAAAATATCTACATTTTAGGCATGGCCCTGTTATGGACTGGTCAAATGACCGGTTGATTGAGTTTGTTATTAGTGAATTGAAAAAGCTCGCCATCGAAGAGAAGGTGTGGTTTGTTCGCATCAGCCCGCAGATAAAAAAAATCCCAAATTCTCTAAAATCAAGAAGTACTGCCTCTCCTACCCATGATGTAGATTCCGAGCAAACATGGATTTTGGATTTGAGTGAATCCGAGGGAGAACTTCTAGCCGGGATGCGTAAAAACACCAGGTACTCAATCAAAAAAGCGGAGAAAGACGGTGTTGAGATTTTAAAAACCACCAATTCAGAATATCTAAAAGACTTTTGGGAAATCTACCGCGATACAGTAAATCGTCAGAAATGGAGTGCCTACACATTTGATTATATTAAAAATGAATTTGAGACTTTTGCAGAGAATGATCAGACACTTTTACTTTTAGCTAAATACCAGGGCAAATTCATAGCAGGTGCGATATTTATTTTCTACAATAACCAGACTGTCTATCATCATTCAGGGAGTCTTACAGAATATAGAAAAATTCCTGCCAGCTACTTGATCCAATGGGAGGCGATCAAAGAAGGAAAAGCCCGCGGTATGAAAAAGCACAATTTCTGGGGTCTGCCGCTTGATCAAAATGACGAATTACAGCAAAAACATCCATGGACCGGACTAGGGCTTTTCAAAGTCGGTTTCGGAGGCGAGGCAGAAAGATGGATTCATGCAAGAGACCTTGCTATTTCACCCAAATATTGGCTGACATATATTTATGAGAGGGTAGAAAAAATAAAACGCGGATATAAATAAAATAAATTGATAAATTATCTAACTATTATCAACTAATTATGCCAAAGCAAAAACGCAAATTCTTCATCATTGTGGGAAGTTTCACTTTGATTTTTTTACTGACAGCTGGCAGTTTAGTTGCCGGAATTTACTTCCTTGCAAGAGAGGCTGAAGATGACCCCCCGTTCACGGCAGATTCAACGATTTCCGAGACAATTGAAGCATTTTCAGTAGATGAATTTAATAATTACGCCCAAGAACTTGTCGATACTCAGGGCGATGAATATAAAAATTCCAGCTATGGACTGGGCGCATTGGAGGAAACAGAAAGCTCAGATGCAGCAGCCGCTCCAGAATCCCAGGGTCTTGGCGATGCGGGTGACGAATCAATTACGAACAATCAGGAAGCTGGTGTCGATGAAGGAGATATTGTTAAAGCCTTTGGAGATTATTTGATAATTTTACGCAGAGGGAAATTATTTTCTGTTGATATTGAGAACATGAAGGCTATCTCAAGTGTAAATGCATATCCTGATGGATTTGAAGCTGATGGCTGGTACGATGAAATTTTAATCAGCAACGGAAGGATCGTTCTAATCGGATACAATTATTCAGAAAGCGCAACGGAAATCGGACTTTTCGATATTGATTCTGCCGGAGAAATTACACATATTGACACGTATTTTGTTGACTCGAATGATTACTATTCATCAAGAAACTATGCAAGCAGACTGGTAGATGGAGAGCTGATTCTCTATATGCCGTATTATCTGGCATTTGACAGAGACTCATATGAGCCAACTTTTCCAAAACTTCACAAATGGGACAAAAGCGAAAAAGCAGTAAATGACGGGGAGGCGATTTTAGACAAAACAAATGTCTATAAACCAGTCCAGGAGACCCTCTACCCTACTCTTCATACTGTTATGAGATGCGATATTGAGAGTTTTGACTGCAGTGCAAAGGGTATTCTTGGGCCTTACTCTAGAAATTTTTACGTTTCGCCTGAAGCTATTTATCTCTGGGTTAGCAACTCATATGGGTACTATTATTTGGAGGATTCAGCCAGCAGCGCTGATAGTGAAGACGAGTTAAATGACGCTTTTATCTACAGGTTCGATCTTCAAGACGATAACATTACAGGACTTGCTACGAAAGGTACTCCAATTGATCAATTCTCTTTCAAAGAAGCTGACGGATATCTCAATGTCGTGACAAGATCAAATGCCTGGGGTGATGAAATGTGGTTCCCGGAATTTAGCTCAGGAGATCTAAGCCTTCTTCGTATAAAAATATCTAAGTTTGACAGCGACCCGATTGTTGCAAAGCAGAGATACTACCACCCACTTGATGAAAGCACGGGCTCGAATATGCAAAATCGTTTCGTTGGAGATTATCTTTTGTATGGTTCTTCGAACTACTGGTACTCTTATTATGAAAATGAAAGTGCAAGCAATGATCAAGAACTCTATGTCTACAATTACAAGCAGAATTCTGATGTAGACGTGATCGAACTTGATCATAACGTAGAGAGAATTGACGCGCTGGGGGATAATGCCATTGCAATAGGCAGTGACGATAATAACTTGTTTTTCACTTCTATCAATTTGCAGAAAGCTCGAGACATAGACACCTACAGATTGAAAGACGTATCTCAAGCCGAAAGCAGGAGCCATGGATTTTTCTTTAAAAAGAATTCAAATGATGATGGCGGTATCTTAGGTCTTCCGATTTTCGATACAGGAATGACTATCAGGCCTCTTGCAGATTCTGGAGTGGAAGTGATTTATCTTGAACTTGATTATGATCTCAATTTCGAAAGAGTGGGAATAGTCTCGAGCAGAGCGGCAAACCAGGTAGATGACAATTGCACAGTTTCATGTGTTGACTGGTACGGAAACTCCAGACCAATATTTTATGGTGACAATATCTACACCCTGATCGGTTATGAGCTGGTTAAAGGAGAAGTCCAAGATGGAGAGATTGTTGAATTATCTAGAGTCGGATTCGGAGGGTAGATTAGCTTTAGCCGTCTTCTCACATATTCCTGACCTTTAGTGTGTCCTTGTTTTGGTATTGGCCCGTCGTATTTAACTTCTTCGTCCAGATATACAATTCTGATTCTATTTCAATAACCTACTCCCCAAACTTCTCACTTTTGATCAGCTTTCCATTCAGGTACATATTCCTCGTAAAATGCCCTGCCGCAAATTCGCTTGACTCTGCGTTTGTTCTTGTCCAGTCGGTCAGTTCGATTTTCCTGTCTTCAACCAATTTGGATGTTCGCACACTTACATAGTGATATTGATAGCCATCCAATTTCTTCTGCGTAGCAATTCGGAAAACAATTGGATACTTGTAAGTATTTTTCAAAATAAGGTCCACACGAGGACTGTAGAAATATGCCGCATCGACAATATTGAGAGGATAACCCCACTCATAGGATTTAACATAGAAAGTATGCCTCTGTGATTTTAGTATATCCAGGCCAGACTCTATAGCAGCCCGGTAAAGAGTAGTAGTAGCATTACAAATCCCTCCACCGACAGTCCTGCCATCAGCGGTTACTCCATCTAAACCAATCTCAAGATTATCGATATATGAGAACTCTTCACCGGGCTGCACAACCACATTGTGCACCTCAAGCAGGCCGACCTCAGCATTAAACACCCCGTAATTAACCCTTCCATTGCGTATCAAATCAATTCTAGTCTTCCCCACCCCGATTTCCTTAGTGAAATCCAGCACTTCATAAGGCTGCTCATCTTCCCAGTCATAGCTTTCGTATGCCAGAACAAGATCACCATCCACAGCACCCAGCCAATTTTCAATTCTTTCTATGCTTTTTCCAACATCAAGTCTTCTGCCGGGATTAAACTCTTTAAATAGAAAAATTTTATCTCCTACAATTTCATCTTCACCGCCAAATGGCTTTTGATCGTACTGCTGCTTTTTCTCATTTAACAATTTTTCAAGTTGTTGATAATCCTGTATTTTCCAGGAATAACCATAATTCACACCTTCATCAACATCAACTAATCCTTCGCTGCCAGTACCTAAATTTTCTGCCAATTTTGCAATTATTGTCTGCCTTTCATCCTCAACATCAAGACAGAAATCAAAATGCCAAACCCCAGAATCATCTGCTAAGATATCTTCCAAACCGAGATCAACAGAATCACTATCACCCAATGCTTCAACCAATTTTGAAATAATCAAATTTTCATCCAGCTCAAAGACAACGTCACTCTCATTGCAGAATAGAACAACTTCACCATCTGAATACCTGGGAAGCGAATAGCTCTGCCCAACCAGCAAATCGAAGAATCTTTGAAAATCCATTTCATACTCAACATCCAGGTCTTCTCCGTCAATCAGACTCACTCCTTCATAAACTGTGATAAAAATATTTGGATCTTTTCCGTAATTTTCCAGTTTTTCCTCTGATTCTTTTGTAAGCTTCAAATTCAAATCTTTTATATTGATTTTCTGATTTTTCCCGTGAAAATTCAGTTCTATTTCCTTTGAATCATCAAACCCAAGAGCATCTTCGGCAACTAAAACATCTGGAAGAATTTTCCCTCTGAGCAAAGTGTGTGCCGAAATATAGTAAATGAAAGCGGAATTCAGAAGAATTATCGCAAGCAAAAAAACGAAATAATAACCTCTGTTTTCAGATCTCACAGGAAACAAATCTAACTTCTTTCATGGTATCTCAAATTTAAAGAGGATGCTATAATTTAGTCATGTTGAAAATAGATATCCTCACAATTTTCCCTGAAATGTTTGAAGGACCTTTCAGTTATAGTATTATTGAACGTGCGCAAGAAGCAGGACTTTTGGAAATTGATATCCATGATTTGAGAAACTGGGCCGAAGGCAAACATAAAAAGGTCGATGATACTCCATATGGCGGAGGCGGCGGAATGGTAATGATGATTGAGCCGATTCACAAAGCCTTGAAGGAATTGAAAAAAAAGGACAGTATTGTGATCGCAACAACTGCAAAAGGTGAAACATACAAACAATCTACAGCGAAAAATTTCGCAACGCACAAACATCTGATAATCATCTGCGGTCACTATGAAGGTTTCGACCAAAGAATACTCGATGAATTAGTTGATTACCCAGCTTCTATCGGCAACTATGTCCTGACAGGTGGTGAAATCCCGGCAATGGTAATAGTAGATTCAGTTGTCAGACTACTCCCAGGCGCAGTCGGGAATGAAGAGACCCCAAAGAATGACTCATTTTATGAGGATGATAAGACAATTCAATATCCAATCTACACCAAACCAGCGGAATACGACCTAGACGGAAAGGTACTAAAAGTGCCAGGCATACTACTCTCCGGAGATCATAAAGAGATTCAAAAATGGAGAAATTCCCAAAGCCAGTAATCTTGGACCATACCTATTAATCACAGTTTCACTCAACAACAGTATACAATTTACTTGAATCTGATATATCAGTAAGTGCAGCATTGACAAATTCGAAAAATCTATCCGGAATAGATCCTAGACCTGGACATTTTGCTAAAACGTAATCAGAATATCCACTTTGATTTTCACAGACCCAATTGACAAAAGCCCCAGTAGTAGAATTAGTCGGCTCAGTTGCATCGAACAAATACTGTTTGAAAAAACGACTACCATGATTCCAATATGGATCGGCATCATCACCATCAGAAAGCTCGGTATATACTCGTGTTCCAAAAAAAGTCTCTGTTTCGTTAATTTTCTGCAAATGATCCAACTGTTCAAATGTTTTTCTTTCTATCCCTGGCCCATATTCCTGATATGCTAAAGGTGACGACATACAAAAAATACTAAGATATAGAATATATATGCATTATATCTTATATCCTGAATATTTACAACTACTCATTTCAGAAAAAATCCTTAAAGCCTTGCAAATGATATTTCATGAATCACAATCACCAAAAGACCGCTAGTGTTTATTTGTCATGTATAATATTTTTTATGAGCAAAATCCTAAAAGCGTTTCTCCTTTTAATTGGGCTTGCAATTGCAATAAGCTTGACATTGATCGCCTTTGATTATTTTCAGAGTGAAACAAGAGATGAGAGAAATAGCACAGATACCCAAAATACTGGCAGCCAGGAAGAAAATATCATTCCTACTCCACTCGAAGATCTCACAACATCAGCCTGGATTCCTTATTGGGACTATTCTAGAGGACTTACGACTTTGAAAAACAATCCCGGTAGATTTGACTCCATTCTTCCGGTAATCTATGAACTAAACACAGATGGTAGCTTGAAAATGACCAAAGGCAGGGCCTGGGAGGAGCTGCAGGAATATTCTGAAAATAATGGGATCGAATTCATCCCATCAATCGCAATGTTCGATCATGAAATTTTCACAGAAGTTCTGCAAAATGAAGAAAATTTCAACAGGCATATTGAAGCGATTATAAGAGAAGTTGAGCAAAACAATTTTGACGGAATCGATCTCGATTATGAATCTACTAAAAAGGATGACGAAGCAAAGTATAGAGAATTTATACAAAAACTAAGCGAAAAACTTCATTCCAAAGATAAAAAGCTAGTAGTTACAGTTCTACCAAAATGGTTGCCCGACTTTATTTATCCTTCATTAAATGAAACACGTGCAGTCCAAGACTGGGAATTTTTAGGCGAATATGCGGACGAAGTCAGAATCATGGCCTATGATTACACATCACAACAATCTGAGAAGCCCGGGCCGATTGCACCGGCATACTGGGTTGAGACAATTCTTAAGAAAGCGCGAAGAGAGATTCCCCCGGAAAAAATCATACTTGGGTTAAATAGTTATGGCTACAACTGGGCAGCAAATCAAATCGATCCTGAAGTTGATTTTATGAATAACCCCCCAACAGGCAAAGTACAAGCAGATGCATATACCTACGATGAAATACAAAGGATAAAAGAACAATTTGACGGCAAGGAATATCTCTACGAAGATTGGCAGGAAATGGTTTTAGAATACAAACGCGAGGGAAATGAGAGAATATTGATTTTTGCAACGCCTGAAACCGTGCAAAAACGCATAGAGCTTGCTTCTTGGTATGGGATCAAGGGAGTTAGTTTTTGGAGATTAGGCGGTGATGCGGAGTTTGCTTATTGATTGATCCAGCTTTATTCGAAATCTTTTGTGTACTCATAAATCCCAGACAGTCTCTTTTTGAAATTTTCCAAGTTGCTATAGACATGTAATCTCTGCACCACATAGCGGCCATAATACGTGTGGTCAATTCTTTTTCCACAGGTAAAACCCAATTAATATCCAGCCGAGCTAACATAACTCAATGCCTTGGCATCAGCAGTACAACCAGGATAGGCAATTGAGATTACCTCAGACCCGGAACTTGCTGCAAGAGCATACTTACTTCCGGAAATTTCACTAGTCAGCTCCCCGGCATCTTCGAGCTTAGCTAGATCAGGATGAGTTTGAGAATGTGATTCGATGTCCATTCCAACAGCAACCATCTCTCTCTGCTGAGCGCTAGTAATTCCGCTCTTACTTGAAACTATAAAAAATGTCCCTACAAAGTCATACTTTTTCAAGATTGGAAACGCATTAGTATAGTTATTTGAATTTCCATCATCAAAAGTCAGCAGTATCGATTTTTGAGTTGGATTTTCACCGGATTTGAGCAAGTCGTAAAACTCCTGCATGCTCAAGGTTTTGTATTGTTTCGCCTTCAAATACGCCATCTGCTGGTCAAACATTTCCGGAGAGACGTAATAGTCTCTTGCAGACCCTGTAGCAGGTAAAGGAGCAATCTGGTGATAGGTCAAAACTGGTATTCTCACAGTATTTGCAGACTGTGCAATCGGAACAAAATCATAGTCCAAAGCAAAATTGTTTGGTGGATGCATTGGAGGAAGATCGGGAGGCGCAGTTTGGCTAAAATCTGCTGCTTCTACTTTAAATGCCACTAATATACTCTTTTCTGTCTTTTTGGGAAAAGTCCCAAGGGATACCAAAGCCAAAACAGCTAACTGAATAAGAAGAACTGATAATAAAAATCTTTTTCGCGGATTCATTTATCCTCCTTACGAAAACAAGATTAGCACAAATTTATTTACTTGTAATGCGCAGCCCTGGATCCCGATCGAGAGAATTAATCTGCTCATCTGTCTCCAGAATATTTGGAGATGATTTAAATTGTTCCAGCCACCCTGCAAAACCAATCATAGCAGCATTATCCATAAAGAATTTACCATTTCCCGGAATAAGAAGTTCGATATTCCTGCTATGAGCAAGTTTTTTCAGCTCACCCTGGAGCAGTTTATTCTGAGCTACTCCGCCACCAAGCAGAATTGATTTGAAATCATACAATTTCGCAGCATGCTTTATCTTGTTCATCAAAGTTTCAACTGCAGCAACTTGAAAAGAAGCACAGATATCAGCAATAGTTTGCCTATCCAATCCATCTGCTTCAAAAGCCCTCTCGGGTTTAATTCCCTCCTCCCACGAAGCTTGATTGGACCTATTCTGCACACTATTCTCCCCTTTCAGTTCGCGGACTTTGTAGAGAACTGCAGTTTTTAGACCGGAATAGCTTACATTCATGTCTCCAGTATTTTTCATTGAAATTGGGAAATCAAATGAACCCTCATCTCCCCCTTCCGCTAACTTTGCAACAGCAGGGCCACCTGGATATCCAAGCCCAAGAATTTTCGCGACTTTATCAAAAGCCTCACCGATGGCATCATCCAGAGTTTCTCCAAGGAGCTCATAGTCCCCTACTCTTTCAACTTTTATCAGTTCTGTGTGACCTCCAGAAACAAGTACTCCAAGTGCAGGGAATTTCTCATTAAAATCCTCAATGCCAATTAGCGGACTAAATAAATGTCCCTCCATATGATCGACCGGAATAAGTGGAATCCCAAATCTAATCGCCAGTTCCTTTGCCTTTTTAATACCAACTTCTAAAGCTATGGCCAAACCCGGACCTTTCGTCACCGCAACCGCATCAACTTCCTGTAATGATTTCCCGGACTTATCCAAAGCCATCGCCACGACTTCATCAATTCTCTCCTCGTGCAATTTTCTAGCCAGACCCGGAACAACCCCGCCCCACTCCTTATGCTCCTCAACCTGAGATGAAATCACATTTGAAAGGACTCTATTTTCCTGAACAACAGCTGCACTTGTATCGTCACAAGAAGTGTCAATTGCAAGAATTGTATTGATTTTTACGTTCATAAGCTAATTCTATCAGAATATTCTAATCTCCCAAAATAAAATACTACTTGACAAACACTCTGTTGTTTTATATAAATTATTAAATTTAATAATATGATGAAAATCTCTAAGTGTAACAAACTAGGTCAGGTCGTAATCCCAAAGGAACTCAGGAAAGCCCAAAAAATTACTCCGGAAACAAACCTTTTGATAAGAAACACCGATCAAGGCATCGTGATCAGCCCAATCACTGACATCATTCTTCGATCTGAAATGACGCGCTTCCCAAAAGTAGTGCTTAGAAAAACACGGGGAAAACTTAAATATCGCAAATAACTATTATGGATAACATATCAAAGATACTTATTGACGACACAATCCTTATGGATCATCTAACCAAAGACTATAAAGACCAACCCGGTCCAAGTGAGCTGGAATTTCTAGCTTCAGAGCGTCGACTAGAAAATCTATACATATCTTTAGTCACGCTGCAAAAACTTATCAAAGACGCACAAACAAACAGCAAGAGACAAGAAGAATCTATTTTGCTTCTACTTGCACACCTGAAAACTTTCAACTACACCTATGAAATCGCACTAAAAGCAGGAGAATTTAAACAGCTGGATTTCTACACAGCAGCTCTAGCAGCAACAGCAATTACGCAAGATTTTCATATCGCGACCTTGAAAAAGAAGCAATATCAAGGTATAACTGATTTAAAATTTATCAATCTTAAATATCAAAAATGAGCAATCAAGACTGCATTTTCTGCAAAATTGTAAAAGGCGAGATCCCAAGTTACAAAATTTACGAAGATAGTGATTTCGTCGCAATTCTTGACGCTTTTCCTGCGTATAAAGGGCATTCTCTAATCATTCCAAAGGAGCATTATCAGGACATTTTCGACCTTCCGGAAAGCCTTGCAGGAAAAGCAATGATAGTTGGGAAGAAGATTGCAGCTGCATTGGAAAATTCGCTAAATGCAGACGGTTACAATTTCGTCCAGAACAACCGCGAATTTTCCGGACAAGTTGTCATGCACTATCATCTTCATGTCATTCCTAGATACAAAGCGATGAGCCCGGAAGGTGTTAAATATGCTGTGCATGGCGGCAGCAGATACAAACCAACGGAAGAAGAGTTTGAGAAAGTTTCAGCAATGATTAAGAAGGCATTAAAGAAATAATTCTTTTCTTTCCATCAATTTTTATCTGGACTTCAAAAATTATTGCATCCATATTTTTCAAATAATTTTTTAGACCAAAAATATTTTCCGGCCACTCGATTGCAATGATATTCCCGGGTTTGAGCGCATTTTCAATCCCCAGATTTTCAACAAATTCCCCTGCCCTACTTTCTTCTTTCGATTTTACTCTCCAAAGATCATAATGGTATAAATTCCCATACTGCCTTTCCAAAACAAATGTCGGCGAAATCACAGTATCTGCAACTCCCATCGCCTTTGCCAATCCCTTCACAAATTGTGTTTTACCAGCTCCCATTTCGCCAGTTAGCAAAAGGACAACTGGTTTATCAGAATTTTTCTCTTCAACCTGCTTCAAAATCTCGGCTGCAACAGCATATGTCTCCTCCTCAGAATCCGACCTCCACACCTTTGGCAATTCCCCACGAAGAATTGCCATCGGCACAGTCGTCGTATCAACTATCGTAGAAGTATCAACTTTTGGAAGTTCACCTGCGTCAATTGCCAAATCAATCAGTGCCCTCTTTTCCACAGGCAAACTATCTAAAAGCATTTCAACTGAATATGGAGTCTTGCCACCAGAAACATTTGCACTAGTAGAAGTAACTCCCTCGCCAAGTGCTTCAGTTATTTGCTTCACAATTTCAGAGTCCGGAATTCTAATTCCAAGGGTTTGATTCTCTGAGGCTAATCGCTTATCAACCTGACCAGAATCATTACCGATTTTGCCTTCCCGAACTTTACTAACTACAGTTACGGCACCTGGAAGATAATCCTCATACAATTTCTCAGCAGCAGTATTCATCTCCACATAATTCTCTGCCATTTTTCGCGCTGCAACAGCCACAGAAACCGCCTTTCCCCTCCTGGCCCCCTTGTACTCGAACAGTTTGTCCACCCCCTTTTTTGAACTTACCAGAACACCAAGCCCATAGGCTGTATCCGTAGGGTAGATAACAAGGCCACCAGATCTCAATATTTCCACCACTTTCTTCAAATCCAAACCTATCAAATTGTCTTTGGTATCAATAATTTCCATGCCCTAATTATACAACAAAAACCCGGGCTTCCCACCCGGGTTTCAAATTCACAAATCTCCTACTCTTAACCGACTATTTCTATGCTTCCGCTCCTGGCAGCAGCCTCTTCCCCAATCCCTTAGCTCCGGCTCTCAAATTTTCCACTATCATGTAGTAAGCCGGGAAGACAAAAATCACCATAAATGTACTCGACATCAATCCAAAAATAATCGAGAAAGCTATTGATTCCCACAAAGGATCATTAAGTGCCAGTGGGAAAAGACCGATAACAGCAACTACTGAAGTAGTCACCAGAGGTCTGAACCTCACACGTATTGCCTCAACTATCGAATCTTGAATTCCTTTTCCATGTTTTGAATACTGCTGAGTAAAATCAAGCAGCATGATCGTATTGTTCACAACGATACCTACCAAGGCGATCACCCCAACCATTACAAAGAAACTCAGTGCATTATCAGTCAGATAAAGCCCAGTAAATAACCCAGGGAAACTAAATGGGAATGCCATAAATATTAACAATGGCTGCAAGAATGAGTTGAACTGCACCACAAGCAATAAATAAATCATTACCATAGCAGCAAGCAAAGCAATTCCAGCGGAGTTAAACGCATCAACATTATCAGACTCCATCCCCTTATCAAAATCCAGCGATGCAGCTTCAAGACCAAGTTGCTCAAGTTCTCCATCTACGAAATGCTCTTTTACCTGGTTTTCAATATCAATCAAAGCGCCGGAGTTTGTTGGATCATCTATCTTCGCAGCAACCTCAACATACCTCTTCCCATCCCTCTTTGTGATTGCATCCAAATAATCAACTCTAGTGTCAAGAATTTCAATCCCATCAAGTTTCACTTCACTTTTTATGTACTGCGCAATAGAAGCAGACGAACTCTCAAGCACTTTCTGATCATCACCATAAACCTGCATTTTATATGAATACTCTTCAGCAGGAGGTCCGGCTTGATATTCATCAGCGGAAATTCTTGCACCTTGAACCAAAGCCAGCTTCTCAGTTATTTCATCCGAAATCTCAATCGAAGTTCTATCTCTTTCCCCCATTGGAATTAAAGGAATATCAAGCATAGCCTGATCAATCCCAAATTGGTTGACTCCTACAAAAGTATAGTTTACGGAATCAATCACATCGGAGTAATCATTAGACAAAATTTCATCCACCTGATCAGCGATAGCTTCCTTAGTTCCAAGGTCTGAACCATTTGGATATGTAATCGTTACATAGATGCCATCCGAATCCTTCTGAGGAGGAAATACTGAGAACTTCAATTTCCCTGCAAAAAATATTCCCACACCAATCATTACGAAACTAAAAACAACCACTGCAAGTGTCCAATACCATTTCGAAGTATAAAATCTTACAAATTGCGAAACTCTCTCCCCTACTCTCAAAATTCCCCTATTAAATCCATTTAACACAAGATCAACCAGAGCATAGACACCTCTAGGCTTAGACTCCTTTTTATTTGGGATCAGGATATAGCCGAAGAACGGAATAACTGTAAGAGCAATCAAAAGCGAAACAATCAAAGCGATAATTACAGTTATAGGAATTGGTCTGATAAATTCTCCCAAAATTCCCGAAATTGTAACCATCGGAATAAATGCAATAATTGTCGTAACAGTACCAAGCACGTCAGCCATGCCAATTGCTGTCACACCGGCCTTTATAGCTTCAAGACCCTTCGCCCCGTGTCTCTTGTGATAATCAATCGTCTCAACAACAACGATAGCATCATCAACAAAAAGCCCTAGTACTAAAATCAAACCAAACAGCACCATTACATTTAGAGAGTACCCAACAACCAGCAAACCGATGAATGTAGCAGCAAGTCCGGCCGGTATAAATAATGCTGTAATAACAGCTGATCTCCAATTTATGAAAAGAAGCAGCACAAGTATCACAATTAAAATCGCAGAAATAGCATTCTCTTGCAGAGAACTAATCTGCTGATCTACAAATACCGCATTATCCGCGGTATAAACGACATCAATCCCCTCTAGTGCTCCGCTTGCTTTTAATTGATCTACTTCTTTGCGGACATCTTTAGATAATTTAATGTCATTCGTTTTATCCTTTTTTACAAGTCCGACTAAAATCGAATTACTAAATTTCAACTCCCCATCTTTTTTCTCCCCTATCCTACTAAAGGTCGTTTGCCCCGTTTCCATTTGTCCAGTCATAGGATTGAACTGCGTATTTATCAAATCAATTGCTTCAGCATCTTTGACACTATCAACCGTTGCCAGCTTGTCGGCAATCTCTCCAGCCTTATCTTGAAGCTCTATTGAAGACATGTCATCCGAAGCAATTGCCAAAAGAAAGTCATGCTCTCCGTCTACATTTGCCTTAAAAGGTAATACCTGCAAAATTGTCTGTTCCGGAACTTTCAAAGAAGAGGCAAATTCATCATTGATCATCTTGGCTGCCTCATCGCTCGAGTATTCAGTATCAAAATAAACAATGGCAGAAGAAAACACTGGCCCAGTATTTGTATCTACTTGAGTTATTCCATCAATATTCTTCAAACTTACCTCAATTGGCTTAGTCACCAATTCGTTTTGCAAGAAAGCATCTCCGGATTGATATTGAGCCTGAACAAAAACCAATGGATATGCAATATCTGGAATTCCCTCCCTGGGTAATAAAGTCGTATAGCTAACATATCCTGCTGCTATGATTGCAAGGAAGATTAGGATTGTTACACGAAATCTCCTCACAAACGCCATGCTAATTTTGGCAATAAGATTTTCTGATGACTCAGTCATTTTATAAGTTTAAGATATAAATATGACACAAATAAAGAAACAAACTCGTGAAGGATAGCGAATTTATGAATTTTTTGTCAAATTATTTTTCTATATTTCTATACTTCTATGTTTCAATTGGATGCCTAATAATAACTACGGGCAATCCATTTTTACTAGTTGCATTATTTCTTCCGGTTGGAATTATTTCTACCTCGTAGCCGGCCTTTTTTATCTGGTCATCACTTATTGAGTATTTAGACCTCAATTCTATTCTCAATTCCCCATCCGGCTTCAAGCATCTCATTATTTCCTTTAATGTTGTATCATTGTATGTCTCAGTATAAAAAAGAAACGAACCTGTTGCAAAGACCAGATCAAAAAACCCATCGGGGAAAGGCAATGCTTTCCAATCCCCACAAACAACACCCTTTTTATATTTTTCAACTCCAAGAAGATATTTACCTTTTTCTTCTTCTGGTGTTTCTTCAAATTCTTCAATTTCTTCCATTTTCCGATCGTCATAGTTTTTGTGAATCTTAATTACTTTTTCATAGTTAGCTGGATCAAGAGGATTGAGAGCCAAATTAAGAGAAATAATTTTCTGTCCACCATCTTCATCCATTGAATACAGATCCTTTTCAAAACCTCCACCACCTGATCCCAAATTTAGAATCCGTTTACCCCTCGTTGCCTCTAGCAATGCTTCTACCGTTCCATATCCTAAACTGTAAGCCGTTCTATAAATCCCGCCCCTTGTTTCAAGCATATTATCTTCTACTGACATATTCAATCAATAAATGTCATTACATTATATCTAATCATAGAAAAGAACTCCAAAGGTCTGGAGTTCTTTAATTTATCAAGCTATATCTTTGAACTTCAAAGATTATAGTCTTATTTAACCATTTCCTTGAAAGCTTTTCCAGCTTTGAAAACTGGAACTGTTCTTGCAGGAATCTGAATTGTTGCCCCAGTTTGTGGGTTTCGTCCAGTCCTTGCCTGTCTTTTGCTTGGCTTGTATGTTCCAAAGCCTGTGAATGTTACAGAGTCACCTTTTTTTACGGTGTTCATTACGCCATTCATAAAAGCTTCAAGAACGTCAGCTACAGCTTTTTTTGTAAGACCAGTCTTTGAAGCAACATGATCTACCATTTGTGTTTTGTTCATTTTAAGTCGCCTCCTTTCCTTTAGATTTGCCAGCAGTTAACAAAAATTCTACTAGCACACTTAGTCTAGTGGGTAAAAATGTTTCTGTCAAGTCTTTTACCTTTCCCAGTAAGGTTTTCGGGTGGTTAAGTCTAAATAGAGTACGACTTGACTCACGGAATCCCTTGTCCATCAAGCCCTAAGGCGGATATTATTGATTGACAATACTTTCGGGGCTTGACAAAATTTATATAGAGGATACGGAATTAAACCACTTTATCGATTCTTTCGATTGACTTAGCGGACTTTTTTTGGATTTTTACCAGCACAGAATTAAAAATTCTCTTCTCGGATTTAGATACTTTGAACGATTTTTTATAAGGAAACTTAGTACTTTCTATCACCGAATCGAAATCAACCCAAAGGGACGCCAGCTGAGGTCCCGCCATCCCAACGTCTGAAATATAGGCGCAGTTATGCTTTTCGTCTTTACCCGGCATAAGCATTGTATCAATTGTCCCTACGTGAGTGTGTGTGCCAAGCACCGCACTCACTCTATCTCTTACATACCAGGCAAAAACTCGTTTCTCTGCAGTTGCTTCTGCGTGAAAATCAACAATAAACGGCGTTTCTTCTAATTCACTCTCCCCTACCCTGCTTTTGACCTCTTCGTACATTTCATCAAAAGCATAAAGAGGACTTCTAACATCCTGCCTCATGAATGTCTTTCCAAGAAAACAAGCAACAATAATTTTTCTATTACCAAGATCAATCAAATTCCAGCCATTCCCGGCTATCTCTTTTTCGTTTTCGTAATTATATGGCCTGACTAATGGCACGCTTGTATCTTCTAAATCTTCCTTGAATTCTTTTTTGTCCCAGACGTGTTCTCCAGCTGTAAAATAGTCGATTCCATAGGACTGGAGCTCATTTAGGATTTCACGTGTAACCCCTTTGCCACCAGCAGCATTCTCAGCATTGGCTATTACAAAATCAATTTTTTCTTTTTTACGTATTTCGGGCAGCACATCTCTAACCGCCTGCCTTCCAGGTTTCGCAGATATATCGCCTATAAAAAGAATTTTAAATTCGTCTGTATTTGTCATATATGAATTATACTATTAGACCTGTATGCTTACAACTTGATATAATCTAATAATGAAACTAAAAATAAGGCAAATTGGCGATCCGGTGCTGGAAACCATTGCAAAGAGGGTCGAAAATGTCAATGACAAGAAAATTCAAAAACTTATCGATGATATGATCGATACTTGCAGAGCAGATATAAATAGAACTGCCGGACTTTCTGCACCGCAAGTCGGGGAAAGTCTTGCTATTTCAATATGCAGGAGATTTGATCTAGGCGAAGATGTCGATGAATGGGAGGCTATGATCAATCCGGAAATTATTTCGCACTCAACCGACGAATCAATCGTCTGGGAGGGCTGTTTGAGCATTGGGGTAGGGGACAAGGCAATTTACGGTCCAGTGGCAAGGCCAAAAAATATAAGCGTAGAATACATAAGTAGAACAGGGGAAAAGAAGAAGCTCGATGCTGCCGATTACTTCAGTCATGTAGTACAACACGAGGTAGACCACACAAATGGAATTCTATTTTTAAAATATGTACCAAAGCCTGATACCAATCTATGGCTTTCAAAGGATTTGGATCAGTACATCGAAGAAACCGGAGAATTTCCTGCCGTCAATTGATAAAAAGCATCAATTCATTCTAAAACTCAGCGCCTCCGCGATATGCATGAAACCCACTTTTTCCTCCCCATCCAAATCCGCAATCGTCCTTGCTACTTTTAGTATCCGGAAATATCCCCTTGCCGACAAATCGTGTCCTTCAACAGCTTGGCGTAGCATTTCAACGCTTTTTTTATCTGGGCTTACATATTTTCTGACTTCAAAATTATTCATTCTTGAATTTGTATTTAAAGAATTCTTCCCGAATCTGCTTTGCTGAAAATTTCTCGCTTTTTGAACCCTTTTTCTCACTGTTTTGGATGATTCAGAGGGCAGTGTAGAGGAGATTTCATCATAATTTACCTTAAATACCTGCACTTTTAAATCAATCCTGTCTAATATTGGTCCACTGATTCGCTTCTGGTACTGCTGACGCTGGTACTGCGTACATGTGCACGGCTTTTTGGGATCACCCAAAAAGCCGCATCGACAGGGGTTCATGGCAGCCACAAGCTGAAATAGAGCAGGGTATTGTACGGTTCCTGAAGCCCTGGAGATAATCACAACTCCATCCTCTATTGGCTGCCTGAGTACTTCTAAAGTCCGTCTTTCAAACTCAGGGAACTCGTCTAGAAACAGCACTCCCAAATGGGCCAAAGACACTTCACCTGGTTTAGGATTTGAACCGCCGCCGACAAGAGACACGGTAGATGCAGTATGATGTGGAGCACGAAACGGTCTTTCTGTAATCAAGGGAATTTCTCCCCTGAGTTTTCCAGCAACACTATAAACTCTAGTAGCTTCAATACTCTCATCAATATTCATTTCAGGCAGAATCCCAGGCAGACATCTGGCCATATAAGTTTTACCTGAACCCGGGACTCCAGATAAAAGCAGATTATGTCCACCTGCAGCTGCTATCTCAAGTGCACGCCTTGCCTTAGACTGTCCCTTTACTTGAGCTAGATCGTAATTGTATAGATTTTCAGGCCGTTCAAATCCAGAGTAGATCACTTTTTCCAATTCCCTAGAACCCTTGAAATGCTCGATTAGCGAAGACAGCGACTCTACACCATAGACATTCGCGTCTGGAATCATACTTGCTTCTTTCACATTTTCATGTGGAACGAATATTTCATCGAAACCCATTTTTGAAATCGCCTCGACCATCGCTAAGACTCCATTTACAGATCTCACCTTGCCATCCAGAGCCAGCTCTCCAACAAAAAATTTTCGCCGGGAATCACCAATATCAAGAACTTGTTTGGCAACCAGCAACCCAATCGCCATCGGCAGGTCATATGAGGGTCCAGATTTCGGTATATCAGCAGGCGCAAGATTTATAATTTTTCTTCCAGTCCCAAGACTCACATTGCTGTTTCTAAAAGCTGACAAAATGCGCTCTTTTGCCTCTTTGATACCAGGATCCGGAAGACCGACAATCTGAATATTTCGTTCTCCACGTGCAACGTCTACTTCAACCTCAATAAGCTCAGTCTCCAAGCCGATAAGCGTTGCAGTATATATTTTCGCAAGCATAGAAATTTTGATAAACAGCTCCACACCTTACCAGAGTATTCTTGCGGGAATATGGAGAAATCATGACAGTTAAATGGAAAACTTTACAAAAACATATATTTCATCGAAAATACGATTAGATTTGTTAAATCTCATTTATGTATTACAATAGATTTAAATTCTGCCCGGTTTGTGGAACCAAATACAAAACAAACGACTTCGATACAGAAGCTGTACTTTTCCAATGCAAAAAATGTAATTTCAGTTTCTATCAAAACATGGTCCCGACAAATTCCACTATCATTCCAAAATCAGATGAGCCCTTAACAGTCTTACTTACCCAAAGAAACATGGATCCGCATAAAGGCAAATTTGACCTGCCTGGAGGCTTTTTTAAATTCGGAGAAGAAATAGAGAAGGGGGTATTGCGAGAATTAGAAGAGGAGCTCGTATTTAAACCAAAATTAGCGAAGCTGTTTGGCATTGAGATCAACGACTACAACTATAAAGGCGACGATTTCAAACACACAACGATCTACTACATCACAGAACCTATATCCCGGCTACCGGAAATTGCGGATAAAAAAGAAAATTCAGGGGCGGTGTTTTTCGGCCTCGAAAACCTTGAGAAAGAACATGATAAATTTGCCTTCGAGGCCGACTATAGAATTCTACAAAAGTATAGAGCGGCACTTTCCTAAACTTTTTTTTCTCTTGTTTTTTAGCTGACTTTGATGCTTACCTTCTTTGGCTTAGATTCCTCAGCCTTTGGAAGTTCAAGGTGCAAAATCCCATTTTTAAATTCCGCTTTTGCCTGCTCAGCAAGCACTTTCGAAGGCAACGACACAGTCCTTGTAAACGATCTTTGAGAAATTTCTTTTCTATAATATTTCTTCTTTTTATCCTCCTCTTCTTCTTTGCTCTCTGCATTCCCAGTGATCGTGACTGAATTATCCTCTACTGTAATATCGACGTTCTTATCATCAAATCCAGGGGCTTTTAACTGAATTACAACCTTGTCTTCTTCTTCAAACATATCAAGTTCTGTATCGTCCCATTCTGAAAGATCAAACATCTCATCCCAGGACTGCATTCTTCTTGCCATCGAAAACGGATCCCAGACTGTCATTTTCATAGGTTTATTGTAATAAATAAAATAACCGCTTAGCACTCGAGATACTCGACTGCTAACTAAAATATACCAAACTTAAAGAATTTTTGTCAAATCAAACGAAACAATCAGCCTTTTTTGACTTCCTTCGCAGGTTTGAAGGGTGAGAGTAGGGGAGGGGGCCACATCAGTATAAACTGAAACATTTTTTACATCTACAACCTCTCTAGAGCGAAATTTGTAATAATAGTTTTGCCCGTTGTATTTGATAATTGCCATATCGCCGACACTCAATTGATCAATTTTAGCAAAAAATCCCGAATTTCTTCCCTGATACTGCCACTCCCGGTGTGCAAACAGATAAACATTTCCGTCTTCAACCGCGCCATCTGGCATTCTTGTATATTTGCCATGTGCAATATGCTCGTTTAAAACTGGCATATAGATTTCTGGGCTGACAGGATCTATATTTTCAATTACTTCCTCTTCAAGCCCGATAGAAGGAATTATCAAGACAAACTCCTCAATTGGAACGGCTGCCTGGACTTTCGGGATAACTGCAGGTGTCAAATATTCATTCCCAGAATTGTAATTGCGAGCCGCTAAATCATCTACTGAAATTGCCGGATACACACCTTGATCGCCAATGATATCCGAGTAAACAGCCCCCAAGCTTGCAAAAAGGAAAATGTACGTAAAGAGAATTGTATATACTTTTACTCTGAGCAAAACTATAGGCTAACAATGCATAATTATATCAATTAAATTGTAGAATCCACAATTCAATTATTCAGGAATTTCTGTTAGAATATCTACAATGCCCAATATTAATTTCGGGCATTTTTTATTGATTTTTCATGGACGAACAATACAAGCAGCCAAAGAAGCCAAAAATCCTGATCCTTACAAATCCAGAGAATTCAATCGATTCGCTTCTTGTCATACTTACTTTGAGCCAGATTTATGGAGATACCCACGAACTCGAAGTACTGGTCACAAATTCGATGCCTCCAAAATTCACCCAGAATATGAGCTTGAAGCACGTTAAATTTGTCGAGAATCTGCCGGAACAGAAATTTTTACTTCAATTTAAGAAACAGCCGAACAAAGTTCAATCCATCCAGTGGAATCAGACCGAAGATAATGTAAATCTTTATGTGACAATGACAGACGGACTTTTCAATGAAAAAGATTTTGATTTCCAATATCAGGGTGGGACATACGAGAAAATATTCTTACTCAATATCGAAAGCCTGTCAGACCTGGTCGGTTTTAATTCGCAAATTTATAAATATCTTTTTGAGAACACCGATGTCATAGCGCTTGGCAGGGAATTTAAAGACCCGCTTGCAAAACTTGGTGTGATTTACAATCCAGTAAATTCTGGAATCAGCGAGGATATGTACGATTTCACCGAAAAAGAAGGGGTCAAACTCACACCTCAGGCCGCAAATTCAATCTTAGCGGGTATTTACTTTGCAACCGATAATTTTAAAGAACAGATCAAGAATCCAAAAACATTTCAAGTAGCGGCAAAGCTTATGGAAAGCGGAGCAAAACCGACAGAAGCAATTGCCGTATTGGCAAATTTCAAATGAAAGAGATTATAAGAAAAGCAAAAAAAATACTGATAACTACAAAAACAGATGCTGATTTCGATCATCTTGCAGCATGTATCAGTCTGGCGCATACTCTAAATCAAAAAGACCGGAAAATCAGTCTGGCTATCCCTGCTGACAAATATTCAAAACAGATTTTCGATCTTTTTCCTACCGGGGATTTAAAAATTATTCAGAAAAATGACCCGGATAGTTTCATCCTGTCTCTTCCAAAAGATGACGCGATTGTAAAGGATGTGAAATGGAAGGAAGAGGAGGGAAATATTGAAATTTATATTACCACCGAAAAGGGCAGCATTCCTACTGACCGGGTCACAATGCAGCCACACAGGACACGTTTTGATCTTCTAATAACTATCGATGTTGACAAACTGGAAGAAATCGGAGAATTTTATAAAAAGAATGCGCCAATTTTTACAAAAAATAAGATTATCTCTATAGCAAGAGCAGTTAAAGATTTTGCAGGACAAAATTTTATTAAAAACAATATCAGCTCCTGCGCGAATGTCTTTGAGTTTATTGTAGAGAATACTGACATACCTGATGAAGGGATCGTCACGGATCTACTTGCTGGGTTGCTTTGGAAGACCAATGGCTTGCGCTATGACAGCAAGGGCACTACAAGCAGTTTGTTGGGGCTATTTATCAAAGAAAATGCCGACTTTCAAACCGCCAGCAAAAAAGCTTTTCAAAATACCGATCTTTCTGATATCAGACTGATTGACACAGTTTTGAAAAACCTGTCAATTAAAAATTCAAGCGTCGCATATGCAAGTATCAAAAATGCAAAATCCAAAGGGATCAGTCCTGAAAAAATCAGAACTTATGATTGGTTTGTATTTGACAGTTTCAAAGCCATAGAAAGTTTTTTTGTACTTTTTGAGATACAAGATGGCGTATTGGGTTATCTGATCAATAGAAATAGTACTAAAGATGCTAGAGAATTTTCATCAATTTACAAAGCAAAAGGGAACAAATATATCGCTAAATTTCATTCAAATGATCCGCTTGAAAAAATCCAAAAGAATCTCCTGAAAGAGCTTGGCAGTGTGAGTTCTAAAGATATTGCAAAATCTGCAGCAAACGATAACCAAATTCAAAACACTTCTCAAATGGCAAATCAAAACCCGCTAGCGCCTGCAGTCGAACTCCCCCAGCCATTAGAGCTTGAAGATACTGACGATGGTTTTATCCCCCCGCCGCCGATTCAACCCCTTGAATAAGCTTGATATATTTGCTCAATCGCATTTATAATTCTTCCATGACAAAAGTATGCTTTTTCTGGTAAAAGCGCTTTATGTTAAAATTTTTCTATGAAGACTATTCTAATTATCGAGGATGATCATAACCTTGCAAAAGCAATTAAGAATTACCTGGAGATCAAGGACTACAATCCGATTGTTGTACACAAAGGACTGGCAGCGCAGAGCTTTGTGCTCAAAAGCAGTACTACGATTAATTTAATTTTGCTTGATATTTACCTTGAAGACAGCAATGGGCTTGATATCTGCCACACACTTCGAAATAACGGTATTGATATTCCGATAATTATTACTACTCAAGAAACTGCCACTGACTCGCTGATTACTGCTTTTGAGCGCGGGGTGGACGACTATGTCAAAAAGCCTTTCGATATTGTAGAGCTGGAAGCAAGGATCAAGAGATTACTTGAAAATACGCAAAGGAAAAAGCCAAATATTATTAAAGCCGGGAATTATGAACTGGACATCAACCAGAGAATCGTGAGAAAAGATGGAAAGGAGCTGTTTTTAAGCAGAAGGCAGTTTGATCTGCTGCTATTCTTTGCAAAAAATCCCGGGACGGTTTTGAGCCGCGACACAATCATTTCAAACGTCTGGAATTTTGACGAGGAACTCTACCCAAACACAGTCGA
>JAFGMG010000002.1 GCA_016927655.1 Candidatus Dojkabacteria bacterium
CCCTATGTGCCCATTGGGCCAAAATTCCTGGACCATCACTTTTACCTGATTCTGGATAATTACTCCACCCTGTGTCCACATACAAAAACTCTATGTGAAGATCACTGAAGTCATCCAATCAGAGGTCGAAGAAATTACAGAACAAGATTGTATTGAGTATATGATTCAGATGGTCATAGATCGGACATTTGATGGGTATCAGACCGAAATAAAGACAATTTACGGACAATTAGAACAGGAACTTGGTGTAAAGATCGAACCTGCGCCTGATGAATGGGACAGACTTTTTAATGTAGATTTTTATATCAAGATTCAGGGAAATTCTATTGGATTACAAATAAAGCCGGTTCATCAAGGGATACAGCTTTCACAAATCTTTAAAGAAAAAGAATTACAACACAAAACACATGAGAAATTCACAGCGCAGCAAGGAGGGAAGGTTTTCTATATTTATTCGTCAAATGTTGAGGGAAAGGGGAAACAAATAAGAAATAAAGAAGTTATCGAGGAGATAAAGGCAGAGATAGAAAGATTAAATAAGTAATGTCACCCTGTTTAGATAAGAGTCAATCAAGCAGGGGGAATAATTTATCAGCTAACGATCTGCTTGCAGGCGACGTGAAGGGGCGCGGGGAAATTTGGGTGCTGTTCCTGCAAGTGTGGTGGCCGCGCCCCTTCACGCGCCTGAAGCAGGGCGTTCGGCATGTGCTATCAAAATTCTCGAAAGTATGATCAAAATACATTGACAACATTGACTAAATCCTATGCAAAGATTGGGAGGTTGTCGTATGGTTTAAATAATCACTATAACTACAAAAGAAAGTCAGAGATATGCTTGTAGAACCTTTTGGAAGATTAGATCAAGATTCAGCATTACGACAAAAGTTATTACCATGTTGTCGTCTCAAAAAAGGAGATATTTGGGTTGATCCTGCATCACATCATCGTATAGGCGTATGTGATGCGACAAAAAAATCTGATATTCTCAACCTATTTGGAAAAGAAAAAGCCACCTTAGCCATTCAAGACCCGCCCTATAATGTGATTGTTGGCAATGAGAATACACACAACTTGTGTAAAATGAATCTTCATAATTACATGGCTTTCTCACAACAATGGGTTGAAAATACATTAGTCATTCTTGCCGATCATGCAAGTATATATGTTTGGCTTGGGGCAGACCAAAAAGACCATTTCCAGCCGTTACCCGACTTTATGATGTTGATGAGAAATTACGATGAATTGACATCAAGAAGCTTCATTACGATGAGAAATCAGAGAGGATATGGGACGCAAAAAAATTGGATGGCGGTTCGTCAGGAGTGCTTGTATTACACAAAAGGTCAGGCATTTTTTGATGTCAATGCTGAATATACTGATATACCAAAGATTCTGCGAGGATATTATAAAGAAATTAACGGACAGGTCACTGAAAATCTTCAACGAAGTAAATCAGAAAATATTCGTGCTGGCAATGTGTGGGTTGATGTTCAGCAAGTATTTTACCGTATGCCTGAAAATGTCCCTGGATGTTATGCTCAAAAACCGATGAAAGCGATTGAGCGAATTGTCAAAGCCAGTAGTCAAGCAGGAGATGTGATTACTGATTTTTTTACACACTCTGGAACAACGTTGATTGTAGGAGAACTTCTCAAGCGACGGGTGATCTCCTGTGATATTGATGAAATTTTTGCCGAAATAACCATTCGTAGATTAGAACATTTCCGAAAAACAGGAAAAACGGGGTGGCAGTGTGGGAATCCTTTTCCTGAGGTGAAAGAATTTCGCATTGAAAACTTAGATATTGAGGAAGATGACGAAATACCTCGCATTCAAACAGGCACACAAACCACACTCTTTTGATAGATAACATGGATATATTACGAGGACAACTCCAGAGCTTGATTCAACGGCTTGAACATGCCGATAATTTCCAAGAGCAATTAGAACAACTTGTTTCAGTTCTTCCTTTCAACAAATATGAATTTATCATTTCAACGTTGCTCGCTGATAATAAGCTCACCTATGAAGAGTATTTAGACATTAGAAATGCGTATATCGATAGAAATCTCTATCTCTCTATTTTTGAAATCTCTGCTCCTCGTGGTTTTGGTGATACGTGGGCTTTGGGTCATTTATTAGACATTGTCCCTGATTTTCATCGGCCAAATAAAAAAATTGATTCAACCTATAAAGGGGAGTATGATTTGCTGTGTCATTGGCCGGATGAGGACGGGAATCCCCACATTATCAAAATAGAAGTCAAGGCATCAAGAGCAGTCGATCGGGAAAAACCAGAAGAATCATTATACGAAAAGGCATTGGCTTCGGACTCTCAACGACCATTTTTGATGAATTATCAACAAATGAAGCCTTCTTGTTGCGATGTATTTTTATGGATTGCTGTGTATCGAGATAAAATACGATATTGGGTGATTCAATCTCATTATATTCAAGTTCATGAAGATTTTGTTCCGCAGCATAGAAATGAGAATACAGAGCAACGAGGCAAGGATTTTAAGAAAGAAGATATTTATGAAGGGTAATTGATGGTGACACAGGATAATATTCATAAGTTTGATTCTTTTGGTTGTATTTCAACTGAACTGAAAGACAACGTGGTTATTGCATATAAGAAACAGAAAGGGCTATAGTATAGGTGTGATGTGTAAGCACATCGTGTAGTGTTTTACTGTAAGCACTTCGTTGGTTTTAGTTATGGCGTTTATTGTAAGCACATGC
>JAFGMG010000010.1 GCA_016927655.1 Candidatus Dojkabacteria bacterium
CAGTAAACTAGTCTATTATCAAATAGACGATCTGGGAAACAGATCAGAGACAAGAACACTAAACATGGTAATAGGAACAGAGAATTTCCCTGAGTGGCTGTTAAGACAGCTTGGACTTCTTCCTGAAGAAGGTCAGCTGCTCACAGACGGAGAAGAAACACCTGACATGGAGACAATAGATAGAGTAGCAGACACACTAGAGGAGAACCAAACCAGAACAATTCTACTAGCATTCGCTGGAGTTGGGTTACTGTTCTTGATCTTTTTAGCAGCAGGAACAGGTTATGTAATCATAAGGAAGAATCAAGAGAAGAAAGTCCAAACAGATTAACATGATCTACTAGATCTGTTATCTTGTATATGTTCAAATATCTAAAAGTTTAACTATCACAAATGAAAAGAATAGTCCTAATAGACGATGATTATGCAATCAGAGAAGGGATCAAGACCCTGATAGCGTCGTGGGACAGGAAGGTAGAGGAAGACTATGAAATATACACAAGCGAGAATGGAGTAGAAGGCTTGGGGTATGTATATCTGGTAAAACCTGACGTAGTAATCATAGATGTAACATTGCCGAAGTACAGCGGCCGTGAATTGATCGAGTATTTAAAGACAAATCACAGGTTATTGGAGGCAAAAGTGAAGGTTTTGGTTCTTGTTGAGAATGGAGGAGGAGATGAAATAAAGGATTTACCAGAAAATTTCAAAATCATTAGTAAAAAAGCTGCTGTTTTTGAGGAAAAAATAAAATCTGAGATTGGCATTGTTAGTGTTGAATTAGGTTTTATTGAGAGACTGGCGAATTATTTGGTTAGAATTGGGAATCAGAATGATATTCTATTGAGAAAAATCTCAACTTCGGGAATATTTTTCAAAATTCCGGCATATGTATTGTGGTTTTTTTATCAGGTGGCGTTGAGTTTGATATTATTTACACTCAGACTTGCGCAGGGAAAAAGAAAAGATGGGAATGTAAAGCAGGAAAAGAAAGATTTGGCAAAATTCCGGGTTAGATATTATCCAACTCTGATAACTTTGCTGACGACTTTGATTTTTATCGCGCTTCAGACATTATTGTTTGTTGCTGGTGGGTTTGTGATCATGGATACAAGGGTAGAGAGTATTTTTGCTATGGGGTTTGGAGAGGAAGGATACGAGTTTACTGCACAGAAGATGACAGATTATGAATATGACCCCGAGAAGGTCGAGTTTACGGCAAATGGGGTGCAGCTCGTGGCTATTGAAAATGTTATTAATGTAATATCTGATACAACGGAATCATTGAGTGAAGAAACACTATCTCCTGAGACTGAAGAGCAAGATCAGATACAAACAGATGATGCTGCAACAGAAGAAACTAGTGTTGAGACACCGGTAGAAGAAAATGAAGAAACTACTGAAGATGAACAAACTGCGCCAAAGAATACGGATGTATTGGGTGCGGAGAGATCTGCTGAGGAAGAGGGGACTGCTGAAGAAACAACTCAAGAAACTATAATCACTTATCCAACTGATAATCCAAGTATCAAGACAAAAAATGGAATTGAATATTCAGATCTTTTAGAAATAGTTGAGAGAAGTAATATCAATGACGATAATACAAGTTCGCGGTTGCCTGAGTCTTCGGAGAATGATTTAGGCATGGGAATTAAATACCAATTGTCGCCAGATGGGATAAATTGGTATTATTACTCGAATATTGAGGCTAGATGGGCTAAGACAGTTCAAGACTATGCTTCGTCAAATACAATCCAGGAAGTAAATGCCAATCTTGATATCTATCAAGAGAATTTTGGATCAGGTAAATTGTATTTGCAGGTATATCTACATATTGGTAGCTCGAAGGTTACCCCGATATTGAATGAAGTTATAATCGGGCGAGAGACTGGGCTGATAACAATGGATGGGGATAACATTTTGAAGGAGCCAGGATTGGAGGAGGTGGTGATAGGAGCATTGGACTGGGAGAAAGTAGAACCGGAGATATTCAATGCAAGTTATGTGAATGGAAATAAAATAATTAAGGGCAAAGTACTGCTTAAAGATAAAGCTAAAAAGGCGGTATACGAGGTAAAAGAAGAGAGACTGAATGATTATAGAGCAGTGACAACGTACAATAACGATGAAGTTATAGGAGAGACTAATCTATACGTAAATGAACGGGGAGAAATAGAATTTTTGCTAAGAACTCCGTCAGCATCAGGAGGATATGTAAAATCATATATTATTAACAAGGAAAATGAAGAAGATAGATCCTCAAATTCAAAAGCTGTAGAGAACAGTACATTCACAATAGACAGTACAGCAGATACAGCAGATGCAAGTGCAGGAGATGGACTTTGTGCAGATGCAGGAGGTGATTGTACGTTGAGAGCAGCTATACAGGAAGCAAACGCATTAGCTGGAGCTGATAATATTTACTTTAATATACCAACCTCAGATACAGGATACAGAGACTATGACGATCCAAATACGCCAAGTTCGGGAGACTCTGTGGGAGGAGATGACTATTGGACGATACGACCTACAAGTACACTAGCAGGTTTATCTGGAATTACTGTGATAGATGGAGCTACACAGACAACGAATCAGGGGAATTTTAATACTGCCGGTCCAGAAGTTGAAATCAACGGAATAAGTGCTGGTGCAGTAGACGGTCTGACTTTCAATGCAGGTTCAGGAACTAGTACCGTCAATTCTCTTGTGATAAATAATTTTGATGATTCATCTAAATCCGGAATAAAGATAAGTACAGACGGAATAGAAGTGACAAATTCGTACGTTGGAACAGATATTACAAGTGAAGCAAAATCACAGAATTATTATGGGATTTATATAGGCGCGGTAGGAACTGTCGGTTCTCCGGTTCAGATAGGAAATACAACAAGTGATGGGAATGTAATTTCTGGGAATTATAATACAGGAATAAGAGCTGTTTGTGGTTCATCGGGAACTGGTAGATATATAAATATAGCAGGCAATAAAATTGGAGTCAGCTATTCTGGGTTGGTATCAGTGGCAAATGCAGATGCAGTTTTATCCCAGGGAGATGCAGCTATTGATCTTTCTGGTGATTGTGTCACGACAATTGGAGGCAATACCGCATCAAATCGTAATATTATTTCAGGCAGTAGGATCGGAATTGATATGAATCTCGCCACAAGTGCAATTCCTGATGTACAAATCTACAATAATTTCTTTGGAACAGATGTCACAGGTGAAACATCTCTTGGTGATGCATATTATTATCATATTTATATCAGAGGATATAGATATGATGGCGCCCAAAATCCAATACAGATAGGCGATAATGGAAAGGGAAATCTGTTTAGATACGGGGGGACACAGATAGGAATGCGAGATCCAGGAGATGTTAATGTAGTGGCAAATACACTTTCAGGTGGCTACAATGCATTAATAATATATGGAGATTTTGATTGGGCATCGGATTATAAAGATATCAATCAGAATTATTACAATAATTTTTTATCAAACGAAAGTGTAACAGATCCGTACTTCGGAGTTTCGCTTGATTCCACGGCAACGGCAGGATATGCATTCTATATGGATTCTACAACACATACGAATATTAAGGGGAATTCCATAAAAGGATATTTATATGCTGGAATATACTATTACGATACGATTGCAACATGGCGGAGAGACGCTTGGCCTATTAGCCCTGTTGCCCCAAGTCTGATCATTGGAGGGACAAATTCTCAAACAGGGTCGCTTTGTAATGGTCTGGAGCAGAATTGCATAGAGAATAATGGAATGAGGGGTATTGTATTACGCGAAAATATTTCAGAAAATGAGGCAACAATGGCTCAGGACAATTATTTCGGCTCGGGTAATGGAACCGGGGGTGAGTATAACTTTGAACAGTCATGGAAAGGTGTTATAGAACTATTTAGTAATGACCATAGAAGAACCGATATCCTGGATGAAACATATATATTTGAGATCCCGGAGGAATATGATTTTTATAATAATTTAGTTGAATTAACGGAGCTGAGTAACTATTCGCAAAATTGCTTGAGTGGTGCTACGCATTGTCCAGCAACCGGTCACTCAATTGGGACCTCGGGGAAAACCTCTATACTCAATAGATCAAGTAGTAATCCTTTTACCAATTTTTCTGGGTCAATGAGTGTTGCCGAGTTTAGAATAGACAGCAATGGTGACAGAGTAGAGATTGCCTCAGAAGCAAACCCGATACATTTCGATGAACCGCATCTTGCTTCGCTTGACTACAGTTTTGATGGCAAATCAATTAGCGATCCAATACAGACAGGAACAGTTCGTGTGGTCGATGGAGAAAATTTTTACGACAGAGGAGAACCTTGGACTGACAAATTAGCAGCAGACAGGTCTATTGCTACAAATAATTTCGGTAGGTTCCAGACGATGGAAGCAGAAGTTGTAGACGCAAATCCAATGATCCAGGATGACGGGACTTACAGCATTGTAGTAGATAGTGCGACAAGTGAGGATAACGTATCGGTGGCAGGTTATGATGACGGAGGAGGAGCATATTCCGGTGGAGGAAGTGAAGGTTTTGATGGACTTGCGGATCTGGCTACAAGTTTGAATGAAGCTGTAAAAGTAAGTTCGGCATTTGCAGGAAATGGAGTCAGAATAACAGCAATCGAGACATATGGAACAACCTTAGCCTTATCAAATCCCCTGGTAGTAGTTGGTGATACAAATGCAACAAGGGATATTATTGACGGAAATGGCGGTACCATAGACGGGACTGGACTGGCAGCAGGTCAGGCGTGTATTGATGCAACGACTCTAAACAATGTCACAATCACAAACCTGACATTTGAAAACTGTCCTATAGCAGTAGAGTTAAATTCTGGAGCAGCAGTGACTATAACAGGCAATGTGTTTGACGAGTCATACATTGATCTTCTTGGAACAGCGAATGATTCTATTGCAACGCCAGTTATCACAAACGTGCAGTATCTTTCAGGAGGTGTATACAGGATTTATGGAATTACAACAAGCGATAACGTAAATACAGCAGAAGTTTGTCTGTCAAATATTGGAGCAGGAGATTGTTTGGAATCTCTTGGAACATACAGTATTAGCGGGAAGAGCTGGTATGTAGATGTCACGTTTTCTGGTGATAATGGAACGCAGAGCAGAACTTTCAGTATTTTGACCACAAATACAAATGGCAGCACCAGCGAATTCAGCAATGCATATTCGGATTATACTTTAGCAGAATATCCAATCACTTTAGTGTATCCAATAGACGGTGAGGAGGTAACAGACAGATCGCCAATACTAGACTGGAATGACAACGGAGATCTGGATCTAGATCACTATGACGTATACCTTAATCATGACGATTCAAGTGAAAGTAATCTAGTAAAGATAGGAACAATCGATGACACAGATGTGAATACCGATCGAATCAGAACAAACTTCAGAATAAGTGGTGAGTTGCCATTAGAGTACACAGATTACTATTGGAAGGTAGTAGGTATTAGAGAGAATGGGACAACAGGAGGAGAGAGTAATGTAGAGGACTTCGAGGTAGTAGAGAGTATAGAGGCATTGACTCTGATCTATCCAACGGATGGAATAGGAATAGACGAGCGACAGCCAATACTCCAATGGAGCAGGACAGACATAGATGATGCTAAGTACTACAAGATCTATTTGCAAAAGTTGCCGGGAGACGAGAACGAGGATAATCCAGAGCTAGGAACAGAGTATAATCTATTAGCAACAATAGAAGACACGAGTGTAGAAGAGTATCAACTCACAGAAGAGCAGGCACTGGAACTAGGGGACTACGAATGGAAGGTAGAGGCATACTATGTAGATGATAAAATGGCAGCCGAAAGTGATACAGGGCAATTCAGTGTAATAGAAGGAAGTATCGATCCAGATACTGGAGATATTGTTAATGTAAGCGCAGACAGCGAAGAGGTTGAGTCCCGAGTGATATCTGCAGCTATGGTTATATTTCTGTTCATCCTAGGAGGAGTAGGGTTTGTAGGATTAATGGGCTACATAGCAAAGAACGGGAAATTTTGGATATTGCTAGGTAAAAAAGAGAAAGACGAGGAAAAAGACAAAGCAAAGCCGAAAGTCGATTAGAGAGAATTACCGCGTACATCTCTAATCAAAAATTTGTTTGTATATCTTGCCTCCACGTTTTAAAGGCAAATTTCCCGCATTTCCTCTAATAGGAATATCTTTTCTATTTCTGTTATTATTTGCATTAGGCGGAGGATACATAATAATAAAAATAAAAAGAGACAATGCTGCAAAAACTCGAAGGGATAATAATCAATCAGCGCAACTATTCTGAATCGGATAAGATAATTACAATCCTGTCCAAGGAACAAGGCAAAATTTCAACTTTTGCAAAAGCTGCAAGAAAACCCACATCCAAAAAAACATCAGTTATTGATCTTGGAAATTACTGCAAATTCAGCATAGCCAGATCAAAAGGACTTGGTGTCCTAACTGAAATTCAAATGATTAAAGAATTTGATACTACAAGTCTGACACAAAATCTTCTGGCATTTTATATTTTCGAAATTACAGATAAATTAATGCAGGAAAATGAAAAAGATCTTGAAGTTTTAAAGCTGCTAAAAAATTTTACAGAAATAATTATCCTGGATTTTGAAAGACTTGAATTTATATTTATCACAAAAATACTCACTAATCTTGGATTCATAGATGTAGAATCAATTCAAAATGAAAGAATCCGTAAAATTCTAAAATATTACAACAAAAAGGATCTAAAAGATGGCGTGAGAGTCACGCTAGATAAAAAAGACAAACAAATTATCAGGAATTTGCTTCAAAAAACGCTTGAGGATACAATAGAAAGGAGATTAAAATCTTACCTGCTATATTTGAACTCACTAAAGCAATAAATTATGCAAAACAATACTTCAAACATCTTTTTCTCAAGCTGGCCTAGTGCTGGAGGAACAACCGCAGCTAGATTCATTGCACTCATATTTGAAATGCAATATGTCTACGCGGGAGGAGTCCTTAAATACTGGGCTGATTCAATGGGGTTTGATTCAAAATCAGCCCAAATTAATGAATGGGCAGCAAAATATCATCAGCATTGGGATTTTGTCTGGGAAAACTTTATAGCTCATTACGCACTAAATAGCAGAAATACACTCATAGAGGGTATGACTGCTGGTTTTATGATCCACTCCGATAAAGTATTCAAGATTTTCATAAAAGCAGACTTAGAAGCAAGGATAAAAAGAGCTCAAGGGGATGAAAGGACTGAAACAGTACAGGAAAGGGATGAATTCCTAAGAAAAGAATGGCGTGCAAGATTTGGAGTTGATATTTTTGACGACGAGCAAATTGAAAGGAATTATGATTTAATACTGGATACAACAAATATTGGAATACGTGAGGTTTGGGTGGTTATTTTAAAAAAACTACATGAGAAAGGTGTTAGATCGTTTAAACTGGAACAGAAGCTTGATGAACTTGAGAATATTTATGTGGAATATGAAACAAACGCACAATATCTAAAGGATAAATTAAAAGAAAAAAGGCTCATTTTTGAAAGTCCGGAAATACTTAGAATAATAAAAACTAAGCATACTGATTTGATAAAGAATATTCCAGATGAAATGAAGGCTGTGATGTAACCTCAGCACTATATTCTTTGTGTTATACTTTAGCAGATTTAATTAAATCTTATGAACAAATCAGCAACACTTGAAAAAATCACTGCATGGGCAAAAAGGCGAGGGTTTATTTATCCCTCCTCAGAGATTTACGGGGGTCTGGCAAATGCATGGGATTGGGGGCCATATGGTACAGAATTGAAAAACAATATCCGCGACATTTGGTGGAAAAGATTCGTTCATGGTCACGATGAAATAGTTGGTATTGATTCAAGTATAATTTTGAATTCAAAAGTCTGGGAGGCATCAGGACACACTGCAAGCTTTGCTGACGCACTAGTAGACTGCAAAAATTGCAAAAACAGAACCAGAGCCGATCACTTGATCGAGGATAATA
Organism: Candidatus Dojkabacteria bacterium; assembly: GCA_016927655.1. Classification (GTDB taxonomy): domain Bacteria; phylum Patescibacteriota; class Dojkabacteria; order B142; family JAFGMG01; genus JAFGMG01. The sequence continues at coordinate 8,035 of JAFGMG010000010.1, forward strand.
TAAAAGATATCAAAGTGGAGGGACTGCCATTAGAGGAGCTGACAAAACTGATTAAAGAGAACAATCTAAAATGCCCCATTTGCGGCAAATCTGACTGGACAGATGCGCGGGCCTTTAATCAGCTATTTGAGACTCACATCGGTATTGTGCCAGAAAGTAAGTCACTAGCATATCTAAGAGGTGAAATTGCTCAGGGTTTATTTATGAATTACAAAAATATTCTAAATTCTATGCGGGTAAGAGTGCCTTTTGGTATAGCACAGCATGGAAAGGCCTTTAGAAATGAAATTACAAAAGGACAGCTTGTCCATAGGACACTAGAATTTGATTTGATGGAATTTGAATATTTCATCAAGGAAGAAAACTGGGAAGAGGTATATGCATATTGGGAGAAAGAAATGTGGCAGTTTGCACTAGATCTTGGAATACGGGAGGAAAATCTGAGATGGAGAGAGCATGAAGAATTTGAAAGGAGTCATTATTCAAAAATGACAAAAGATATAGAATATGATTATCCATTTGGGTTCAAAGAAATGTTTGGTCTTGCTTATAGAACTGATTTTGATTTAAAAAATCATATGAAGCATTCTGGGGTGGACATGAACTATACAGATCCAAAAACTAATGAAAAATTTATACCTCATGTGGTAGAGCCAACATTCGGTCTTTCGAGATTGACTGGTGTGATCCTCTTTGATGCGTATCACGAGGAGGAAGTGAATGGCAAAACTAGAGTTGTGATGAAATTCGCGCATGAGATCGCACCAGTAAAAATTGCAGTATTTCCTCTTCAAAGGGATGATAAATTGAAGGTTGAAGCGAAAAAAATTCACGCTACACTAAAGCAAAATTATAATTGCGAATTTGATGACAGCGGAAATATCGGTAAAATGTACAGAAGGCAGGATGAAATAGGAACACCTTTTTGCATAACGATTGACTTCGACAGTCTTGAGGATAATGCTGTAACAATCCGTGAAAGAGATACTATGGCCCAGGAAAGAATTGAAATTTCTAAACTTCAGGAGTATTTTGAAGCTAAATTTAAAAGTTAGTAAATAAAAATGAATAAAACGGAGATTGAATCGCTTCTTGCATTGATAAAAAAAGCTAAAAATATTTCTATCATCACTCATCTAAATCCTGACGCTGATGCAATTGGCTCTTCACTTGCCCTTTACTGGATATTGAAATCTCTCAAAAAGGAAAATGTAAGGCTTGTACTTGAAGACAGGCAGCCGTTTAATTTCAAGTTTCTAGCTGGCCTGGACAAATTTGAGCAGTTTGAAAATATCAGCGAGGCTCTGCCAGATTCTGATTTGATATTTGTACTTGATGTTAGCGAAATAAAAAGATTTACGAATAATCATCTTGAATTCCTACCAAGACAAAAAGTAGTGCGTATAGATCATCACTCAAGTGAATCTGATATTGAAGCTGAGATGGAATTTGTCGATGAGAAGAATTCCTCAACCTCGGAAATTATTTTTTCTATATTTAATGATGCTGCGGAATTTGATTCAAATGTAGCGAAAGCGCTTCTACTTGGCATTTATGATGATACAAATTCTTTTGCTATAGAACATGTATCGAAAGAGACTTTTGAAATTGTTGCTAAACTGCTTGAAAAAGGCGCCAAGGTGATGGAAATTGCAGAGGCTGTTAATACTTATGACCAGAGCATATTGAATGGTGTGAAAGCGTTTGTGAACAATTTGAAATTCGATGATAAGTATAAATATTCTTATACGTATATATCCAGGGATTTATATGAATTTTTAGGTCTGGATGGGGCTAAAATTGATATCATAATGAATTTAATACTAAATATAATGCTAGGGCGGCAAGGCTACAGCTGGGGATTTTTGATAAGGCCTAAAAACGGCGGAACTACAAAAATTTCATTTAGAGCAAGATCAACAGGCCAAAATGTAAGAAAAATTGCCGAAGCACTAGGTGGCGGAGGACATGATCAGGCAGCAGGATTGACACTGCCAACAGAGGACCCTTATGAGGTTCTAGCCAAAATTAGAAATCAAATAGAGAAAATCCTCAACTAAGGCTATAGATATTCGACAAACCTAATTCTGGCTTAGCATTTAATTTCAGCAGTTGACCTTAATAAATTATCCTATGGGCATATGCCTCATCCACCTCTTGCGTTTAAAAATTACCCTCTGATAAACGCACATATGGTTTCGTAGCCTAATATATCTTATCGTGGTATATCGCTACAATATATCCTTTCGTGGTATAATTAAGTACTTTTTAATAACAAAAAAATGACAGTTTGAGGTGAATTTGCTGATATTGAAAGGGTCCCTTTACATAAACAGGGAATTTCCACCGAGTATCATCAGTATGTTGCGGCTGTAGTAATGGCATGGCTTGTGGAATCTGATAACATAGAGCAAGACTTTCAGACATATGAAGAACCGATTGTTAGAACTGTTTGGAATCCAGAAAGTTTTGGACAAGGTAGAGACATGACATTGGTTTATATTAAGCCAAATGACGAAACCATAATAAAAGCAAATGTATCATTTGGCGGAAATGATGAGGTTGTAATTCACAATGTGATAATAGGTAATGCCGATTAAATTATCTATTAAGACGCACACATTTAGCAAGTTGTGGAAATAGGTTACGACTATTCTATTGTAGATTAGTGGGCAGTTTCCAATTAATACTTAATCCTCGACAACCTCTCCCTCTTCTGCATCCTTCTTCTCATCTTCATCATCGTCGTCATCTTTATCACCATCCTTATCCCCATCTTTCTTGTCCTTTTTCTCTTTGTCTTCTTTTTCTACTTCTGCGCCGGCTTGTTGGTACATTTTGGCTCCGACTTCTTGTAGCTGCTTTGAGAGTTCGTCTGTTGCTGTTTTTACTTTTTCTTGATCTAGTTCTTCCCCTTTGATCATTTCTTTCAATTCCTTCACCTTCTCCTCCAGCTTTTCTTTATCATTCTTATCGAGCTTGTCCTTCATCTCCTCCACAAACTTCTCAGCCTGGAAGGCCATCGTCTCAGCATTATTCTTCACCTCAACTTGTTCTTTTTTCTTTTTGTCCTCACTTGCGTGCTTTGCAGCTTCCTCCACCATCTTCTCAACCTCACTATCATCCATCTGAGTAGAAGCAGTGATCGTAATACTTTGCTCCTTACCAGTAGCCTTGTCCTTCGCAGAGACATTTAAAATACCATTAGCATCAATCTTGAAAGTAACCTCAACCTGAGGAATCCCCCTAGGTGCAGGTGCAATCCCATCCAGGATAAATCTGCCAAGAGTTTTGTTATCAGCAGCCATCTCACGCTCCCCTTGAAGAACATGAATCTCAACAGCAGGCTGATTGTCAGCAGCAGTAGAGAACACCTGAGACTTCTCAGCAGGAATAGTAGTATTTCTTTCGATTAATGGCGTCCTAACACCACCAAGAGTTTCAAGTCCAAGAGTAAGAGGAGTGACGTCCAAAAGAGTCACATCCTTCACACTATCATCCCCAGCCAAAACAGCACCCTGAATAGCAGCACCAACCGCCACAACCTCATCAGGATTTACACTCTCGTTAGGTTTCTTCTTGAAAAATTCCTCAACTTTGCGTTTTACAAGAGGCATACGAGTCATACCACCCACTAGCAATACATCATCAATATCAGAAACAGATAAACCAGCGTCTTTGAGAGCCTTTTCGCAAGGCTCAATAGTCTCAGTAACCAAATCATCAACCATTTTCTCCAGATCAGCCCTAGTCAGATCTTTTCTGAAATGTTTAGGACCGCTGGCATCAGCAGTAATGTATGGAAGATTAATCTCAGTCTTCTCACTCGAAGAAAGAGTAATTTTCGCTTTCTCGGCAGCCTCTTTGAGTCTTTGCAGAGCAGCGGGGTCTTTCTTTAGATCAATTCCCTCATTATTTTCAAATTCTTTAGCCAGCTCGTCAATAATCTTCTGATCAAAGTCATCTCCACCCAGGTGAGTATCACCATTTGTAGATTTCACCTCAAATACCCCATCACCAATCTCTAGAATAGAAATATCAAAAGTACCACCACCCAAGTCATATACAGCAATAGTCTTGTCTTGTTTCTCATCAAGCCCAAAAGCAATCGCAGCAGCAGTAGGCTCATTTATAATTCTTTTCACCTCAAGACCGGCAATTTTGCCGGCATTTTTCGTAGCCTGTCTCTGAGAGTCATCGAAGTAAGCAGGGACAGTAATAGCTGCCTCAGTCACATCCTCTCCAAGGAAAGCCTCAGCATCAGCTTTTAGCTTTGCAAGGACTTTTGCACTAATTGCCTCTGGAGCAAGCCACTGCCCACCGAACTTGATCTCGACACCACCTTTACTTGCCTTTCTAAGCTCAAATGGAAGCACCTTTACATCTCTTTGGACCTCGTCATCCTCCCATCTACGTCCGATCAATCTCTTGATAGAGTAGAAAGTCTGAGCAGGATTCATAACCATTTGATTTTTAGCAGGAATGCCGACTATCACTTCATCAACTGCATCACTAGGAATCGCAGCAACAGAAGGAGTAGTCCTTCCGCCTTCTTTGTTAGAAATAATTTCAGGCTTACCACCAGTGACATAAGCCATTGCTGAGTTCGTAGTACCAAGATCAATTCCAATGATTTTTCCCATGAATATTTTTATAATATATTAGCAGGTGTATTATAAGAGTGCTAAGTGAAATCTGTCAAGCAGTTTAATTGTTCGCGAACATACCCTGTCAAAACCTTGACTTACTTTAGATCTGATATAATCAGACTTAAAGTAAGTCATGCTTCTGACCATACTACAAAAAAATAGAAAGAATATGAAAAACACATATTTACACAATGGAATTATTCGCGAAAGGAAAAAATTAACCCCTCCATATGCAGAAATCATGGAAATCCAGGGTGAAATATCCTTAATAGTCAAAAACATCAGAGAAGAGCACGAACTTTCACAGAGACAACTGGCAAAACTAACAGGACTAAGTTCTAGAACTCTATGGAAACTAGAAAATGGGGGAGAAGTAAAATTGGAAAGCCTTCTTAGAGTCCTCTATGTTCTGGATAATCAAGTAGTAATAGATGAAATGCTCTAGTCATCCTGGTTTCTAATCTTCTAAACCTGCTAAACTACCCCCCAAACTTTGCCACAATGACTTTAGGAAGCCTAATAACCTTGCCTGATTCGACATGAAGATACCCTTTTTGCAAAACCTCCTGCACAGTATTGTCCTGCTTGGCATCTGGGGCAGGTACAGTAGTCACCGCCTCCATATTGCTTGCACTGAACTGATCACCTGTATTTACAACCATCTCCTCTACACCGTTCTCCTTCAATACACCAACCAGTTTGTCATATATCGCCTTAAACCCATCAGTGGCTGCATCATCAGGATGAGAAACAATCGCCCTGTCAAAGTCATCCAAAACACCAACCAGATCAGCAAACAACCCAACTTTAGAATTCACAGCAGCCATACCATTCTGCTGCTCCTGAATCCGCCGATAGTTCTCAAAATCAGCCATCAATCTAGCATACTTCTCCTTATAATCTGGCTCTAATGATTTTTCTATTGTCTGCTCCGGTTCAATTACAGCAGACTCGCTCTCTGTCTGTTCTATCTGCCCGACACTTTTATTCCTAATTTGAATAGTTACCTTTGGAGTGAGTACATAAAAATATTTCGTCCCGTCAATTTCTCTTATCTTTTTTACCTTGTAACCTCCACTTAATGCTTCCTTCAAGCACACATCAAAGTTCTGGGTAACATATGTCACATATTCCCACTCATTTTTTACTAATTTACTGCTAGGTTTTGGTTCTGTCAATTCAATATAATCCAACCCAAGTGATTCGTCCAAACAATCATAAACTTGTATTCTTCTGCCAGCATGATCAACTTCAAGTAAAAATTTCGAATCAGCATTCTCAAATTTCTCAGCAAATTTCTCAAAGTCTTCTTTTGACTTGGTTTGAAAATTTGCACTATCAAGCTTTACTCCAGATACCCCGCAATCACCAATAACTTTTTTTGAGTCTTCAATCATCTGAACAAGAATATTTTTGTCTATCATAGTTAATTCCAATCAGAAATAAGAGATCTAATTTTCTCAGAAATAAACTGAATAGATGGAAGTACCTGTTTGTATTTCATTCTATTTGGTCCTAATACTATAAGATGAGCAATCGAACCTCCAGAAAGTGGAATTTCCACAAAGACTATTGCGCAGTTTTTGAAATATTCCTGGCCAATTTCATCGCCAATTAGCACTTTTATATCTCCTTCTCCTTTGTATCTCGAAAGAATCGAGGACATCTCAGAATAATCTTCAACAATTGATAGTATCTGCTTGAAAACCTCCAAATCCTGAAATTCAGGGTTTTCAAGCATATGATTTAGCCCCGAGTGATAAATTTTATCATCCACAAGAGCAATAGAAGCATTATTAGTCAGCTCAGAAAGTGACTTCACAGCAGAAAGCATTAAATGATCAATATTAAATCTCTTTTGGAATAAATCCTCATTAAGAACTGCCTTTCTCGTAATATCAATTGCGTCAAATCTATCAAGCTCTTCAAGAATTTCCTCCAGAAAATATCTAAAAGCAAGGGTCGTTGGTATCCTTCCTGAACTTGCATGCTGTTTTTCAAGATAGCCCATTTCAGCAAGCCTTCCCATCTCATTTCTTACGGTTGCAGGGCTAACCCGAAGTTCATATTTTCTTGGCAGATCAATAGATCCTACAGCCTCAGCTGAAGTAGCAAATTCCTTTATTATAATTTCCAGAAGTCTTCTTTGCCTTTGCGTGAGCATTACTAGCAAACTAAATACTTAATTGCTAATAAGTTTAGCATTGGCATTTTAGTTTTGCAAGAACTTTAATCTTCTAACCCCATTATCTTCGTAGTCAACCAATAGATCCTCGAGCATATAATTTTTACCATTATAATGATCCTCCCACTTTTGATCTTTAAGGCTCTCTGTTGGTTTAGTAATTTCTACAGAACCTTGTCTGACACCATTCTCCTTTTCATAGAATCTATGCGAATGAATATAATCGAATTTCTCAAGGTTGCCACTTTTATCTTTATAAGTCTTTGTGATCAATGCAACATGATGCGCATTATTTTGCTTGCCCTTAGCTCGAATCAAATCTCCTGGCACAATATCGTTTAATTCTGTAATTTTGAAGCAATTCAGTTCAGAGGTCATCAAATTTGCACTAATATTCTCTACCGGCCTTAAAAATCTTCTAAATGTAAAGTAAAGACCATTTTCCTTGTATTTCAAATTGTGCCAAATACTAGATTTATTCAATTCCTTCATCCATTGATTAAGCAGATAAACAACAAAACCGGAACAATCTATACCAATGCCAAGTTTCATCATAAATTCTCTTATTTCCCCTTCGCCTGCTTTTTCAAGACTAAATCCTTTCAACTGCGCCCAAACTTTTGTCTCGTGAACGATTTCTGCCCAGCTTCCTTTCCCAACCATCACTCGAAGACCTGCCCTCTGCTTTTTTATATTCATAAAATATGGACAGACAACTTTTTTCCCGCCAAGCGGCAGCTCAAAATACTTTTGTGCCAAGTTTAGAACAGATTCGGGTAAAGATTCTATTTCCATCAAATTAGTCACTAATATTATTAAGTACTTCTGCTACCCATGGTTTCAATCTGCCGCTTTTAGAAATAACTCCTTGTCTGATTTGCATTCTTAGTATCTCGTTTCCTGGATTGATCCTTTTGCCCTTCTTTTGTGTCATAAGAAGCAATCCGTCCTTTCCAATTTGAGATATATTGTAGGCATAATTTTTAAATTTTATCCTCATTTCCTCCTTGTCTGCAATTAAATAATCACCGGTCTTAAGATCAAAATCAATGATTACTGGATTTGTCTCAAGATTCCTCTTGAAAACCTGCGAGGCCTCAATTGGCTTTGCAGCCTCAGAAAAGTATTTCATTGGATCAATGTTTTCTCTTATATCAAGGAATGCCATCAGATTTAGTAATAGCAACGGAACCTGATCTAATTCAAGCTGAAGTTTTGTAGCAAAAGGAATCGATGCCGGCTGCCTTGCATTTATCTCAATTATAAATATTTTTCCGTCATTATCTAATATCATATCGACTCCAAATAAACCTCTATATCCATTTTCCGCCATCCTTTCGCCGATTTTGCTTACCTGAGTATAAAGCTGATTATAAGTCTGCTCACTAAATCCCTCTCTATAATTGAAATCATTACCCACAGTCCCGCCCTCAAAATTAGTAAGCCCCTTTTCTCCAGTAATTTGATAGCTCAATCCAGCAATATATACATTCCCCATATAAATACAGGTATTTACTGTATATGCTTTTCCATTTACAAATTCAGCAATGCGAACAATACGCTCTGGGAATTCAGCTTGGATATTATTAAAATCATCCTCTCTGTGCAGAAATAATGTTCCCTGGCCAGTATGTCCTCTGTTAAATTGCAGTACAAGCTTTTCACCAATCTGTTTCTTAAGGCTTTTGTATTTCAAATCGGCTAGTCTGCCGATAATAGTTTTTGGAAATTGAATTCCATCATTATTTAATGCCTTATATTGCGAAATTTTTTCCTCAAAAAGCCTGTTTAAATCAGAGTTTGTATTTAATAGCTTACCATCAAAAATTTCGCCCTCAATCAGTTTTTCAAATCTAGAGCTTATTTTAAATGTCTGGAAATAATTCAGAGCCTTTTTATTCTTCTCAATATATTTTCTTGTATCTTCCTCTAGCAATAGCTTAGAAGAGTTCCTGTATAGAGAGTTTAGTTCCCCTGTCTGTTCTTCAAGTGAGAAATATTTAATGCCAGCAGTTTTTAGACCTTCCAGCAGATTTGAATCGTCTACACAAATGATGTGATAAGAGTCTACCAGCCCTTCCAAACCTAAAGCCCTTTCAGGATCATTTGAAATATAGAACAATGAACTGTCTTTCAGTTTAAGATTGATTTGCTTTAGAAGAAACTCAATATTTGAGCTCATTAAAATTTTTCTTTGAAATTATTTTTCTTCCTCAATTACTTTTAGGACTTTGCCTTCTTCGCTATCTTCTGTGTACTCATATTCTATGCCGCAAAAACTGCACTCAATAACGTCTCCAAGAGCTAGTGAGTCATCAATTTCTACCTCGTTCTTGCATTCCAGGCAGACAAATGTTTTTCCGTTTGTGGTTATGGTTTCATCCATTGTTTTGATTTAACAAGTTATTTGATATGATATCAAAATAATGAATATCTGGAAATACGACAAAATAAACAAATTAATTCCGATAGAGGATCAACTGACAATTGATGAGGGCGGGACATCACTTGAGAAGATCTATTTAAATTCAAAGGAACTTGAACTTTTTGGAATAAGGGAGGCAGATACCCAGAGGGTATATCTAAAACTTGAGACACAGAATCCTAATGGATCTTTCAAGGACCGCTCTCTTGCTTATCAAATCTCTTTTTATAAAAGTATTGGGACAAAAAAGCTTTTAATCAGTTCTTCTGGAAATGCGGCGATTTCTGCAGCTAGTTACGCAGGTCTTGCCAAAGATCTTCAGCTGGCGGTATTTATGTCGGTAGGTGCAAATCCCGAGAAAATTAAGAAACTAAACGAACTAATATCCAAATTTTCTAATGTAGCAGTTAATTATTCAAAAAAGCCAAAGTCTGAAGCTGTAAAGTTCTCGAATTTCGGGAGTTATTTAAACCTGCGAGGCTCTCTAGATAAAAATGCCGTTATTGGCTTTAAAACAATCAGCTATGAGCTTGCTGATCAAATTCCTGGAGCTGACGCAATATTTATACCTTGCAGCTCAGGGACAAGCACTGTAGGTATTTATGAGGGCTATAGGGATCTAGAACAGAAATCACCTCAGATTCATATTGCGCAAACTTCAAAGGTCTGTCCTATTGCAAAGGAATATGACGTAATATACAAACCTGCAGAATCAAGCCTTGCTGATGCTATTGTTGATAGAGTTGCTCACAGGAAAAAAGAAATTATTGGAATAATTGATGAGACAAAGGGTTTTGGCTGGATCATAGATGATGATTTACTTGAAAAATCAGTAAAATTCCTGCAGGAAAAGACTGGATTTGAAAATCTGACATACAATGGTGTTCTTTCATTTGCTTCCTGGATCAAGGCCATGAAGCAGAAGAGAAGATTTGAAAAGCCTGTTTGTGTTATTTCCGGAATCTAAATATCTAATAATTGAATTCCTTTGTTTTGAGTATAACTTCCCGATATTACAATCTGTCTGTAAAAAATGTAACTATGTCGAAACCCTCTGACGTACTAAGTGTCACATTTAAAGTATTTGTAAAATTATTAAAATACTTTTATTGATTTATAAGGGTTTTCAAGATTAATTTGAAATTTTTTATGTTAAAACTTATCAAAATGACAGAAAGTACGTCATGGTGTTTCAGAAGGTGTAATATCCTCATCAAGGACATTAATCTTTACATGGCAATTTTTTCACAAAAATAGTAAACTCATATAAATGCGAACGTAGTTCAGTTGGTAGAACGCTTCCTTCCCAAGGAAGAGGTCACGAGTTCGAATCTCGCCGTTCGCTCCATGATATTGTTTTGAATCTATTGATACAAAATAATTCTGTTAATTCAACAAAGATAGTGCAAAGTGATAGATTACCTAAGCATCATTCACAAATACATAAAACCAAACACAAAGCTTTACCGGAACTATATCATTCATGTCACACTTGTGACGAATAAAGCATTATCAATCGCACGTCGACTAAAACTTACTCAGAAGCAATTAGAATTTATAGAAGAAGCTGGGATGCTTCATGATATTGGAATTTGCAAAGTCAATGCTCCTGAGATGGGGGCAAACGGGAGTCTTCCGTATCTTACACATTTAACTGAAGGACAGAAAATCCTAGAAAGGGAAGGTCTGGCAAAACATGCAAAAGTCGCACATAATCATATTGGTGTCGGACTTACAAAAGAAGAAATTACTAATCGGAATTTACCATTGCCTGTCAAGGATATCTCGCCCATGAGCATAGAAGAGAAAATAATCAGCTATGCAGATTTATTCTTTTCAAAGCGACCGAAATCTTTCTGGATAGAGAAAACTGAAGATGAAGTAATTACAGAACTGGAACAATACGGTGAGGAGGATCTAAAGACATTTAGAAAATGGTCTGATGAACTTAGCGGAAATGATAGCCTCTAGAAAGTCCCTAAATAAATATCCACTAAGGAATGTTACTTTTGTGATATACTACAGGCTAGAATGTTACGATTCTTAATTTACATAAAATAGCTGGGGTAGCTCAGTTGGCAGAGCATTCCCTTCGTAAGGGAGAGGTCGCGAGTTCGACTCTCGCCCCCAGCTCCAATTATTTTACGTTAATTTTCAGTTAAAATTATTGTATTCATTATGTACGAAGCAAATTACAATATATCAAACAATATTTTAAACAGCATTGTAAAACTTGAGGTGCAGAAGAAATCCATCGAGACTGCAGCAATCGGAACAAAGCTCAGAAATCAGCTCCAAAGGCGGGCTAAAGCTTTAAATCTTTTCCATTTTGCACACATAATCGGCATAAATATCACCCTGAAGGATGCGGAGCGCCTCGCAGACGGCAAAAAACTCGTAACAGATGATGCCAGAGGAACAATTCTTAATAACTTTAGAAACGTCCTTGAATTTACCAGATCAAATGTCGCGGAGACTTATGTCGATATTGACATAAATATCCTTATGCATTTAAACAAAATACTTCTTACTGATTGGAAGGAGTCATGGGATTCAAAATTTAGAACAGGCGGGGAAGAAGTTGATCTAAGTTTAGAAAACTGGGCAACACTGAGAGACAAATCCATCCAGCCAGAGAGAATACAAAACGAGGTCGCTGAGCTTGTTGAATGGTACAAATCAAACATTTCTAGAGTACACAGCCTTATCCGCGTATCAATTTTTATCTCTAGATTGATCGAAATAAGTCCATTCGTATATGCAAACAAACTTACAATCATTGCAATTGCCGATTTTCTTCTTTACAAAAATAACTATGTCGCAAATACATTTTTGCCGACTAGTAGAAATTTCGATGTTTACGAAGATGAATATCTTGAAAGCTGGAATCAGAAACGGGCAATGGATAAATCAGAATTGACCGAATCCGAGATTGGAGTAGATCTGACACTCTGGATAGAACGTTTCACTAGAAATCTATCTAACGATATGCTGGAAACCAGAGATGAAATTAAAAGGGAATTAAAGGAAGAAGAGAGTACAAGCAGGAAGCCTTTTCTTGATTTAAATAAGAGACAGCTAAAAATCCTGAGATATCTTCAGACAATCCCAACAGTAAAAAGAGAAGATTATGTGCAAATGATGGATGTCAGTACAATGACAGCATTTAGAGACCTCGATGGCCTTCTCAAGAAAAGGCTTCTAAAAGTACACGGCAAAGGCAGGGGTACGAAATACATGCTTACCAATAGATAATTTTAAAGCAGTTTCCGTATAGCCTCGACGGTTTTTTTGTTGCGGACTACTGTTTGCAGGTCTTCAGATTTGGCTTTTTTAATTTTTTCCATGCTGCCAAAGGCCTTTATCAAACGTTTTTCGGTCAATGCTCCTACCCCCGGTATATCACTCAGTGACGATCTTATACTATTTTCCTCTCTAAGTTTTCTATGATATCCAATTGCAAACCTGTGCGCCTCATCCCTTATTCTCTGCAAAAGATATAGTGCTTTTGATCTTTTTGGTAGAGTTGTTTTTGAAAAGGAATTATATAATTCACCTTGTTGATCCTTTCCCTCGAGTATTTTAAACAATTCTTCTTCCCGCTTTGCAAGTCCAAGAATTTGAATTTTCTTTTCAAGGCCGAACTTCTTCAAAATCTCGTATGAGCTGGAAAGCTGACCTTTCCCTCCATCAATTATTATTAAATCTGGCAGAGGAAGAAATTTCTGGTCTTTTTTCTTTGCACGATTTAACCTTCTGATGAGAGTTTCCTGCATCATAAAAAAGTCATCAGGCGTTTCCTTTGATTTTATTTTAAATTTTCTATATTTTGATTTGTCGGATTTCCCATTCACAAATAAAACCATTGATCCAACCGCCTGCTTTCCCTGGATATTTGAAATATCGTAGCACTCAATTCTAAAATCTTTGCTTATTTTAGTCTTTTTACCGAAAACTCTCCTGATAAGCTCTGCTTCAGTTTGCTTGAGATAATCTGTCGCGCATTCCTGCAAATCAAATTCATCTGTTCTAGATTGAACCTTGATCCTTTGTGTGACGTAAACAAGATTTTGAAGCTTGTTTCTTAGTTCGGCAGCCTTTTCGAAATTTTTTGCTTTTGCAGCGCGTTTCATTTCCAGCTCAAGATCTTCGTAAATTTCACGTTTTTCACCTCTGAAAAATTTTCTAATGTGCGATATATTTCTTTTGTGTTCAGTTTTACTTATCAGTCCCGCGCAGACTCCGCTGCAAAAACCGGTATAGTAGTCTAAACAAGGTCTCTCCTGCGCTCCAATAACTTTGACAGTCTGCTTCGCTCCAATATCAGTCTTGATATGCTTTATCTTAAAATTTGTATTGCAATATGGGAAAAGCTGCCGTAATTCATGAAGAACTTGTTTGGCGGGAAAACTCTGAGGGAATGGGCCGAAATATTCGGCTGATTTTATACGCTTCTCTCTTACTATCTCCGGTCTTGGAAAATCAGCCTTTTTGTCAAACATCACCCAGATATAGCTTTTATCATCCTTCATCAACTTGTTGTATTTCGGCTTGTATTTTTTGATGAGGCTTGTTTCCAGTATCAGGGATTCTGTCTCTGAATCTACAAGAAGAATTTCAAGCTCAACAGCCTTCTTAAGCATACTCTTGATTTTCGGTCTCTCATCACTATTTTTCGCAAAATATGAATTTACCCTGGCTTTGAGATTTATTGCTTTGCCAATATAGAGAATTTTCCCTTGTGTATCTTTATAAATATAGCATCCTGGCTGATTTGGTAGGTTTTGTAGATTTGTTTTTGTAATCCTCATGAGGCTATTATACCTCAGTTTCAAGAGCTCTTCTGTAGTTTTTTGTCTCGTTTTCGTAAATATAAATTCTTCCGCAGACACATTCAACGCGAACAGTGCCGTTTGGTCTTGGATCTCTATTTGTAAGAGAGTCTAGTTTCCTAGTACATGCTGGACAATAGTTCTTCTGAAGAAGAACGTCCTGCATTGGACTTATTAATTTTTTAAGTAGGTTTTTAGCCACGAAAATTCCTGTAATTAATTTAATGTTATCACGTTTGACACAGACGTGGAAGTATAGCACAATAAACTATCTAATTTGGAAATAAATGAGACTTGATGACATTTTGGCTTTTTCAGTTCTAAATCTGCTTATCAGTTTCCTGATTGCTTTCCCAATTATTACACTTCTTTATAGATTCGGTATTGTGCGTCAAATTGACGTCGATTTTTCTACTTTGATTGAAAAAAGAAAATTAAAGGTCGGAACGCCGATTATGGGAGGGTTGATAATTATAATTGCTGTTGCTCTGACTAATCTTGCTTTTAACTGGAATGGAAGTACAAAAATTCCGCTTCTTGTATTTTTAATATCTGCAGCACTAGGAGCTTTTGATGATGTTCTAAATATTTATGGAAAGGAAAGAAGGGTGAAAACTCTTGATCGCATATGGAAGCTGATAAAAGTCCATAGAAATAAATTAACTAGAATAAAGTATTTTCTACTGCTTCCCTGGTACGCGTATAAAAGACTGTTTTTTATTCTTGGATCTAATCCTGGTAAAGGAATCCAGGCTCATGAAAAAGTTATTATCCAATTGGTTGCCGGAGTCCTGTTGGGATGGTGGGTTTACTTTCGAACTGGCTGGGATATGCCTGGTCAATTAGACTTTTTCCAACTGGGGACTCTTGACATTGGATATTTAATAATTCCTTTCGCTGCACTTGTCGTGGTTGCCATGGCGAATGCTGTAAATCTTTCTGATGGAATGGACGGACTAG
The DNA here is from genome assembly GCA_016927655.1 of Candidatus Dojkabacteria bacterium. Taxonomy (GTDB): domain Bacteria; phylum Patescibacteriota; class Dojkabacteria; order B142; family JAFGMG01; genus JAFGMG01. The sequence continues at coordinate 23,086 of JAFGMG010000010.1, forward strand.
CCGCAGGTCTTCTTTTCCCTGCATTTGGGGCTCTTTTTGTAATTGCATTTCATCAGGAAGTAATGCTTAAACTTGTAAGCCGGGAGGGAATTGATATGATTCCAATGACTTTGCTTTCTGTCTCTGTTATGGCTTCATTGATTAGTTATTTATACTTCAATATTCCACCAGCAAGGTTTCAAATGGGAGATGTCGGCTCTCTTGCTCTTGGGACACTTTTTGCTGCGATTGCATTTGCTCTTCAAGTGCCGATGCTCCTTCCTATTATTGGCTTTCCCTTTGTTGCTGAGATCGGGGCCTCCCTTATTCAAGGGCTGGCAAGAAGAGTAATAGGCAGAAGAGTATTCAAAATGGCTCCGCTTCATCATCATTTTGAGCTATTGGGCTGGAGCGAGGAAAAAGTCACAATGAGATTTTGGTTAGCAGGTATCGTCTGCGCTATGTTTGGGTTGTTTGTGTATTTTGTGTGATAATGTCTACATGTTCCAGACTCTAAATTCTAAACAACAACAAGCGGTTGAGACAATAGAAGGTCCAGTCATGCTTCTTGCAGGGCCGGGAGCGGGCAAAACACACACGCTTACTGCAAGGATAGCGAATATTCTCAAAAATACAGACGCAAACCCGGAAAACATCCTAGCTATTACGTTTACAGAAAACGCATCTACAAATATGCGAAACAGGCTAAAAGAATACATCGGGCAAGCAGCATACAAAGTTAAATTTGCAACGTTCCATGCTTTTTGCAACGAAATTATTCAATCCTACCCTGAGAAATTTGACCTTGGCAGCAATTCAGATCAAATCAGCGATTTAAATAGAGTCCGTCTTATAGAAGAGATTATCGATGAGCTTAAACCTCAACAACTTACAACATTCTCAGACCAATATTTCTACAAAAATGATATTTTGTCCACCGTTTCAGAATTAAAAAAGGAGGGCTTTACCCCAGAAGAATTTCTCGAATTAGTAAACGAGGAAGAAGAAACTTTAAAAAAAATGGCTAAGACTAATCCAAAGACAAATAAGCCTTATGGAAACTATATAAAACTAGAGAAAAAAATTGCAAAAAACAGAGAATTCTTTGAAATTTATAATAAGTATCAGAATGAACTAAAAGAACAGGATAGATATGACTACGATGATATGATACTTTTTGTAGTTGAGAAGCTGGAGGATGACAACGAGCTCCTTTCGGACCTGCAGGAACGTTTTTTGTACATCTTAGTCGACGAATTTCAGGATACAAACGGAGCCCAGACAAGACTTCTAGAACTTATTGGAAGTTTTGATAAGCAGCCGAATTTATTTGTCGTTGGAGATGATGATCAGTCAATTTTCAGGTTTCAGGGTGCAAACATCGAAAATATCTTTGATTTTACTCAAAACTATCCGGATACTCAGATTATCAGCCTGGACATCACCTATAGGTGTCCTCAGGCGATTTTGGATGGTGCGAGAAGCCTTATTTTAAAAAATAAGAACAGCATTGAAAACAAGATCAAAGCTATCAGCAAGGATCTAAAATCAACCAACACTTTAAAAACGAAAATAAATATTAATGAACTTGAAACGAGTGACGAAGAGAATTTATTTATACTAAGTGAGATAAAGAAACTAATAGACTCGGGAATAGCTCCATCTGATATTGCAATAATTTACAGGAATCATAAAGACGCAGAAGAAATTAAAAGATTATTTCTAAAGTCTGAAATTCCCAGCAATATAGCTGATAAAGGCAATTCCTTAAATGACTTGGCTGTCATTCAGTTTTTACACCTTTTAGAGGTTGTAAAAGATCCCTACAATGACAAACTACTATTTGAAATACTTAATTTTGATTTTCTTGATATAAAAAGACTGAAGGTTCTGAAGGCCGTCAGAAATTTAAATAACAATAAATTATTCGATGTCCTAAATGAATCAACTGAAAAAGATTCCAAACTGGCTGATTTCCTAAATAAGCTGCTCGAATGGGGCAGTCTTGATCATAATGCAAGCATCATCAGCCTTTCTGAGACTATTTTGAATGAATCAGGATTGCTAGATTACCTTCAGAAATCGAAAAATTATGAAGGGATAGAGGCTCTAAAATCACTTTTTAAATTTATTCTAAATCAGAGCAGCGGAAGTTTCGACTACAAACTCGAAAATCTGCTTTCAGACATTGACGGACTCAACATAAATAGAATTTCGCTCAATCTTGATTATACAAAAGAAGGCACCGGAGTGAATTTTTTGACAGCACACAAAGCAAAGGGTCTTGAATTTGACTACGTTTTTATTATGAATCTTAGAGACGGAGTATGGGGAAATAAACGAACGAGAAGACTGATAAAACTCCCGGACGGGATTTTCGATTCAATTGAGATTTCTAGACTTGATGAAAATGAAGAAGAACGAAGACTTCTTTACGTCGCGATGACACGTGCTAAAAAACAGCTGAATATGAGTTTTTCCACTAAATCTATTGAAAACGGCAAGGAGAGAAACTACATTGAGTCACAATTCATTGGAGAAATTGATGAAGATTTTTGTACTCGTGAAAAAGGCATGTTTGATGAAAAATTATATGATTTAGTTCTTGAGCAAATTCCCGCACTAAATTTTGACGATAATGCAAATTCTTATCTGAAAAATCTTGTTAATGAATTTAAACTTAGTATTACTGCTCTAAATAACTATCTTGAGGATCCAAGAAGGTTCTTTTTGGAAAATTTGCTTAGAGTTCCTTCAGAGAAACCTGAGGTGATGATCCTGGGTTCTGTAATTCATAAGCTTCTTGAAAAGGACAATTTAGAGCCTGAATATTATAAAAAGCTGATTTCAAACGAACTTAAAAGAGAGTCTCTCTCAAAGGATATATCAGATAAGATATTTAAAGAAGCTGTTGATATATTTGAAGGATTTATTCCTGAGATTCAGGCAAATAAAGCTGAGACTGCGCATGTAGAATACAATTTCCATTCTCATAATGTCTTCTTGGATGATATCGAGCTGACTGGGAAAATTGATAAAATAGAGTGGATTGATAAGCAGGCGAAAACTGTAAGGCTGATTGATTATAAAACAAGCACACCAAAAAGCAGAAATCAGATACTCGGTTTGACAAAATATTCTGACGAAAAACTTTTGCGGCAATTGCAGTTCTACAAGCTAATTTCACAGCTGGATAGCAGATTTGAGTACAATATTGCAGAGTTTGAGCTGCGATTCGTAAAGCCTGACCCAGCAGGTAATTACAGGTCACAAATCTTCACTGCAGATGAAATAGAAACAGTTGAGCTCAAAGAAGTTATCAAAGAGACAATGGAAAAGATTCGAAATCTGGAATTCTAAATTGACAAAAATACACGACCATACTCTTCCAAGAGGCGACTTACTTTAGATCTGATATGACCAGATCTAAAGTAAGTCATAGATTCAAATGATACATCAGACATCCATCCTGACAAAATTATTGCTCGAAATGACCATATCCTTTATAATCATTATAGTCTTTTGAAAACTGATTTTTTTAGTTTTGCTGCCGAGGTAGCTCAGTTGGTAGAGCACGCGACTGAAAATCGCGGTGTCGCCAGTTCAATCCTGGCCCTCGGCACACGGGCGCCTAGCTCAACTGGCTAGAGCAATTCGTTTACACCGAATAGGTTGGGGGTTCGAGTCCCTTGGCGCCCACCAATTTTCCTCGAGAACAAATTTTTATAATTTCCCAATACGTTATATAATCCGTATATATTTTTTACTTTATGCAATAATTGTCAGGAGTATTTACAGAGCCAGAACAATATTACATAGAACGACATATATGTTTCGACGCTGAAGCTGGATATAACATGCTTTCAGGTACAGTAGCGGAACGCTCCCTGTCCTCTGGTGCTTCTTTAAATGGACTTCTAGAAAATACGCGGTACACACTTACGGATATGGACACCGGCGAGCTTTTGGCCGTATACGCACAAACAGATGGACGAATGCTTCTAATTAAAAATCCTTATGCCTTAGACCAATTTATTGCCGGGCAGAGAAACGCTCTTGGAATAGACCATAAAGGAGATCTTGCATTGTACTACTCAAGAGACTGCTGTACATGGCAATGGGGGCGAAAAGCAAATTTTGAACCAGAAAATATTTATAACGCGGAGGTGCTAAATTATAAAAATATTCCTCAAATTGAGTTATTAATAAGAGGAACAAAATACGATCCGAGACCAACTACTTTTAGAGGCAAAGAAATAGTCCTAGCAGAACTTATCAGCGATGAAGAAATGCTAGATGAGTTAGGATTTGCTGCTGCTGATGGAGATCCTACTGCACAAAATATATTAGAAATGCTTACAGCATATTTGCTAGATGAGACGAAATAATAGAACAATTATAATATCTTCTTCAGCAAAATCACCAGAGCTGCAGTAAGTGTCACAACGATAAATATTCTCGAGTCGAAGCTCCAGCCGAGCTTAAATAAATAGAAAAGAAGCATGTTGTATGGCAGAGCAGCGCAAGCAGTAGCAGCAAAAAATTTTACAAAATCAACCCTCAAAACTCCAGCAAATACAGCCATATAATCCCCAACCGGCTTAGATAAAAATTGAATAATTATCAAATCAACAAAACTTGTTCGTTTCTCCAATCTTCCCTTAAATTTATTGAACTTATGCATATTTGGGAATAGGTGGAAAATAAAGTCATGCGACAAACTTGAGAGGAAATATCCTACAGAATATCCAATCATTTCAGCTCCCGTAACAATCAACGCTAGAACTGGCCAGTAGATGTATTTTGCAGCGACGAAGTTTACACTCAATGACGGAAGAGGGGGCATAATAATACTTGTAGTATTATAAGCAGCCAGTATTAAACTAGTCAGAGCCACATTTTCATGACGATAGTCCTCAATAGCCTGATTTACATCCGGAAGCATTGTAACTATAATTAAGAAAATGCTCAGAAGAAGCGTCATTGAAATGAATATATATTGCTTTAGTTTCATTTTTTACAATCAATAATAATGTCAAAATTAAGGAAACCTCTAGCGAACTACCTGGGATTGTTCTTGTTATTATCGACTATAATAATCTTCGGTGCAAGTAAATTGTTTACATTAGAGGAATTTATTCCTCTAAGAGGCGAAGAATTTTTTAAATTATTCTCACCATCCATCTATGCAATATATATTTTTCTTTTTTATACAAGCATTGAGGCGCCCAGAAAGAAAAAGATATGGGCAAATATTGTGCTAGTAGTGAGTATAGCGATTATGGGGCAGGGGATAGCAATGAATCAAACGGCGAATTATTTTAATCTTCAATATCATGATCAAGTGACTACCGAGGCATACGATGCAATTTATTTTTATGATGAGTATCTTGGTCATTTCCTGGCTCTTATGGGTATGCTGACTGCTCTTGGCCTGATTCTTTACTTTGCGCTGGACTCAAAAACAAAACAATATAAGCCAGTATTATTTACCTATTTCTCAGGAATTCTTACTGGTACTTTATTTTTTGTCCAAGTAATCGAATCGCAGATGGTGCCGGCATTTATGCCACTAGCAGCTGTCTTGATGAGCTTGTTGATTTATAATACGAGAAAATCTAAGACTAATATTTTTAAAAATGACTTACTGACACTTTTCTTTTTTGCATTTTCAATCAGCATGACGCTGATTTTAATTTGGGGTGCATATCATGGAAGTTTCCTTGAATTTTCAGATCTCGGCTGGATTTAGCCTGTATTACTTTTGTGGTAAAATCAGACGGCTTCAAATTGAGCGGTAGTAGTTCAGTTGGCTAGAACGTTTCCTTGCCAAGGAAAAGGTCGCGAGTTCGAATCTCGTCTACCGCTCCATTCTCAATGAGTGAAACGAGCTGATTGAATGGAGGCGATGGCCGAACGGCTACCGCTCTTAATCTTCGAAAATTCACAACGTACACAAACTGAAATTACAAGATAAGCATTTAATGCATCCTTCAGAAGATACCAGTCTTGAGCCGCACTTCGGACAATCATCTCCGGGTCTCAACTGCCGCATTGATTTTTCTTGCTTTTTTACAAGTTTTTCCAATACTGATTTCTTTTTTTTCTGATCACCAAATTCAATTACCTGGTCTAGTTTTGACTGATCTCTATAAATCGTAATTCCTTTGCATCCCATTTCCCATGCCATCATATATGCCTTCTCGACATCATCAACAGTTGCACTTGATGGCATATTTATCGTTTTTGTAATCGCATTATCTACATATTTCTGCCATGCGGCTTGAATTTTCAGGTGATCCTGCCAATCAAGCTCATGTGCTGTAAGAAACAGCTTTCTAATTTTTTCGGGAATCTCCTTCATATTCTGGATACTTCCGTGATTCTCGAAAATTCTATCGAAAAGATTCTCTACAACAATTCCTTCTTCTTTTAGTTTTTGCTCAAGCTTATCATTAACGTTCCTTATTCTGACACCGCCAAGCACGTTTTGATAAAAAGCAAGTGCAAAAAAAGGCTCAATACTAAACGATGTTCCGAATATCACGGCGTTCCCGCTGCTTGGAGGAAGAGTATTTACTGCCACGTTTCTAGGCTGATCCTTTTTCCCTGCCCATTTTGAATATTTCACATATGGAAATGGTCCCTTCTCTTTCCCGATTTTCATTGATTCGTCATGGCATGCATCAGCAATTGTCTTTGATACTTTTTCTGCTAGCTTAAATGCCCGCGGGTCATTATATGGCAAGCCTAGATCAACTAATATTTCCGCCCACCCGACTATCCCAATACCCAGCCTTCTAAAGCTTCTTATATTTTTTGTCTGTTCCTTTACTGGGAACCATGAAGCCTCAATAACATTGTCCATAAATCTTGTTGCAATTCCTGCCACCTCAGTAAGCTTTTCATAATTTATTGCCGGAATTCCCTTTTTATTCTTTTCCAGAAATGAGTTCAAATTCAGATATCCTAGATTACATGATTCATATGGGTACTGAGGTATTTCACCGCAGACGTTTGTAGACTGTATTGGCCCAAATTTTTCAAGTAATGGATTGTCCTTATTTATATTATCTAGAAAAATTATCCCTGGATCTCCAGTTTTGTGAGCATAGGTTGCAGCTAATTCCCATAGAGCTTTAGCTCTAATTCTATTTACAACTCTTCCTGTTCGAGGATTGATAAGCTCCCATTTTTTATCTTTCTTCACTGCCTCCATAAAGCCGTCAATAATTCCAATTGAGATGTTTGTTTTTGTCAAAACACCTTCCTGCTCCTTGCAGGTAATAAATTCTAAAATATCTGGATGGTCGACATTTAATATAGCCATGTTTCCACTTTCATACCTTCCCTGCTGGCGAAATATACTAGTCGGCAGGTCAAACATTTTCATTATTTCGATCGGACCTGCCGCCAGTCCTGGCTCGCCCGCGACCATATCTCCTTTTGGCCTTAATTTTGAGAAATTGTATCCGCATCCCCCTCCATGCCTTTTCGTTACGCTGGATTCATATAATGTCTTGAATATACTTTCAATATTGTCGTCAATATCAAACACGAAACAATTTGCAAGCTGTGCATTTTTCTTCCCAGCATTTGCTAATACCCTTGTCCCAGGTAAAAACTGCCAGTCCTTCATTATTTGAAAAAATTTCTTCTCCCATTTGCGTGTTTTTGCAGCGGTCGGTTCTGCTTTAGCGACAAATCTTGCAACTCTTTTTAACATTTGCTCTGGTGTTTCTTTTGTTTCACCAGACTTTGTCTTTTTTAGATATCTCTCTTTTAGGATAAATAGGGAATTATAAGACAAATTACCAATATCATCCCTTACTCCAAGCTGTTCTTTTCTGTTAAAGGTTTCGCGTTTCTTTTCCCTTGAGAGGATAAATTCCTTTACTGTAGCATAGTGTCCTCGTTTTACCAGCACTCTTTCAACGGCTGAGCCTACATCTGCTGTTTGAATTGGCTCATTATCGCCATACACTTCATCAATATATTCTATTACTTCCTCGCCGATTTCGTTTGCTAAATTCTGATCCTTCCCCCCGACGTTTCTAGCAGCAGTCCATATTGATTTTTGAATTTTCGTTTTATTAAACCTCTCCTTACTTCCATCCCTTTTAATAACATAACGAGGCAAGGCCATAGCAAAAAGCTAATAAGTATTTTGTAGGATAAATTGCGGATACAATATAGCAGGATAATTTTATTCCTGCAAAATATTTGTGGAATATGGAACTTTAGCTCGTTAAACTTAAAAGTCAGATCCGCTCCACCCATAATCAGCTTCTTCCCCCATCCCCGAGCCCATATGCGCATTACCAGAGCCATCATCCGGTGAGTAAGGGCAGTCTACTTGATTTTGATATTGTGAATCGACATCACCCAGCAATGTTTCGTTATTAATAGGCACTTCACTTCTTATTTCAGCACCAGTGTTTAAACTATTATCTCGTTGCTGACCGGCAGGGGCTGCTTCTTCTGACATTTCTTTAATATAATAAATATAAATTATGAAGTCACTCTCCTTGACCAATTTGCCCGTTGAGACATTCTCTAACTTTGGCTAAGCTTAGAGCTAAATCGGGATTTTCTGCACAAAATTCTGTTTGTTCATAATGATTAACAAGATAAGCCATTTCCTGAATTTGCTTACTTGTAAATCTTATTCCATTACTGAGGAGCTCCTCCATTCTATTTATTATTTCACCTCCAAATTGTCGGCGTTCATATTCTCTCACTGGATTGCTCAAGGTGCCAATCATAAACAATGTACTTTGTTCTCTTGTTTGTATAGGATGGTCCTGCTCAAAACCTGTGAGATTTATCCCGTCTGGCATTAGATATTTCTAACTTTTACCAGACGAATTATACATAGAAATAATGTCCCTGCAAATCCTAGAGCGCATAGCAATGGTATTGTAATCCCGGAGCCTGTCCACAGTTCCCATTCCAGATCGCCGCATGCACCGTCTGTTTTGCAGAAGGGGGTTTCTTTTGGGAAAATATCTGTAACTTTTAGAAGATGATGATAAATTGAGATTGGAAGGCCGATTGCCGACAATGCTAAAATATAATAATGCGCTTTCTTGTCTCTCATCAATAATGCCACTAAAGCGACAATCGGAATCGGATAAAATAAAACCCTCTGATACCAGCAAAGATCACATGGTGGTAGATCCATCGCTTCACTAAAGTAAAGACTCAGCAAAACACCAAACAAACCCATCATTAAGATCAGATTCAAAGAATATTTTCTTAGAATCTCTATAATGCCCTTGTAAAAAGCCTTCACATCAAACGTGCTCTTTATTTTACTTGACTCTTTATTCATAATTTCGTTATATTAACTAGTTATTTGTTATTTATTTCAAATGTTTAAACTTCCACAACTTCCATATTCTTACGATGCACTTGAACCATACATCGACGCTCAGACAATGGAGATACATCATACCAAACATCACCAGGGATATACAGATAAGCTCAACACAGCTCTTGAAGGGGAGGAAAAGCTTCTTTCAATGCCGGTACTTGAAATTTTGAGTAACATTGATATGATCCCCGAAGCAAAGAAACAAGCAGTCATCAATAATGGAGGAGGATATGCAAATCATATTTTATTTTGGGAAATAATGTCTCCCGACCCCAAAAAATCACCGGAAGGCAAATTAGCTGAGTTAATAGAGGAAGAGGTTGGAAGCCTTGAGCAATTCAAAGCTGAGTTTACTGACACAGCACTTACTCAATTTGGATCAGGCTGGGCATGGCTTGTTGTAAATAAGAACAATAAACTTGAGATAATCTCAACGTCAAATCAAGATAGTCCAGTCATGAAGGGCCTAGTCCCGTTAATCGGTCTTGACGTATGGGAGCATGCCTACTACCTCAAATACCAGAATAAAAGAGCAGATTACATTGATGCATGGTGGAATGTTCTAGATTGGAATGCAGTTGAAGAGAAGTATAAGAACGTTTAACACAATCTCGACAGCAAAAATTATTTCCTGTAGGCTTATTCTAGTATGAAACTGTCCTCTCAAAGAAAAACTGCATATTTGTATTTAATTATAAATGCAATATTGTGGGGCGCTAGCCCGCCTATTGTCAAGTTTGCATTTAATGAAGGCCTTGACGCATTCAGGTTTCTTTTTTACAGATACTTATTTGCTGCTATTCTTGCTATTCCAATATTAATATACTATTGGCCCAAAATTAACAGAAAAATCACGAAAATTAGAAAGATTATTCTGCTTGAAATACTTGGGATTACTGTTTCACTTTCACTTTTGTACTATGGCCTTTCAAAGACAAGCTCCATCGAAGCAAGCTTGATTTCCACTACTACTCCAATACTAGTTACTATGGGTGGTATATGGTTTTTCCGGGAAAGAGAGGAAAAACATGAACTAACAGGCATGTTTCTAGCCGTTATTGGTACAATTTTGCTGGTTGTTATTCCTGTCTTCGTTGAGAGTGAAACAAAATTTGCATTTTCTCTTGAAGGAAATTTATTAGTTCTAGGGCAGTGCATTACCACAGCTGCTTACTTAATAATTGCTAAAAACCTATATAAAAAGCTCCCGCATTTCTTTGTAACCTCCGTGAGCTTTTATGTCGGACTAATTTCATTCTTTTTAATTTCCTGGATTGATGCAGGAAGTCTTTCATCTTTATTTGAATTTATGAGCACTGATTTTTCACACCCAAGTTATCTATTTGCAAGTATTTACATGGCATTTTTCGGCTCAATCATTGCTGTGTCACTTCTTATCAAGGGCCAGACACTCATAGAAATCTCAGAGTCATCCTTATTCACATATCTGCAGCCACTTATCGCAATACCAATCTCAATCCTGTGGCTAGGTGAAAGAGTTATCCCATTTCAATTTATTGCATTGGCAATGGTAGCTACTGGAGTTTTTATTGCTAGTAGACGTGGAAAAACCAGCGTTAAATAATAAATCTGCTTTGTGTGTAATATAATACAACGAATTACGACATCCCTATTGGGGCCTCGATGCCCTCAATATATACTATTGACATATTGTCCGGGGCTTCAGTATGAACAAAAGTATAGCCGCTTTCTTCTTTCGAACTATCTTTTTGGAAATATTCTTCAAAAGCCGGAAAAATACATATATACATCACATCATCTAAATCAAAATAATTTGCATCAGAAACAAATTCCACTAAATCGCCAATTGTTCTATCACTACAGAAAATGTCATATCCCCCATAGTCCTCATATCTATATTTATCAACGTGAATATATCTGTCACTGATTGGTCCAACTAAACACGCATCAACCATACCGGTTATATTATTTTTATAAACCACAGCTAGATTAAACTCGCCATCTTTTGGGAATAGCATTTCACTTCTTGCTTCTATGGCTCTGGTTTTCAGCAGATGCTTCAATTCTAGATCTACAGCTTGTGTTACTTCAGCAATTTCAAAGGCACGAGAGGATGCACCTGGTCGATTAAATTCTCTTGGATTTTCTAGATCAACCCAATTACTCATTTACTTTTTGCAAACCTAAATTAAAATAGTATATATGCATTATATACCTTTTGAGTAATATTCTCAATATATAGCTTGCGAAATTATACATTTCATCTTATAGTTAATTAATACTTTTTTATAAATTTTTCTATGAAATTTCAAAACAAGAACATCCTTATAACGGGAGCATCTTCAGGGATAGGCGCTGCATTTGCGAAGCAAGTAGCAGAAGACAAGTGTAATATCGTACTCGCCTCACGCAATATATCAAAACTTAAAAAAACTGCTGAAATGGTAGAGAATCTCGGAAGCACAGCAATTATAATACAAACCGACGTTACTAAGGAAGATGAAATCAGGAACCTTTTTTTAGAAGCTAAAAGAAAACTTGGCACAATAGATTTAGTATTCAACAATGCAGGGCTTGGCCATATAGCAAAGATTCATGAGCTAACAGTTGACCAGATTAGACAGATAATTGATGTAAATGTATTTGGAATGATCACAGTCTCAAAATTTGCAGCCGAAGTCTTTACCAGGCAGAAGTCAGGCCACTTGATAATGACCTCATCTCTTGCAGGCCTTATAACATTGCCTGAGTGGTCAGTGTATGTAGCTTCAAAGTGGGCAATTCTTGGATTTGCAGACAGTATGCGCCAGGAAATGAAGCAATACAATGTAAAGGTCACTACACTTCACCCCGGTGCAGTTAGCACTGAATTTTTCGACAAGGACAAGGCCGATATTGATATTAAAGAAGCCGGCCAGGCGATAAGCCCGGAAAAAGTTTCCGAAGCACTCTACAAAGCGAGTTTTACGAACAAGAATCGAATTTTGATACCATCAAGCACCAAAATGTATGCATTCTTGTACAAATATGCGCCATCTTTGGTTAAATACCTGATTAGTACGCAGACGTCTAAGGTCAAATATCACGAGAATATCCAGGAGGACGAACCTGAATTTGACAAAGATTAGAATTTTTTAACTAGCATTTAATTAGTTGTTAAATTTTAAAAGTGAAAGATAAATTCTTTTACATTACAGTTGCCGTATTTCTTCTCACTTTAGGTATAACGGGCTTTCTTTATTACAATATGAGCCTAAAATCTGTTGTAGAATACGACAATGCATTTATTGATAGCAGGAACGATGTAATCTCTCAAATTGATACCCTTTCAAACACCCTTAATACTGCTGATGATGAAGAAACAGTTGACGGGCAGATACAATTATTAGTTTCAAAAAGAGCTGCTCTTGAAGAAATTTTTAATAATGAGAGCCATCCAAACAGAAACGGAGAGGAAATAGTTGCCGCAAATAAGAACTTTCTTGACAAAACACAGGAAATTATAATTCTCGCACAAGAATATAGAAATTCATTTATGGATGATACAGTTGATCCAGTCGAGAAAATGACTGCCTACAATGCAAAAGTATCAGAACTAAACACGATCATTGATCAGATCAGGCAGATACTTGATGAAAATAACAGCGGGCTACTTTCTGAGTTTATTTAACTCTTTGAGCAAACTCTCCTGTTCAGCTTCATCAAGACCGTGTACAATCATTCCCTCCCCTAGTGTCTCCATATACGAAAGTGGGCACCCGATACAATGAAACCCATATTCCTCTACTAAATAATCTGCCATCTCAGGGAACCTCTCGGTAATCTCAATGATTGGGATATCTCTAGTAATTTCAAAATCTGTTTTTGATTTAGTGCTGCTAGCCATTAGTCTTGAATTTATTATACAATGAATCTGCAAATTTGCATTTTAACTTGGACTTTCTAATGGCACGGACTAGATCACGAAAAACTTTCAGAAGAACAATTTCCAATCGGACAGCAAAAGAACCTGATTTTCCCCTAATGATCGTTATTGGCTTCCTCCTGATGTTTGGCTGGATAATGGTATACAGTTCAAGCGTGATAGTTGCATTCAGCCAGGACTTGACACCCTGGTTCTATTTTCTACGGCAGTTGCTTTGGATAATAATGGGAATTATCTTTGGGTATATAGTTTATCGATTTGATTACAAACGTCTTCCTCAAATTGCAACTATACTTATAATTACAGCAATAATTCTGCTTGTGACTGTTCTTATTGCAGGAGTCAGCATCAATGGCTCCCAGCGATGGATTAGATTGCCGTTCTTTGATTTGCAGCCCTCTGAATTTGCCAAGCTGGCTTTTGTAATTTATTTATCAAGCTGGCTATCAAGAAAAAGACCGATAAATAAATTCAAAAGCCAGCTAGGAAATTACTTTTTGACTGAAATGCTTCCGTTCCTGGCTGTACTAGGGACAATTTTGGTTTTGATTCTCATTGAGCCTGATTTGGGCACAACAGGCATAATAGCACTCACTGCTATGTCAATGTATTTCATTGCAGGCTCGGGGCTTGCACACAACCTCGGTATGAGCGTCCTTGTGATATTTTCATTGTTAATCGGCTCTCTTGCAGCAATTCTTGAAAGCTACAGGCTCGAAAGAATAAAAACCTACATCTCTGTTATTCAGACAGGATTACCTGAAGATAAACTTGGAGCTGGCTACCAGTTGAGTCAGGTACTCACCGCAGTTGGTTCGGGGGGACTTTGGGGACTAGGTTTTGGGCAATCAAAGCAAAAATTTAATTATTTAGGAGAAACCGCATTTAGCGATACAATTTTTGCTGTTATTGCTGAAGAATTCGGTTTTCTCGGATCGCTTATTATCATTTCGGCCTTTCTATATATTGCAATACGCGGTCTAAAAATTGCCAGAAATGCGCCTGATCAATTATCTTCATTGCTGGCTGCAGGCATTACTATCTGGATATCTTCTCAGGCATTTTTGAATATTGCAGCAAACGTTGGTTTAATTCCACTTACTGGAATTCCTTTACCATTTATCAGTTATGGCGGAAGCTCAATGATCGTTACCCTTGTTGGGGTTGGACTCTTGTTAAATGTCAGCAGATACGCTAAGCTTGATTAATCTGTTTTGATATATTAGAACAATTTTATGAAAAAAGTTCTTGCCTCGAGCTTGGTTCTTCTTTTTGTTGCAGTTATTTCTCCTTTATACGCAGTCGATCCGACCACCTCAATAACTGCTTATGCCAAAACATCAGACAACCTGCCAGTTGAAGGTCTGAGTATTTCAATATCAAAAACCCCCTTTAGTGATGCCGGAGTTACAGATGCTCAAGGCAAATACATATTTGATCTCAGCTCAGAGGGTGCTGGCGATTATACGGTTACAATCAGCCTTAGTGGGTCTAATTATGAACTGGTTAGCGGAGAACAAGCCAGCAAATCTGTTCCAGTACTTGAGAATGAATCCAAATCAGTATATTTTGGAGTTAAAGAAAAAACGACTCCTGATCCTGAGGATGAAACAACAACTATCTCAATTCCAAGTGAATTTTATGCAACAGGCAGCAAAACTACAGTTCTTAAGGACATGTCATCAGATCAGCTAAAAAGTGTTTCTGACTTTACACTTCATAAACCTGGCCTTGCTAAAATCGAATACTCCGGGGAACTGGATTTAAGCTCCACTTCTATAATCAACAAATTAAAATCATTAGATCAATACGTCTTTATTGAAATTCCGGGCGAAGTAACTGTCGCCAGCGATCTTGTTCCTGAACTTGATGCTCCTGCTACAGTTACATTTGAAGGATTAAATTTTATTCAACTTTCTCAAGGATACACGCCACAGATTATGCAGGACGATCAAGAAGCTGGAGGTGGTGTCAGCAATGTTTCTTTAATAAATGGAGATAAAATCTCATTTGACGTTGATGGCTTTTCTACATATGCAGTCAGACCGACATTTGAATTTGAAGAGAATGAGATTGAAACTACAGAAACGTCTTATACTTTGCAGGGCAAAATTGATGATCTTGATGCTCAAATTTCAATTTATATAAATGATGAAAGTCAGGACATTGAAATTTCAATAAATGACAATGGAGAGTTTGAAATTCCGATTGAGCTTAGTGAAATGGAAAATATTGTACAGATTCTTGCTGTTGGTGTTTCTGAACAAACTTACTCTGAAGTAGTAAAAATTACAAATCCGAATCTTGAAGAAGCAGCCCCAGAAAGCAGCGGAATGAAAATTTCTCTTACAATGATTTTTGGTATTCTACTTCTAGCAATGGCTATTGGTGGTGGAATAGGATACTATTATTATAATAGAAGACAAAAGACTAAACTAAAAAAACCAGCAGCAAAATATGATAGCCGTCTTCTGACTCCGGAGGAACGAAAGACACTATCAAGCGAGACCACACAAACACGTCTTGATAAAAAACCTGATAAGCAATCCAATGATGCTGAAGAAAAACAAATTCCAAAACTTTGAAAAGCGACAGAAAAGAATATTAATTATCGGCGGACACATGACTCCCGCACTTGCTGTTGCAGATGAGCTAATCGAGATAGGATATAGCAATATTTTATGGGTCGGCCATAAACGTTCGCAAACTGGAGACAGGAATTTGAGCGCAGAATACAGGGAAGTTGCAAGAAGGAATATTCGCTTTATTACCTTGCACACAGGGAAGATATGGCGCAGATGGACGTTTGCCACATTTGATAAAGCTTTGCTGAATCTGATCAAAATTCCATTTGGTTTTTTTCAGGCATTTTTAATTTTGATTCTTTATAGACCTTCAATCATCATGTCATTTGGCGGATACCTCTCTGTACCACTTGTCCTCAACTTTCTACCTAACCGATTTAACAAAACAAAAATTTATATTCACTCACAGACTATTCGGCCTGATCTTTCAATTAGACTTACAAACAGGTTTGCTAAAAAGCTCTTCCTTACCTGGGAGAATGCTAAGAGATATTATAAACACAAAAACATCGAAGTTGTGGGTACTCCGCTAAATAAATTTTTACTAGAGCCTGTCAAAAGCGATGGCGGAGATAAGTTATTTGATAACGATTTGCCAATATTGCTTGTGATGGGCGGCAATCAGGGGGCAAATACTTTTAACAGACGACTTAATCCTCCAATTCTGGAAAAATATCTGAAGATATTTAATGTCATTCATCAGACCGGATCAAGTACTGTTACTAATGATTATCAGAAAGCCCTGGCGAATAAGGAGCATTTGGAAGATCCATTTAAATCAAGATATCTAGTTTTACCTTATATTCTGCCAGAACAGCTGAATCAAGTATATGCCCAAGCTTCATTGATCCTTGCCAGATCCGGCGCCAATACCGTTCAGGAGATTATGTTCAAAGGTGTGCCGGCAATTCTTATGCCTATCCCATGGTCACAAAACAATGAACAGCTTGAAAATGCCAAAATTGCAGAGAGAACAGGACTTGCAAAGTTATTTGAATTCAAGGACGGATTGAAGCCTGAGAGTCTTTTTAGGGAGATATCCCTTGGATTAGAGCAGATTCAAAAGCGTGAATCATTTAAAGCTGACACAAGCTGGGTCAAAGCTAAGCAAAAAGCTAATGCGCTGATCAAGACAGATAGCGTAAAAAGAATTCTAGCAGCTATCGAAGAGATTCATGTTATTTAGCCCTGTATTTATCACACGGATTATCTGATTTAGTGAGCGGGTATCCGCATTAATGAATTCTCCGCCATTCCAAACGGAAGCATTCTCTACATTCCAAATATTCACATTCCTTTTTAAGGTCAGACTAAAAGGAAATGGGTTTTGAGAATTCTGGAAAATCAATTCACTCCTTTCTTCATATAACATGCATGTCAAACCATGACAATTAATTTCTAGGAAAGAATGATCAACACCGGGTTCTTCTAGGAATCCCAAATCAAAGAAATTATCATCAATTGAAATCATGCATTCTCCTGTAGGAGCACTCTCCGGGCAGTTATTGTCCCGAAGTATTGTCAACATCCAATTTATTTCCCTATAAATTTCAAATATTCAATATACGCTTTGATGTAGTTTTCCGGATCTCCAGTTGTCATCCACTTTGAGTCAACTTTAACCACTTTTACACGTCCGATTTTTGCCAGCTTATCAATTGCATCGGCTGTCCATAATTCCCCATCCTTCCCAGTGTATTCAGAAACAAGATAATCAAATACTTTCGGTGTAAGAAGGTATCTTCCGTATGATGCTAACAAGCTGGGAGCCTTTTCTGCATCTGGTTTTTCAATAAGCTCATCAAGAAATTCTTCTGATTCGGTCTTAAATCTGACGCTTGCGTATTTTACAATTTCATCTCTGCTTACCTTCTGTACCGCAATAAGCCCGTCAATACTTCTGTCTTTATTATACTCTTCAACCAAAGCCTTCACAGCACCATTTCGTCCCAGAACAATGTCATCACTATACATATACAAAAATGCTTCTTCTCCATTTAAGAATTCTCTGGCAGAAAGCAAAGGCGAACCATTCCCATAAGGCAGACTCTGGTCCTGGGTAATCACGTTAATTTTGGGGAAATCAAGCACTTCTTGCACTGGCTTATATCTTTCAGCTTTACCCTGCGCGGCAAGCTGCTTTCTAATTCTATTAACTGCGTTATTGAAATAATCATCGTAAATTGGTTTGCCTTCAGGTGTTGCGACGATAACTATTTCTTCAATACCGGCTTCGACACATTCTTCAACTACAAGCTGCATTATCGGTTTATTGTGCATAGGAAGCATTCCTTTTGGTATAGTTTTTGTAATAGGAAGATATCTGCTGGCAAATCCCGCATCGGTAATAACAGCTTTTCTTACCATTGTTGTTATGACTAACAATTATGCAGGCAGTATACATTGTTGGTATTGACAAAACAACATACGGACCTTAATATGAGGACGTCCCAGAGATTTCCTGGAATAAGTTAATTGAAGCGGGTCTTCCGCAGATTATTGACAAAAAAAGTCAAAAAAATTACACGAGCGGCCATCAGAAGGCCAGCTTTTACTTTTAAAATCTCGATCATTTTCTTTGGTGCTGCTTTGATATTTGTAGCTCTTGCAGCCAATAACACAACAGAGGCAGAAACTTCAAATAGCTCAAAAATCTTTGGAATATCTACCACAGATTCTTTTTCTGAATTCAAAGAGCTTAATGCACCGACATTTACAACTCAATCTATAGCTATTGCTGAACAGAGAAAGCAGGCGGAAATCGCAAGGGTTGCCGCAATTAAAAAAGCTCAGGAGGAGAAAATGAAGCATGTAAATAAGATCAATAGCTTCCTAACGAAGAAGCGCTCACCTGTAGCAAATACTAAAATTGCAGATATGCTTTACGATAATTATAAATCTACAGGAACGGACTACAGAATTCTTCTGGCTATAATGGGTGTGGAATCCGGCTTTTGCAATGCCTCATTCAGCTATAACTGTTTTGGATATTTAAATGGTGCTCGCTACCCAAACTACGAAGCAGCTTTCAAGGATTTAATTCCTAAAATTTCTAATCAGTATGTAAAACCGTATGGCACTGATTTTGAAGCATTAGCAAAAGCCTATGGTATGGTTAACTGGCAAGCAGGAGCCGCGAACATGCGCGGCTACTACGATAGCATCTAGCTTTTATTCTACTGCTTCCTCCTGCTTTTTTTGTGCCTCATATTCTTTATAACTTTCCAAAGCCTCCGGATTAAGCTGACCTAGGATCTCCAGTCCCTTTGTTCTGATTTCACTTGTTGCAATAACTCCATCAACTGCAGCTTCCTGGGCCCAAGTCTCGACTTGTGCTGTTAAATCCTCTGCCTGTTCTTCGGTTGCCCCAGCCTTCATTACACCGTTTTTAATCTTGTTTCTGTCAAAAGGCTCAGTAGTCCCATCAGTTTTTCTTACCATTAAATCCATATTGTTCACCTCCTTTCTTTTAGTATTCTTTGCTTTAATCTTGAATTTATATACAATAGCACAATTATAAAATGAATGAAATGGCTATATTTCTAGCAATTATTGCATCCATAAATTTTGCATTTTCATCAATCTTCATGAAAAAAAGTTTCAGAGACTTCACACCCGCTGTTTCTTTGGGCTTTTTTACCTTTTTTGTAATTATAGTCTGGTCGCTGACTGGACTTGGATTTGGTATTACAATATCTGATTTTCCAAAAGCCTTTGCTTATGGATTGATTGGCGCCACATTTGCTCAGGGTGTGTATATTTACGTTTTATCAAAAGGAGAGCTAAGTATCACAAGTACAATTTTAGCCAGTTATCCAATCTATACTGTTATAAGCTCGCTTCTCCTCCTTGGAGAATCTATAACGGCTTTTCAGGCACTTTTTATAGGCTTAAATATCCTAGGGACGCTAGTGGTTTCTTTACCGCAAAAGTTTAGTAAACAAGATCTTGGTAATTTTAGTTATATACTATGGCCGATACTTGGTGCAATTTCAGTAGGACTTTCCGACACGGTTTCTAAAAATGCCATCGATACAATTGATCTTGGGACTTATCTTTTTGCACTCGCCTGGGCTCATATTCCAGTTACGGTTTTTGGTCTTTTCCTTAGTAAGGAATACAAAGCATTTAAATTCAAATGGAGCGAACATAAATTTTCAGTTTTAGGTGCTTCAATTCTCTGTGTTGGGACCTTATTTCTATACATTTCCTTCAACTACGGCCAGGCATCTCTTGTAGCTCCGGTTACCGCCAGTTATCCAGTTCTAATTGTAGTGCTCTCGTTTATGTTTCTAAAGGAAAAACTAGCACTAAAAGACCTGATCGGCCTTACAATGGCAATAATCGGTGTTATCGGGATAAGTTTGGTCTAGCCCTCCTTGCCTGGATAAATCATGTGCGTTATAGTGAAACCGTCTAATGAATTTCACACATTTACACCTACATACAGAATACTCACTGCTCGATGGGGTATCAAAAATTGATCCTCTCCTGGCAAAAGTCAAAGCTTCGGGAATGACTGCCTGCGCGCTTACTGATCATGGAGTAATGTTTGGTGCATTTCAATTTATAGAATCTGCACATGCAAATGGAATAAAGCCGATCATAGGCTGCGAGGTCTATATTGCTGAACGAACGAGATTTGATAAACAGCCAGGTATAGACAATAAACGCTACCACACGACATTGCTTGCAAAAAATAAAACCGGCTATCACAATCTGGTCAAACTCGCTTCACTCGCACAAAGTGAAGGCTTCTATTATAAACCAAGAATTGATAAAGAGCTTTTAGAAAAATACTCAGAAGGAATAATAGCAATGACCGGCTGCATGGGAAGTCCAATGAATCAGGCACTACTGCAAGGAAATGAGAAAAAGGCAAATGAGTGGGTCAGCTTTTTAAAAAGCAATTTTGATGATGTGTATGTCGAACTAATGCGCTTCAACTATAAACCAAATGACGATCAGAACCCTAAACGAATAGAAATAGCCGAGAAGCACAACATTCCAATAGTAGCTACAGTTGATGCTCATTACATCGAACCTGAGGATTATAAGATTCAGGAAATTGCATGGTGCATAAGTGACGGGACAAAATTGAATGATCCAAATAGGCGTCAATACGTCTCAAGAGAATTTTGGGTCAAAACACCTGAAGAAATGCAGAAAAAATTCAACGATCTTCCTGAAGCAATTGAGAACACAATGAAAGTTGCAGATAGTGTAGAAGAATACAAAATAGGTTTCGAAAGAATCCAGCCAGAATTTAAAGACATTCCAAAAGGCAAAACGACAAAAAATTATTTATTTGAAAAAACTCTTTTAGGTGCGAAGGAGCGTTATGGCAAATTAGACAAAAAAATCAAAGAAAGAATTAATTATGAGCTCGAAATAATTCACAATAAAGGTTACGACGACTATTTTCTAGTCGTTGAAGATTATTGCAGATGGGCAAGGGACCAGGGAATCCTTGTAGGTCCAGGCAGAGGCAGCGGAGCTGGTAGTGTCGCTGCATATTCACTAAAAATTACAAATATAGATCCATATAAATACGATCTGATTTTTGAAAGATTTCTCAATCCTGAAAGACCATCTCCTCCAGATTTTGACATTGATTTTCAAGATGATAGAAGAGACGAATTATTTGAGTATATGAATGATCGCTATGGGCATGATAATACAGCGTTTATCGGGACTTTTGGGAGATTAAAAACAAAAGCAGCCATTCGTGATGTTGCCAGAGTGATGGGAATAGATTTAAGCATTGCAGATAAGCTTTCAAAGATGGTCATTGTTAAATTCGGAAGAGTTCACTCAATAGACAAAATGATGGCCGAAGTCCCTGAATTTAAGCAGATAATTGAGTCAGACTCAAAACTCCAGGAGCTTGCAGGCTATGTAAGAAAACTGGAAAATATTGCGAGACACACATCTACTCATGCTTGCGGTTATCTTGTAACCCCGACAGAAATAACAGATTACGTCCCTGTTCAAAAGGAAGGCAAAGGAGGGAATCGGCTGATGACTCAGTTTGAAGGTGGCCCGCTTGAATACCTGGGTCTTATGAAATTTGATTTTCTTGGCTTATCAAATCTTACTATTATTCAAAATTCGATAAAACAAATTAAATATACCCAGAATAAAGAAATTGATATTGACGCAATCCCGATGGATGATAAAAAGACATTTGAACTTTTTCAAGAGGGCAACACAACAGGGGTTTTTCAGTTTGAGTCCGATGGAATGAAAAAATATTTGAAAGACTTGAAGCCGGAATCAGTAGATGACCTGATCTTTTTGAATGCTGCTTATCGCCCCGGTCCAATGAAATATATTCCAAGCTATATTGAGCGTAAATTTGGCAGGGAAAAGGTTGAATACCTTCATCCAGATCTCGAGCCGATATTAAATACAACCTATGGCTATGCGATTTATCAAGAGCAGGTAATAAACATTGCGGTTAAAATTGCCGGACATTCACTTGGGGAAGCAGATATGCTAAGACGTGCTATGGGGAAAAAAATTCCGGAACTTATGAAGGTCGAAAAAGAAAAATTTATAGAAAAGGCACAAAAAAACGGCTATACAAAAAAAACGGCAGAGGATATATTCGCCTACCTCGAACCTTTTGCCGATTATGGATTCAACAAATCACATAGTGCCTGCTATTCTGTAATCGCTTATCAAACAGCCTATCTCAAAGCTAATTATCCGATTCAATTTTTAGCGGGACTTATGGAAACAGATCTTGGAACATCAGATAAAATTACCAGGGACTTGAAAGAAGCGCGTGAAATGGGCATTGACGTTCTCCCTCCGCATGTCAACGAAAGTTTTGTAGATTTTAAAATTGAACCTGGCAAAAAATTTAAGGACGGGAAGGAAAGAATCCGTTTTGGACTTGGCGCAATAAAGGGAGTCAGTAACAAAATTGTAGCTAATATCGTAGAAGAAAGGGAAGAGAACGGAGATTTTATTTCACTAGATGATCTGATCGAGCGAGTCGGACCTTCCAAGCTGACAAAAAAAGTCCTCGAACTTTTAATCCAGGTTGGCGCTCTTGAAGGCTGGGGTAATAGGAATCAATTACTAGTCACAATGCCGCAGATTTTTGATAGAGTTTCCTCTCACGAGGAAAAACGGAAGGGCGGACAGGACAGCTTATTTGGAGGGCTTGATGCTTCTGAAATAGAAAAAACTACAACTCAATTACCAGACATCACTCCAGAAGACGACCAGCAGAAAATTGCCTGGGAAAAAGAACTCCTCGGGACATTTTTGAGCCAGCACCCGCTAACAAGATTTAGGAAATTACTTGTAAATGGCAGAATTTTATCGATTTCAGATGCTTCCTTGCTTAGAGAGAGAGACAAGGCAATGGTACTTTCAATTATTTCCGAAAAAAAAGTAATTTATACAAAAAAAGATAATAAACCAATGGCCTTCCTGCAGCTTGACGATGGGGACGACAAGGTTGATGGCGTTGTCTTTCCAAGCACCTACGAAAGAGTACGAGATGCTTTAGTTGAAAATCTTCCCGTTGTTCTGACAAGTTCAATCAGTTTTAGAGATGAAACTTTTAGTTTGATAATAGATGACATTGCTCCTGCAGAAATGCTTCCTGATGAGGATGAGATGACAATTGATATTACCGGTGTAAAGGACAAGGAAGAACTAGCACAGATCAAGCAGATTATTAAAGACAGCCCGGGTACTGAAATGCGCTTAAAAATTCTCTATGGAGTCCCATATGCAAAAAAAACCCTGGAAAAAACTATTTCCCCAACCGATCAGGCATTGCGCTTTTTGAAAAAATATAGCGTTGGAAATTCTAATAATATAAAATAGAAATACTAATCATTATTTATTCTGATAATGAAAAAATCTAGTTCAAACAATATTCTCAGACTTCTAACAAAGGCCTGGCTCATCGTAGTGTCCTGCTTCTGGGGATTTATGCTTCTAGGTTATGCAATTGGAGGTGATCCATACGCAGTTGAAGGTTCTGAACTAGAAGGGATTATTCTTGGTATTCTGATGATATTTGCTCTTAGCAGCACTATCTACACGTTTCGCAATGACGCCTTGGAAGCATGCTTCTAATTCTAGCTGGAATATTTTTGGCAATCTTTGCCGCACTGACGGCTGGCAGCAATCATATCTTTGCAATGGCAGTTTCTGGCGGAGTTTTCTTTCTTCCAGGAGCGATTCTTCTAATGATTAACTATAAACACTAAATAATTTTACAAATTCATTAAATTCCAATTCCGAGGCTCGCGCCGCCAATTTTATTTCAGATTTCTTGAATATATTCTCCCAATCAGCTTCTTTATAAATTCCCCTCAATACTCCCTTCATCTGCTTTCTCGGTGACCTAAAGCAGTTTTTCAAAAACTTCACAAAAGCCTTGTAATCCTTTTTGTCTATTTCAGAGTGCTCCTTCTTTGTAAGTTTGATAACTCCGCCATCTACTTTTGGCATTGGAAAGAAATTTTCTTTTGGAATCGTTCTTAAATATTCAACGTTGTAAAATACTCGTACAAAATTTGCAAGAAAGCATGATTTTGGCGCTTCTGCAGCATAGTCTTGAGCCACCTCCTTTTGAAGTGTAAACACCATAATATCGGGTTTGTTTTCCAGCTCAATAAATTTTTTGATAATTGGCTTTGAGATATTGTAAGGAAGATTGCCGGTGACTTTGTAGTGATCTTTACCGGATAATTCTTCACTGGTTATCTCAAGTATGTCTTTATGAATTAGTTTGAAATTAGCATACTCACCGAATTTAGTCTGGAGGACTGGGATCAGATCATTATCAATTTCAATTGCCCGCAGCTCGATTGGTTCATTTATCAAATACTCAGTCAATCTCCCATCTCCAGGGCCTACTTCTATAATATGATCACCGGGAACAATTTCCAAAGCTTCTATACTAGATAAAACGGCATCTATATTCTTCAGGAAATTCTGCCCAAATTGTTTTTTGAAATTATGAGTCTCCATCAAGTTCATTATAACGGATAATATACATTAATCAACCTATCGCTTGATTTTGGATATTTCTTTAATATATAATTCAGAACTTTATTAAAATTGTAGAATGTGTTTACCAGAAGCTTCCTGTCCAGCAAATTGTGCTTTTAGATCAAAAGTTAATCCAGCTCAGGATGGAGAAATCCCAGGGCCAGAACATTGTGGGCTATTGAGGGGGTATAGTGCAGTTTTCTATCCAGACCCTCGCGAGAAAGGTGTACCTCTTGAAGCACACCGTCAAGGATTGAGACAGGCTCTAAACCATGAATTTGTTCAAGTACACGGATGTCGAAACCCGAACATTTTGATAGCAATTGAAGAATTGGTAGACGACAGAACTAGTTAATTTTTATACATTACTAAAAGAAAGAAATGGGAATGACCTCACCAGGAATAGAATGTGGAGCGCCAGCTTTTCATCCATGTAGCGCGAAGATAAAGGGCTGGAGAAAATTGTGGTGGTTGTACATTACTACATGGACTACAAACCCTCCCTCTTTCTAGCCTCACTCGGGAAGACAATAGAACAGCCGGAACTCTTATAAAGGCATTAGGAGCAGCTGGAGCAAGGAGAATGTCGATTAATATGCTAGCTAGTACAACTGCTGATTATGCAGAAAGTTATGGTTGTCCAGCATCAGGTTATGTTGAAGACCAAGGTATAAATATTCTCGAAGCAAGAACACCTTCATGGGATGAACCAACTCAACCAGGGGAATAATAGGTATAAATATCCTAAACTATCACAACGCATTTTCATGCGCCTGCCATTCGAGGCTGTCATCTAGTGTTTCCAATTGCCCGAATTTTCTGCCGTACTTATTTTTCATTGCCAGCGATATTAGCAGATCAGCTATGTGTGGATTTTTTGGCAAGAAGCTTCCATGCAGGTACGTTCCAAATGCATTTTTATATCTTAACCCATCAGAAATTCTATCCTCATTATCTCCAATTCCCTTTATAACTTTAGCTAACTTCATTTCATCTTTTCCAACAATCCTAGTCCTACCAGCATGGTTTTCAAAACCAACAAGAGTAAACAAGTTTTTCCCCTTCACACCACCATAAGTGTAATATTTCCCAATCTCTTCTTTTGTCTTCTCATGAATAATTCTAGTCGAAATATTTCCAATACATCTCTGCTGAACATTTGGACCGGGAGCAACAGTTTCAATGGGGAAAAATCCAACTCCTTCAGCTTTTCTACTCTCCCCAGTTAAATAATATTTGCCCAGCAATTGATAGCCACCGCAGATGCAAAGAGCCACAGTACCGGTTCTTAAATCTTTAAGGAGTGCATCTTTCTTTTTCTCAATCAAGTCAGGTGCAATATCCGCCTGCTGTCTGTCCTGCCCGCCACCAAAGAAATATATATCAGTTTCATTTGGCTTCAGCTTGTCACCAACTTTGACGCTCTTAATTTTGACTTTAATATCCCTGGCTTCAGCACGCCTCCTTAACACAATTACATTTCCAAGATCACCATAAAGATTCATCTCTTCAGGATACAAATGTGTTATTCTCAAATCCATCAAAGCAATATTTTAACTAATTAGAACTTCTTACCCAGAACTTTTCTAAATTCATTCATTGACGTATAAGTAGGCAAAACAAATACAGTTTCTCCTTTTTCAATCTCATTTTGTATAATTTCGACCATTTTCTTTAAGTCTTTTTCTATTACGGTCCTAATTTTCTTTTTTTCCAAATTCTCGCAATATCTAACTCTCAGCGCCATATCATCAGCCCTTGTTCCAGAAATAAACACATTTCCGGGTTTAATTTTTGCCAGTTTTTCGACTTCAGCGTCCCATATCCATGAAACATCTCGTCCATCGGCAATTCGATCATTTAAAATCAAAAGGATACTTGGGTTTTCAACATTTGAAAGCATATCCAGTGTCAAGCTAAACCCAGCCGGGTTTTTGATAAGCAGAATTTTGAAATTTAAATCACCAAATTTCAATTCCTCGCCGCGTCCAAATGCCGGCTTAAAAGATTTAAACGCATCCTGGACTGCCTTTTGAGAAACATTCATTTGCTTAGCAGCAATAATTGCAGCAACCGCATTATAAACATGAAATATCCCAGGGATCTTCAACTCATAATTTATAAGATTTATCTGAAATCTGGTATGAAGATCCTTTGTAATTTCGATATCTTTTGCAACTATCGCTTGTGCAATCTGCCCAATTTTCGATTCGTCTCCTTCATAGTTAAATTTCTTTCTTGCGCTGGATTCAATTGAATAATAGCTTACCATTTCTTCTTTCTTATCAATTCCCAGCTCTCTTACAAGCGGATCATCAGCATTCAAAATAAGCCTAGATTGCGGCGATTGGGCAATCGCTTCTTTAATATATCCCTGAGTTGTATTCACTTCGCCATAAGCGTCAAGCTGATCGCGGAAAAGATTTGTCACAATCAAGATTTCCGGCCTCAAATACTCAATAATCCGTGGCAGGGTCGCTTCTTCAACCTCAAATATTGCAGTTTTTTGTTTCAATTTTCCAGATATTGAGGAGTTTTTTAAAAAAGTTGAGAGAAGGCCACGTTTCATATTTGAGCCTTCCTTATTTGACAAATGTTCGATCCCAGCTTTGTTTAGAATAGATGAGAGAAGATTTCTAGTAGTGGTTTTCCCATTCGTTCCAGTTATTAATATCACCCGATTTATCTGCCTTGCAAAATGCTCGAACAGCTCAGGTGCATATTTTTCAGCTAGAAGCCCTGGAAGTGCAGTTCCAGATTTACGTCTGAATAAACGAAGAACCCAGACTATATTTTTTAATAATAAAACTTTGAAAACAAGCATATTCGCATTATAATCAACCTATGCGAAAAAAGGAAATAAAAACAAAAAATGGAATTATAAAAACTCCAGCGTTTATGCCGGATGCAACTTATGGTTCTATAAGATCAATCAGCTTCAATGACGCAAAAACGGCAGATGTAAAAGAAATTGTCACAACAACACTGCATATTGAAAATAAAATTGGGAGTGAATATATTCGCGAATTTGGAGGAATTCATAAATTCTTCGGCTGGGACAGGCCGATACTTAGCGACAGCGGAGGCTTTCAAGTATTCTCGCTGATTCATAACGCAAGAGATAAAAAGTTAAATAAAATCACAAGCGCCGGCTGCAGTTTTGTAAACCCGGATACCGGTCAGACTAAATTCCTAAGTCCGGAGATTTCGCAGATTATCCAGTTTAATCTTGGTGCGGATATTGTGACTGCATTGGATGAGCCAACCATCAGGGACGCGCCAAGATCCGTACTTAAAAATTCTCTAAAAAGAAATACTGACTGGGCTAGAAGATCAAAAGATAAATTTCTTGAATTGCACAATCTAACTAAGAAAGACTTCAACGATCCAAAAATTACAAGACCACTACTTGGCGCTGTCATTCAAGGCGGAAATGATTTTAATCTAAGAAAGCAAAGTGCTCAGGAGCTAATTGAGATCGGTTTTGATATGTACAATTTTGGGGGGATGCCCCTGCACAATTCAAAATCCTGGAAAAATAATGCGTCAAAAGGCTTTCACCATGAACTTCTTGCTAAGGTTGCTATGCTGATTCCGGAAGATAAGATCCGCTATGCCATGGGTGTCGGAACACCTGATGACATAGAGTTTTGCGTGAATAACGGCTGGGATATTTTTGATACAGTACTTCCAACCAGAAACGCACGCCACGGGTTTCTTTATGTTACAAAAGGGCAGGGAGATAAAAACTTTAAGACGTATGACGTGCTGCATCTCAAATCTGACAGATATAAATTTGATGAAGGACCAATAGACAAGCACTGTGACTGCGAAGCCTGCAGAACTGTCAGCCGAGCCTACCTAAGGCATCTAATAAGAATCAATGAACCCGCAGGATATAGGCTTGCAACTATTCACAATTTGCACTACTACGCAAATTTAATTAGAAATAATATCCTTCTCAATTAAATCTCTTAAATAGTTTGAGATATTTGATTTTTTGGCTTCTGCCATTCGTTCTAAATGTTCTCGTTGCTCATGTGAAATACGCAAATTAAGTCTTTGGGAGATGGATTGATTTTGTGCAAATTGTAGGAAATACGTAATTTTATTTGGAAGTTCAAGTAACGTTTTATATTTACATACGCGAAAATAGCGGCTATCAGATAGATTTTTATAATCTTCTATTTGAGATAGTATTAGTATTGGCTTTCGTTTTTCTATACATTTTAAAGCATATGCTCCTAATTCAAAACTTGGGATTGTTGCTTCAACAATTACCGCATCCGAAATTTTTATTTCGTATTCTATGGATTGCTTTTTTATTGGATCAATAAAATCTGATTTAATATTTGTGCAAACGTCCAATTCTTTTACTCCAAAAAGGTATTTAATAATACTATTATATATTTTAGTAGTTTTTAATTCTGTGTCTTTGTTTTTACTGCCAGCAAGAAAGAGTATTTTCATATTGAATTCTTACGTATACTAAACAACATACTTTATCTTATCACTATTTTACACGTACATACTTACGTACATCACATTCCTTGTTATACACTCTCCTGTAGTCTATTTACTCTCTTATTCGTACATCCGTACGTACATTGATATAAGCGACCCATAATAGATCACCTTACCTAACCCTGGAACCCACAAGAAATAATTATGCTAAAATGACCCGTAATGTCACTTTTTCAGCTAAAAACAAAACTTAAACCCGCTGGAGATCAAAAACAGGCAATTGAGAAACTTACAGCAAATCTAAAATCCGGTGCGAAACATCAGACCTTGCTCGGAGTCACAGGATCCGGGAAAACTTTTACGATGGCAAATGTTATTGCAAATAGCAATAAACCAGCATTAGTTCTTGCACACAATAAAACTCTTGCAGCGCAGCTTTTCAACGAATTTAGAGAATTTTTTCCGAATAATGCCGTTGAGTATTTCATTTCATATTACGACTATTACCAGCCGGAAGCATATATCCCAAGAAGAGATCTCTACATCGAAAAGGAGACCAGTATAAACGAAAACATCGAACGCTACAGGAATTCTGCAATGCAAGCACTTCTAACAAGAAAAGACGTGATAATCGTCGCTTCAGTTTCCTGCATATATGGAATCGGAGACCCAGAAGACTACAGACAATTAAGCGTTGAACTTAAAACCGGGGAGAAATTTCCTCAGGATAAACTGCAGATGCGTTTAACTGATATGCAATACGAAAGAAATGAATATGACTTTCACAGCGGTTACTACAGAACAAGAGGCGATACCATCGATATCAATATCGCAAGCGAAGAATCAGCAATCAGGATAGAATTTTTTGGTGATGAAATAGAAGGAATCAAGATATTTAATCCTATAACAGGCGAAATTCTTGAAAGGAGAGACAAAGTACAAATTTTTCCGGCGAAGCAATTCGTCACCCCATATGAAAAAATTCCACGAGTAGTCAAGCAGATGCGTGAAGACCTTGATAAAGAGGTGGAATTATTTATGAAAAAAGGAAAAGAAATTGAAGCGCAAAGACTTAGACAAAGGACAGAATATGACATTGAAATGCTCACAGAGACGGGCTATTGCTCAGGTATTGAAAATTATTCCAGATACTTTGACAATAGGCGGCCTAGAACACCTGGTTCAACCCTGCTTGATTACATGCCGGAAGACTGGCTGATGTTCATTGATGAGTCGCACATGACAGTTTCCCAGGTCAGGGGCATGTACAACGGAGATCAAGCCAGAAAACAAATGCTGGTTGACTATGGTTTTAGAATGCAGGCTGCCAAAGATAACCGTCCTTTAAAATTTCACGAGTTCAATGATAAACTTGATCAAACTATATATGTCAGTGCCACTCCCCAAGATTACGAGCTAAAACTAAGCAAAAAATGCATCGTGGAGCAGCTTATCAGACCCACAGGATTGCTTGATCCAGTTGTTGAAATACGACCAACTGAGGCAAAAAAACTCAACGCACTTAAAATTGACATTAAAAGGCACAAATACAATGACATGCCAATTCTCAAAGAAGAAGATTTCAAGGAAAACCAAGTCGACAATTTGATCAAAGAAATCAGAGCGACCATTGAAAAAGGCCAGAGAGTCCTGGTCACAACCCTCACGAAAAGAATGTCAGAAAATTTATCAGAGTATCTAAACGAAATTGGCCTAAAAGTTCAATATTTACATTCCGATCTAGATGCAATTGAAAGAGTCGAGATTCTGCAGAAATTACGCCTGGGCCATGTAGATGTAGTAGTAGGCATAAATCTGCTAAGAGAAGGACTAGATCTTCCTGAAGTGTCTCTTGTGGCGATTATGGACGCCGACAAAGAGGGCTTCCTAAGAAGTGAAGTCAGCCTTGTTCAGACAATCGGAAGGGCAGCAAGACATGTTGAAGGGCGTGTCATTATGTACGCAGACAAAATTACCGGATCTATGAAACGAGCAATAGATGAAACAAGGCGTCGTAGAAAAGTACAAAATGAATACAACGAACTCCACGGTATTACCCCATTGTCAATCCAAAAAGCTGTCAAATCTAGTCTTGAACGAGCGAAAGAAGATGACAGCGACAAAACTAAACTTGATAAAGTCGGCAAAGATCTATTCAAGGAAGCGCAAAGCTGGAAGCTCATGAAGAAAAACGAGAGAAAAGCCCTTACCCAGGAAATTGAAATTCAAATGCAGATTTATGCCGACTCACTTGAATTTGAGAAAGCTGCAAAACTACGTGATTTACTTGGGACTCTTAAATAACACCTTCCTCCCGGAAAAAATTAAATGCTATTTGAACAGTCGCGACCATCGGAATTACAAGCAATGCTCCAAGTATTCCGAACATCCCGAATGCAGCAATAATTCCTAGAATTGTTACGATTGGATCAACCCCCACAGCTCTTTTCATTACTTTCGGTACAAGAAATACTGCTTCAAGGTTTTGAATCAAGAAACCAGAAGCAACAACGTATATAGATTGCAAAGCCATAACAGTCGTTGTATCCCCGCCGCCAAGGCTTGCACTGCCAATTGCGATCACTACAGCAATCATTGAAGTTATTGTAGGCCCTATATTCGGGACAGCTTCTAACAATCCGGCAATCAAAGCAATAGGCAGGGCGTACTGATCTAGAGTGTAACTGCTGAAAAACATACCCGGAAGCATTATAACCACCCAGGTGACAATCCCAATTGCAATCATTAGCAGCAGCTCACCTACGAACCAGGAGCCAAGACCGGTTTCAATTTTTTTCATAAGTTTCATTGCTCTGGCCTGATCCTTCTTTGGCAGATAATCTATAATCGGCTGATAAAATTTCTCCTGCCTATCAAGCATATAAATACTCACCATTAAAACAACAAAAACACTCAGAATAATTGTAGTGACCGAACTCAAAATTCCAAAAGCGTTTGATATTATTCCACTCGTAAACTCTGTATTGGTCAAATTTTGACTCAATGACAAATCTTCTACAATTTTATTTCTATCAATTTGATCTTGGAGCCAAGGGAAAAGCTCTTCAACTTTTAGCAGAAAAGAATCCAATATCTTATCAAAATCACCAGTCAAATTATTATACTGATCTATCATCGCACTAACCCCGACAGCTAAAATAAACGAAAGTACGACAAGGAATACAATATAGATAGTCAAAATTGCCACAGATCTGGGAACTCCAAGCTTGGTAAATCTATCTACAACCGGGTCGAATGCAGAGTATAAAATAAATGCAAAAAACAACATGAAGAACACACCACGAAGCTGCCATGCAAAAAATATCGCAATCAAAAAAAAGGCAATTTTGAAAAGCGTTCTCGTGGAAACTTCAAATTTTGTTACTTTTGCTTCCATAATTTGCATTTAATATGAGTAAATACTGCTAAATATAGCAAACTTAATGACAAAATGGAACTAATTTGCTACAATTCATTTCGTATTTTTGAGATTATTAACATATAAATGGCAAATCTAAAATCATCAAAGAAGGCGGTACGTGTTCAAAAAAGGAAAAGAGTGATCAATTTGGTTAAAATCGACGCATACAAAAAAGCCAGAAAAACTATTCTGGATCTTCTTAACAAAGGGGAATTAAAGGAAGCAGAGAAACAATTACCAACAGCCTACAAAGCAATTGATAAGACAGCCAAAAACAATACTATTCACCAAAATAAGGCTGCAAGACTTAAAGCAAGGCTTGCTGCAAAACTAAAAGCAGCAAAAGAAACAAAATAAATTTTCCTTAGGTGACACGCCACAACTTTTAGTCTACAATTATCCAAAGAGTTACTTAAATCTGCCTGATCCCATGACTAAATCATTACTTGAAATTTTAGACGCATCTATTTTTCCAGCTGCTTTGATGATAGCAGCAAAGTTTATAGGCTTATACATTACAGTTGAGCTTTTTGCTCTGGAATGGGGCGTTGAAAATTCGCCAAACAGTTTTTTTTCAACTAGGCCGGTATTGTACTCAAGTGATGTTGCTCTTGTTTCAACAAATTCTGACCTACTGCTGCTTTTTATTATGCTGGCTGGTTTAAGTTTCTATATAATCAGAGCGACTTTTTTTCATGCCAGCCATATTGACCCCAAAATGCTTTCAAGACTCGCAATAAACGGTCTTCTTGGAATAGTTTCAAGCTCATATGAAGTTTATAGGAAAGCAACAGTCTGGCTGATATTCGTCTGGGTCACAAATTTCACCATCCTCATCAATGCCCTGAATAACAAGACTGAAAGCTGGGTACCAGTAATTGGAATAATTGCAACATTATTTTTGAGCGTTATACTTCTTCGCGATGTAATCTACGAAGTAAAACTATCCAGAGAAAATATCGGGCAAACTCATAAATAATCTGCTAAAATGCACCCGTGAAAGCACAAATCCCTAAATTCCAAAAAAGAATAGCCGAAATCAAAACAAATCTTGATCTTGAGAAAAAAGAGACCAAACTAAAAGAACTTGAGCAGACCTCCCAATTACCGGAATTCTGGAATGACCAGGATAAGGCGCAAAAAACTATGCAGAAGATTTCTGATATCAAAGACACTCTCGAGAAAATTTCTCTTATTCAAAGCAAAATAAATGATCTCGAGGCATATCAGGAACTTTTAGAGGAAGGGGGAGAAGGACTTGATCAGGACATCAAAAATTTGTCCTCTGAGATCGAAGTACTTCTAGATAAAATCGAACTCGAGACATATTTGTCAGGCAAGTATGATAGCTACGGCGCTATTCTTTCAATCCATGCTGGTCAAGGAGGCACAGAGGCGAATGATTGGTCAGAAATGTTAATGAGAATGTATCTTCGTTTTTTCGAGTCACAAGGATGGAAATATGAGGTAATAAATATAATCAGCGGCAATGAAGTTGGTATAAATACTGTTTCTATTCAGGTTGAGGGCAAGAATGCCTATGGTTATCTAAAAGGAGAACACGGCACTCACAGACTTGTCCGTGTTTCACCTTTTAATGCCCAGGGACTAAGACAAACTTCTTTTGCAGGTGTAGAGGTTATGCCGATAATTGAAGACAATCTTGAGGTTAATCTTAAAGATGAGGATATTGAATTTACTGCAGTCAGGTCGGGCGGCGCCGGCGGACAAAATGTAAACAAAGTCAGCACAGCAGCAAGAATCGTTCACAAACCGACAGGTATTCAGGTACACTGTTCCACAGAAAGGAGCCAGCTGAAAAACAGAAATGCTGCGATGCAGCTTCTTCGAGGGAAATTATTACAAATCGAGCTAGATAAACAAGCTAAAGAAACAAGCGAACTAAAAGGCGAACATAAGATCGCGGGCTGGGGAAATCAAATCAGGAATTATGTGCTTCATCCATATAAACTTGTCAAGGATCTGCGCACTGGAGTAGAAACAGACCACCCAGAAACAGTTCTTGACGGCGATCTTAGTAAATTTGTCGAAGCAACAATAAAATTATAACTTTCCTCTTGCAAAGTTTTCTTTTTCAGTCTAATATGATTTTCATATCCCTGCCCCGGTTTATTTATATTTTATACAGCAGCAATGTCCAGACGATTAGTTTTATTAATTCTAGGCCTTATAATATTATTAAATGTCTTTGTTATCGGCTATGTACTTATCAGCAGAGAAATTGACAACAACAAAGAAGACGAGGTTGCACAAGATGCAGAAGATGCAGAAGATGCAGAAGACTCACAAGATGCGCAAGATCCAGAAGATAGTCAGAATTCTGATAATGAGGTACAACAGCCGGAAGAAGAATCAACAGACCAAACAACTGAGGAACAAACCGAAGCAGAGGGTGGGAACGTCCCATCAGATGGAAACTACGACGAGAATGAAGCAGCTCTAAACAAAAATGCTATTGAGAAATCCTCTGCTAATCAGAATTTAATGATTGAACTTGGCAGATGGATTGCTACAAACTACGAGCCAAAAGATATCCAGACAAAAACATATACTGTTCAAAGAGGCGATACACTTTGGGAAATTTCAGAGGCGTATTACGGAACCGGATTTGACTGGCACAAAATTCTCGAATTAAACAGAAGCGATATCGGCTACTTGCCAAATGGTTCTCAAGCACTGATTATTCCCGGGCAGATACTGATCCTGGAATAGTTTCTAGACTCTTACGCCATTATACTGTTATACTAATTCCGACAAATTTTTAGATCAACAATGTTGATTCAATTTCTATCAGTTTCAAAATTGTATGATAACGATTTCCTTGCATTGGATGATATTAATTTCGAAGTTGAAGAGGGGGAGTTCTTATTTCTAATCGGTCCTTCCGGATCGGGCAAAACTACAATCATCAGGCATCTTATTAGAGAAGAAAAGCCGACCGAAGGGCGGATTTACTTTGATGACAAAGATATTACAAAATACAAAAGAAATGAGGTATATGAGCTTAGAAGAAAAATCGGAGTAATATTTCAAGACTATAAACTGATCAATGATAAGAACGCCTACGAAAACATTGCTTTTGCGATGGAGGCTGCCGGACAAAACGCTAAAGATATTGAAGAAACGGTTCCCTATGTACTTGATATTGTGGGCCTTTCTCACAGATGGAACGCATTCCCAGCACAGCTTTCTGGCGGTGAAAAGCAGAGAGTTGCAATCGCTCGTGCCCTTTCAAATAACCCAAAACTCTTAATTGCCGATGAGCCTACAGGCAATCTAGATCCTGAGTCGTCCTGGGATATTGTCCAGATCCTAAGTAAAATTAACAACTGGGGAACAACAGTCTTGATGTCTACTCATGGTTCAGAGATCGTCGACACACTGGGGAAAAGGGTTATTACTCTAAAGGACGGGAAAATTAAAAAAGATGCATTGAAGGGTACATATAAAAATGACGAGATAGAAATTGAAAAAATCAAAGTCTCCGCTAAAAAGGAACAAAAGAAAGAAGAAATTAAGAAGAAGGAGAAGGGAAAGCAAAAGGAAAAAGAGAAAGAAAATAAAGTTGAAACACCAAAAGAGATAGTTGTACCGGAGGAGAAATCTAAGGCCCCTAGTAAACAAGTCGAGCCTGAAAAGCAACCCGAAATAACCCTCACAGACAGACGGAAGGAAAAAGAAGTCACAAAGGAAGACTTTGAAAAAAACATAAAAGACAAAATGGATGAGGTTGATAAGAAGCAGAAAGCGCATAAAGAGAAAATACTCAAGGATAGCCAGGAAGAAAAGAAAAAAAATAGCGGTGATATTAAATCTCAAGGCTTCTCACCAAAACTTATAAGTATTCTCAAGGCATTTGGATATGATACACTGGATTCAATAAAGAAAGCCGGATACAAAAAAATAAGTAAAATTGATGATCTATCACCCAAGGATTTAAAAAAGCTGAAAGAAGTAATTTCTTAAGATAAATTTATGAATCTTACAACCACAAAGCGAGTACTATCCAATACAGCCAAACAAATAAAAAGAAGCGGCTGGCTGGCCTATACTTCAATGCTTGTTATGACCTTAGCTTTTTTAGTTATTTCAATTTTTGGATTCCTAGCCTACACATCGAATTTGTTTTTAAAATATATCGAGAATAAGCCTCATATTTACGTTTTTTTTAATACCGGGGTAGAAGAAGACAACATTACAAAGCTTCGTAATAAATGGGAAGAAAATTCTAACGTGGATTATATTGAATATACATCAGAAGCACAGGCAGTTCAGGAATTTTACGACTCACAAAAAAACACCAATCCTTTAGCAGCAGAAGCTATAAAAGACAGGACTCTCCCGGCGAGTCTGGCAATTCGCCTGAACAGCGTTGAAGACGCAGCTGAAATAATTGATCTTGTAAATACTGAGCAGGAAACAAACGAAGATATTTTCAGAGTCAGATACAGCGAAGATACGATAAACAATATCAAAGACGTATTCGGCTGGCTTAGATTTGGGGGGGCATTTATCATGGGGCTTTTACTGATTGTCATTTTTCTATTTACCTTTTTTACTGTTGAATTCAGGACCTTCAACCGCTCAGAAGAAATCGGCATTATGCAGCTAGTTGGAGGAAGCCTCTGGTTTATCAGAGCACCGTTCGTACTTGAAGGGACTTATTATGGTATTGTCGGTGCATTTATCTCAAATATGATTATTCTGTTCTTTTCACTGATTGTTTATTACACAGCGATGACATCTCCCACAATGGTTTTCTTGAACAACCTTTTCGGACAGCTTGCATGGCCTGATGCTAGTATTATGAACATCACACTAATTTTCCTTTCAACACTTGTTCTTGGAGCAATTCTCGGCACAATTACAAGCTTCATTGCAATTTTGAGGTATATTAAGTAGCAATTAATGTCCAAATTCCCTCTAATAATTCTTGGTGGCATCGGAGATACTGGAGAAAAATCATATTCCCTTCTTATCAAAGAACTCGAAAAAGATTTCCAGATTATTAAAATTTCATATCCAGGCTTTGGAGGAACTTCAAAGCCCAAAGAAGCAACACTTGAAGCTGATGTTGAAATAATCAGAAAGCACATTAAATCCTTGAATTTGAAAGAATTAATAATTTTTTCTCATTCAATTGGGACAGCTTATGCATTTGAACTTTGCTATCCAAACGATTTGTATATCAGGGCACTGATTGCAGCAAATCCATTTACTATTCAAAATAAAAACTTGATTAGTCCTTTTATAAGAGGTATGAGAGAAAGAAGGAAATTGAATCAGTGGCTAAAAGCTAACAACAAAAAAATTGAGTTTCGTCCATTCAGCTATGGGTCTCTAAAATATCTGTCCAGCTATTTGCGAATTGCGAAAATCTTCAGAAAGATTGAGGTTAAAGATGATCTCAGTAAAAGTGAAATCCCAATGCTAGCAATGATCGGAGACTTTGATACTTTGATTCCAAAACAAATTCAAATGCGAAATCTTGATCTTATTAAACACTTGCAAATTACCCATTTAAATGATGGCCATTATTTCATACACACCCAAGCCCCCAAAATCGCGAAATTGATAACTAAATTTGCAAACGAACAGGGAATTACTCTATAATAAATTTGTAATGAACTACTTTGCACTGACCAAAAAATATACAAAGACAATCGTCATTGCTTTCACCGTGATTCTCCTTACTCTTTCAATTATAGTACCTGTTTATGCAGGTGCACAGGAGGATCTGGAAAATGTTCAAAAAGAATTGGCTGAACTTCGTAAAAAACAGCAGGAGCTCAATGGACGGCTAGGAGATCAAAAAGCCCTCTCAAGTAAATACGGCTCAGAAGTGTATGCTCTTAATTCGGAGATACAGAAAATGGATCTTCAGGTCCAGGAGAAATCGCTTGTTATCGATGAACTCAATTTACAAATTCAGCTCCTTGAGCAGCAAATTAAAGACACCATAACTCAAATTGAAATAACTGAGGGAAATATTGCCAAGCTCCAGGAGGAAACAGACGCCAGGCTTGCAGACATGTATATGGAAACTAAAAGCTGGGACAATAGTGTCAATATGATGTTTGCCTCTGAAGGGAATGGTGACTTTGTCAAGGACGGTCTATACCGTGAAGCTATGCAGGAGGATACAAATGAGAAGCTGGACAAGCTTGCTCTTGCAAAAGATAACCTGGAAAAAGATAAAGAAAAGCTGGAAAATGACAAAATCAAGGTAGAAGAAGACAAGACCTTACTGGAAGAGGAAAAAATTGCACTTGAGAATGATCAGACAATCCTTGCCCAGAAAAGAAATAAATTTGAATCGATGAAAAGAAGCGCAGACACAGCAGCAGCAGCACTAGCAATTGAATACGAAACAATGAGCGATGAGGAAAAGAAATTACAAGCTCAATTAGACTTACTTAAACAGCAGATTTTCAACGAAGTCGGGCAGATACCTAGCGGAGACTATGTTGCCGAAGGGACAATCATTGGCTATGAAGGAAATACCGGTGTGTCAACAGGCAATCATCTTCATTTCGAATATAGAATGAATAATACTTATAATAATCCTTGTTCCGTACTTCCAGGAAAACAGCTATATAATGCCTACTGCGGGACATCAAACCCGACTCTTAACACGTGGCCGATGTCTGGCAATTATTGGCTTACAAGCGGATACAGGACCCCTTCAAGACCTACACACAATGCAATTGACATTTCATCAGGAGGAAGCGCGGCAATCATTGCATCACATTCTGGCTGGATTTATTATGGGAATGACGGTGCCTGTTCTTGGTACCATGGTGTATACCCATGCCATGGCGCTGGGGCAAACTATGCGATTATTTGTCAAAACAAAAATTGCAACACAGGAATTAAAACAATGTATCTTCATCTAAGATAAATTCCATCTATTTCCATCATAGCTTCATAATCCTTCCATATTCTGGCAGGAAATTTCTGCTATAAATTACAGATATTATCTTTTCTGTAATGAAAAAATCACTTTTGTTTTTGTTTGCCTTTTCAAGCATTTTAGTCCAAGCCGTACAAGCGCAGTATTTTGTAAATATTCAAGCAATAGAGCCAGACTTTCAAGTATCAATCAATGAAATTCTTCCAAATCCCGAAGGAACTGATACCGGCAAGGAATGGATCGAACTTTATAATTATTCTAAAGAAACTATCAATTTACAAAATTGGCAGTTAAAAGATACAAGCACCAAATCTTTCGTTTTTGAGGAAATTGAATTAGACTCTCATGAGTTTCTCCTAATTTATCCGAATTTCTCATTAAATCAATCAGATGAAAATGTTTCTCTTTACGATGATCTTGGGAATTTAGTCGATTCATTTAGTTACATAATATCTAGCGAAGGATTAAGCTGGGCAAGAATTCCTGATGGAGTCGGAAACTGGATTCCAGACAAATCCCCGACACCTGGCTCGACAAACAATATTGATGAATTAGATTATCCCGACTCATTACTAATCAGTGAAATATATCCGACTCCAAAGGATCAAGAAAGTGAGTGGTTGGAAATCTTCAATAATTCTTCAGATGAGATAGATCTTACAAACTGGATCATTTCAGACTTATCAAATTCTGCAAAGCTTCCCGGTATTATCATCGAACCTTATGAATACCTGACATTTGAAGAGAATCTGCTTACAAGTGTAACCTTAAATAACTCGGGCGACACTCTGGCTTTGCTCAATCCAAATGCTGAACCTGTTCATGAATTTATTTACCAAAAGACAAACGCTGGACTTAGTAATATCCTTTATAAAGAATCAATTCTACAGACCAAGCTTCCAACGCCTGGAGAAGAAAACATATACGTAAATCCTCAAGATTGCTTTTTTGGATCTATTTATACAGATATCAAAAGTTTCAAAATGACAGAGGCAAGCAGCGATGACATATTTTATTCACTGACTGGTACAGTCATTGCCAAACCAGGGACGATATACGATAGTAAATTTTATATTCAGGACAGCGATTCAGGTTTGATGGTATCCCTGCCAGCCGGATATAACGAGACTATTGAAGTCGGCGAGCAGATCGAAATTTGCGGCAGTCATAATGCATACTACAGCGAGGATGAATTTGTGACAGCGTCTAATGGTTTACGTAAACTAGGAAGCAGTACAAATACAAAAATATTTGAAACAGAACATGCATTGCCGGATCTTGTCGGGAATCTGATCAAAATAAGCGGGGAAATTGTCGAAAACAGCTCAACCTCAATTACAGTTTTAACTAAAGAAGAGCAGATCAAAGTGAAACTGTCACATCTTATTCTTACAGAAGAAAAATCGAAAGGCGATAACACCGAAATTACAGGTGTATTGACTAGATACGGCGATACAAAAGACGGTCAGCCAAATCTTCGACTTGTTCCAAGAAGTACAGATGATATAAAATTTGTTAGAATGTCAAAGCCATCAACCACTTCAAGCTCGAAAATGGTTAAATCTTCTGCAAAAATATCAACTAACCAGATTAAAGGGGTCACTTCGACAAAAACCAGCAGCCCCAAACTATCAAAACCCCAATTCCACGATCGACTAGATTCAACTGATTTATCACTTGGTATAGGGAAAAAGAGTCAACAGCAGCATCAAACCACCCTTAGAGCCATTAGCGCATCAGGATTTTTATTTAGCAGTTCATCAATATTTTTGTTGTTTGGGAAAAAAACCTTGAAGTCATATTCTATTTGAGATCATTGATAGAAATGCATTCTGCCAAAGTTATCTGACCGACTCTGCTTCTCTCCAGTTCGATCAGCATCGCAGGTACTTCAAGCAATTCCCCGATATCTTTGGCAAGCTGTCTTATGTACGTACCTTTTGAGCAACCAACTGTCAAATCAAGTTCTACTAATCGAGTTTTCCCATCAAAATTCTTTTTTCCCTTCAAATATCTTTCAACCTCAGAAGCTCTGATTTCTTTTTTCTCTCCAATTTCAAACTTCTCAAATTGCACCTTCTTTCTAGGCAGCACCACTCTTTTCTTCCTATCATCATTCATATAAAAAATTACAGCATCTCCATCAATTTCATAACGCTCGGACTTGTGTGCAAGTATTCTCAGTTTTTGTCCTTCAACTTTTACGGAACTGAAAACTGGGACTTGTTGATCATAACCTCTCTCAATTCCAGCTAAAGCTCCATTACTGATTTTTTCATTAATTTCTTTGGCCGAGACATCCTGGCTTTTAATTATTTTTCCCTCAGTATCTAATGTATCAGTCTCCAGCCCAAGCAAAATTTTACATTTGTACTCTTTATCTCCGCCCATCAATTGGTCACTTAGCTTCGTATATCTGCCTATTAGAACAATCAAAACACCGCGCGCAAATGGATCCAGAGCTCCAGCATGGCCCACTTTTCTTGTATTATATTTTTTCCTTACAATATTTACTACATCATGCGAGGTAATTCCGGAAGGCTTATTTACCGCAAGTACACCATGAACTTGATTCCCGGCTCCAATCGTCATTTTGTTTATTTCGTAGCCCATTTTCTTATTTACCAAATTTAAAAGCACCAGGACAAATGTCATTTAAAACACAGTTTTCACAATCCGGCTTTTTTGCTTTGCAAGTATCTCTCCCAAATTCAACCAGTCTTAAACTAAATTCTCCTAATTTCTCCTTTGGAATTTTTTTCAATAAATCCTTTTCAACCTTTTTAGGGTCGGTTTCTTCTGTCAGCCCAAGCCGTTTACTAATTCTTTTCACATGAGTATCAACTGCAATGCCTTCATTTTTACCATGCCAGATACTCAATACAACGTTTGCAGTTTTTCTTGCTACCCCAGGCAGCATTATCAAATTTTCTATAGTATCAGGGACTTTCGAATCAAATTTTTCTTCTAGCATTTTCGCCGCGCCGATAATATTTTTTGCTTTATTGTTATAAAAACCGGTTGAGTAAATTATTTTTTTAAGCTCCTCGATATCAGCATCCGCATAATCCTCAACGGTTTTGTACTTCGCAAATAAATCTCTCGTAACAATATTCACCCGCTTGTCAGTACACTGCGCAGAAAGGATCACAGCAAAAAGGAGCTCAAAATCAGTAGTATAATTTAAAGCTGTTTCAATAGTTGGATATTTCTCCTCAAGACGTAGTAAAATCTCTTTAATGTTCAATTTACGTGCTCTTAAAAATCATGACTATATTATCACAATTTGCATCTGCATTCTCGCGGTTTTAAGCCTTATGTTGATTTACTCAACTACGATCAATGCTTCAACTGAAAGCGAAGGAGCCGGAACATTTAGTAAACAATTATTCTTTTTCATCGTCGGGTTTCTTATTTACTTTGCATTTTCGACGTTCGATCTGTCATGGTTAAAAAACAAGCGTTTGATCGGGCTCCTCTATGTCATCACGATACTGGCCCTTTTATACGTTAAGTTTTTTACCCCAGAAGTCGCCAATACGAACAGATGGATAAATCTTTTCGGATTTAATATCCAGCCTGCAGAGTATGCCAAAATTACAATAATAATCATTACTGCTATGTTCTTTGGGCTCAAAGACGAACCGATGGTCTCAAAAAATGTAAACCTTGAGAAATTAAGCGGCTCAGAATCAACCCATAATCATAAAGAAAAGTACCTAGCAGCTTTGCAGAGAATCAAACTATTTTTTCAGACTTATGAAAATTTAATACTTTCTATTTTATCGATTGCCGTCATTTCATTTCTAATTTTTGTTCAGCCTTCGTTTGGGAATAGCGTGATTATCACTTTTTTGTGGGCCAGTCTTGTCTTTGCAGCCTCATCAAATCAACATAAACTCATCTCGCTCTCAATTCCGATAATAATTATACCTCTACTTGGCTGGAATATCTGGGGATTGAAGGATATATTTGGCAGCATTTACATCGGCTTAAGTGTCATACTGCTTGCAACCATAGTTTTGAATATTATTACAAGGGTACGGCTTTATTTTCTAATTTTAGCGATATTGATCGGCTTGAGCCTGAGACCTTTTATACTAACCATCTGGGATACGAATATCATTTCTGATTATCAGAAACAGCGTATCCAGACTTATTTCCAATCTCCGGAGAACGACCCACTGGACGCTGGATATCAAGTCAGGCAATCTAAAATAGCAGTAGGCTCGGGTCAGCTCCAAGGAAGAGGATATCTTCAAGGGACCCAAAGCACACTCAAAGTTCTTCCATTTGCTCATACTGACTTTATTTTTGCTGCCCTTGCCGAGCAATTTGGTTTTGTTGGGTCTCTTTTATTGCTTGGTATTTACAGTGTTATTATTTACCGAATTGTACGAACCGGGATTTCAACAAAAGACGAATTTTCATTCTTAATTGCTACAGGCGTGATTTCTCTGTTGATATTAAACATTTTTATAAATATCGGCATGAATCTTGGCAAACTTCCAGTTACAGGTGTTCCACTGCCCCTGCTTAGCTATGGAGGTAGTTCAGTGCTTGTAAATATGATTGCACTTGGTTTGATACAATCTATCAATACTACCAGAACATCCAAGGATATCTCCGAAAGTCTTCTCCCTTCTAGCTCCCCATGGCGTTAAACCTTGACACTTCAGGCAGCAAGATGATAACATCAGAGCGTTTAAAAGTACTTAATGAGTAAGGATTTTGCTATTATAAAAATTCAAGGGACACAGGAATTAGTCACTAAAGGACAGGAAATTCTTGTAAATAGAATTGATGGGAAAGAAAAAGATAAAATCAAGATAAACGAAGTTCTTCTCAGCCAATCAGGGACTGATACAAAAATCGGGAC
The DNA here is from genome assembly GCA_016927655.1 of Candidatus Dojkabacteria bacterium. Classification (GTDB taxonomy): domain Bacteria; phylum Patescibacteriota; class Dojkabacteria; order B142; family JAFGMG01; genus JAFGMG01. The sequence goes on from JAFGMG010000010.1 coordinate 67,655, forward strand.
CCCATATGTTACCGGTGCTGAAGTTGAGATTCAGATTCTCGAGCATACACAAGGAGAGAAAGTAAGGAAAGAGACATTTAAAGCTAAATCAAGACAGAGAAGGCACGTTGGACATAGGCAGGATTTGACTAGAATAAAGATAACTAAAATATAACGAACTAAAAAAATGGCACATACAAAAGCCCAAGGGGCAGCAAACAGAACAGTAAATGTAGAAGGCAAGAGGCTTGGAATCAAGAGATATGCCGGAGAGATGGTCAATGCCGGCACCATTATTGTCAGACAGAAGGGAACGAAATTCCACCCCGGAATTAATGCAAAAATGGGCAGAGATTTCACAATTTTTGCATCAGAAAGCGGCACAGTCAGCTACAGAGGTATGACAGGTCATCACAGAGGACAGAAGTACATAGATATAAAAGTCGCCGAGACTAAAGCTAAAAAAGCTGCAAAAAAACCGGCAAAGGTAACTCCAAGGAAAGTCGTTGCAAAGAAACCTCCTGTCAAAAAAGCAGCGCCGAAAAAAGTACCAGCTAAAAAAACTACTGCAAAGAAATAATTTCACTAATTCGAGTTTTACGTCAATTCTTATTCAAGCTATACTTATGCTATGGACTATAAAGACTTCCAGCCAAAACTAATAGTCGGATTAGGAAATCCCGGCAAAGAGTATTCTGACACCTTTCACAACGCAGGCTTTATGCTCATCGACTATTTAAGACAGAAGATCGGAAAGACCTCTGAAGTTATCAATAAAAAAGAATATGAAATGACAATCCTCCAGGAAAAAGGATTGAAGTTACTCAAACCACTAAACTATATGAATAATTCCGGTCCGGTGATCGCGCAATTTCTAAAGTTTAATGAACTTGAACCGGAAGAAATCCTAATTGCATTTGATGATCTTGATCTGGAATTTGGTGAATACAAAATTCAACAAGGGAAATTCCCCAAAAGCCATAACGGCATAAATTCAATCCATGAATCAACAGGGAAGGCAGATTATTGGTACCTGCGAATTGGAATCGAGACAAGAGATGAGAAAAGAAAGCAGCAGCAAAAAGGAGAGGACTATGTCTTATCTAGAATGACGCCTAATCAACAAAAAACACTTCAATCTCTTTTTGATAAAATCTCAGCGGATATCTTCAGCGGGCTTTAAGATTTCGGGAGTCTCCCCATTATAAAGCTGCATCCAGAATTCTTGATCCATATAAGGGAATATCTCCCTCCACATTTGTTTTAAAATTTCAAGTTTTATACTTCCTTCTACGTCTTGCTGTGTCTCTTTCAGATATCCCCTTGGATCGATAACGTATGCAGCAAATTCTTCAGCCATCTGTCTGTCCATATTTTCGTCGTTTATCTCATGACCTAAATTAACATTCCACACTTCTCTGTATTTCTGCATTGCACCGGATTCTTCAAGTTTTGCCTGCAGCAAACCTTGCGCACCCGAAAGGTATTGCGTTCTTGAAAGCAGCTCAGCCTCTTCATTAGTAATATCCCAATTTGAACCGGGGAATGCGGCAACAACTAGTACCTTCCTATCCTCCAGAATTATCAGTCCTGTTTGCCGGGCGCTATCTCCAATGATAATCTCATCAAGACCCAACTCAGCTAATATTTCCGGGCTAAACCCGGGAATATTTGATATTGAATTTAAAATTAGTTTAATACCAGCAAGGTTTGCTTCAGTTATTTCAAGAGTTCCATCTCCGTCATTATCTATGTATATACCATTGATTTCGTAGACCTCTTCGATAGAGTCGATTTGATCCTCAAGAGATGTATACCATCCTGCATCTTCAAAAACCACAGCCGCCCCAGACCTATTTAAAAATGTTTCGCCCTGGCGAAATGTTTCATCCCTACAATCTTTTTCTGTTGCCAATCTGAAGCAAGTTATTAGAGTTATACCTGTAACTCCCAGCCCGACAATCTCCTTCCAGGGCCGTTTTGATTTTGCATTCTCTGATAAATCCTGTTTTGGCTCCAGTGGAGATACTATATGCTCCTCTTCTGGGCACTGACCGGTTTGCTCTACAACGTCTATTGACCATTCTGACATTGCCATATTCATTATATAAAATCATTGGATTATACCATTACTTTCATTATCTTATGTCTTGCAATGCTATTTAAATCAAGATATATTTACATATTAGCTGCTTACTTATTTTTTATTATTATTAAATGACAACTATCTTCGGTGTAGATCTCGATAAGGAGATCACTCCAATCAATGTTAGAGATGCCATAATTGAGTGTTTTTATCAAGCACACTGTGAGGATTCCGGCATTACTCGCGGAGATGAAATATTAACTAAGGATTATTGTGCAAGCATTGTCAAAAAAGCTTTTGATGATGTGGAAGGAGATTATGACAACCCTACAAAAAAAGACATTTTAAAAACAATGACAAAACTTAGCGAGTTCTCTACTAATTTTAGAACAGAGGAAGAAGTAAAAAAGAATTATATGAAAATAAGCAAGCTTGTTGAACAATTGAAAGATGATTAAAATTGTCACGTTGACAATCAGCGACTGGCAGGCATACCGAGACCTCAGGCTTCAAGCATTAAAAGAGAGTCCTCTTGCATTTACAACAACCCTTCATGAAGCTCTCAAAAACGTAGCCGATGACTGGAAAGGCTACCTCAAATCTCAAAATTCAATCACACTTTTTGCAAAAAAAGGACAGTCCCTTGTTGGTATGGGAGCGGCAATTTTCAATGAGAAAGAGAGAACCTCACACATTGCAGAAATAGTCGGATTTTACGTCTTGAAAGAACATAGAGGCAAAGGAATCGGCGGGAAATTATTTCAAAACATTCTTAGGAATATAGAAGATCTGGAAAATATTATAAAAATAAAACTCGGTGTCGCAGAAACCCAAAAAGCCGCTCTTGGACTTTATAAAAAATTTGGTTTTAAGATAATTGGAACGCAGGAGAAGGAGTTGGTCTTGGACGGAAAATACTATGATGTCATACTGATGGAAAAAATGCTTAATAAATAGTATAATTGACGCATGAAAATACAAAAACTAAATAACAACAATAATAATTCTAACGCTTTTTAAGCGGGATTTGTTATTGAAGTTTTTAGTAAATCAGATCTCGCGGGAAGCGGGATTTTTGTTTTATAGCAAGATTTAGAATAAAATGGGCGATAGCATAACGGTATTGCAATTCGCTGTTAACGAATAGATTGTAGGTTCGAATCCTACTCGCCCAGCTTTGTCGCAATTACAACATTAGAATATAATTTATTCTTGTTATTAATAATTTATGAAAGTTTCAATCGTCGGGACTGGCTACGTCGGATTGACAACCGGATCATTACTGGCCGCTGCCGGCAACAAAGTATATTGCATTGATGTTGATCCGAAAAAGATTGATATAATCAAAGAAGGGAAAGCCCACTTCTACGAACCGGGACTGGATGAATTTGTTAATAAAGCAATCAGCTCTAAGAACTTGATTCCTACCCTTGATTATAAAGAAGCGATCCCTAATTCTGAAATAGCAATAATATCTGTAGGTACCCCCACGAACCCGGATGGCTCTCTTGATCTTTCCTATGTTTTTTCCGCCGCTGAATCTATCATCAAGCATATGCAAAACGGACTGATTATTGTGCAGAAAAGTACTGTGCCGGTAGGAACTGGAAGAGAGATTATGAAAATGATTGAAAAGAGTGGGAAAAAAGCCTCAGTTGTATCATGCCCGGAATTTCTATCTGAGGGAAGCGCGGTCTTCGATACCTTTAATCTAGACAGACTTGTAGTTGGCTCAGATAATAAAAAAGCTATGACGGAAGTTGTCGGACTTTTTAAAAGTCTCGACCAGTTTAGCAAAACACTAGACCTGTCAAAATATAAAGAATTCTCAGAAATTTACAAAAAGAAAACCAAGTTAAATACTGACATTCCATTTGAAGAGCGGGTTTTATATCTTGGCCTTGAAAGTGCCGAAATGGTGAAAATCACTGCAAACGCCTATCTCGCTACAAAAATCAGCTTTGCAAATTCAATTGCAAGAATTTGCGATAAGGTTGGAGCTGACTCGAGCGAGGTTATGGAGGGGATTGGCAGAGACCAAAGAATAGGACGCGATTTTCTATATCCAGGACTTGGCTGGGGCGGCGGCTGTTTTCCAAAAGACACCTCTGGGCTTTTGTTTCTGGCAAATGAAAACGGACTTAATTTTGCTCAACTCCAGGCAACTATTTCAATCAATGAATCTCAGTCAGATTATGTAGCTGCGAAAATTCAAGGAGCACTTAATGGTGATCTTAAAAACAGAAAAATAGGAATTTTGGGCCTCTCTTATAAACCTGGGACAAACGATACCAGGGAATCACCAGCTGTCAAGCTTGCCAATAAACTTATCAAGAAAGGAGCAGAAGTGACTGTTTTTGATCCTGAAGCTATGGAGGAAGCGAAGTCTTTTTTAGCTGAAAAAATTAAACTAGCGGATTCGGCTAAGAAAATTTTCGACGGCTCAGAAGCTGTTGTGCTTGCTACTGACTGGCCTGAATTCCTGAAACTGAACTTTAAGGATTTAAAAAGCAAAACAAAGAGAGCTGTTATAATTGACGCTAGAAATAAACTTGATAAGGAAGAATTAAAAAAAATAGGCTATACTTATATCGGAATTGGCAGATAGCAAATAATTATAATATTACATACAAAATAATGACGATCGCAGAACTTAAAAATTATCTCGGCAAAGAGGTGACTATACAAGGCTGGATGTACAATAAACGCTCCTCTGGGAAAATTGCATTTTTACAAATCCGCGATGGAAGCGGCTTCTTGCAGGCAATAGTCGAGCAGGAAAAAGCCGGTGAAATAAACTGGGAAAAGGTAGAAAAGTTAACAATTGAATCATCTGTAATCATAAAAGGTACAGTCACCAAACACCCGAAAAAAGAAGAATATGAAATCCAGGTTTCAGAAGTCGAAATATTAAATATTGCGCCGGAATATCCAATCAGCAAAAAAGAGCACGGCCCGGAATTTTTGTTTGATAATCGCGATTTGTATCTGCGATCGAAAACTCCATGGGCAGTTCTGCGAATCAGAAACCAGGTTTTTCTCAGCATTACAAACTTTTTTGCCGAGCAAGGATTTATCCGATTTGACACACCGATCTTGCAGCCAACAAGCTGTGAAGACACCACACAGCTATTTGATCTGAAATACTACGACACAATGATGTATCTGTCGCAATCCGGACAATTGTACAGCGAAGCAGGGATAATGGGATTTGGAAAAGTTTATGATTTTGGCCCGGTTTTCAGAGCAGAGAAAAGCAAAACGAGACATCACTTAAGTGAGCTTTGGATGATGGATGCAGAAATGGCTTTTTTCGATCAAAAGATGAACATGGATCTGCAGGAGAGAATGGTTAAGCGGATTGTGAAAGATGTGCTTAGAAAATGCAAAGTCGAGCTGGAAATTCTTGAGAGAGACACGACAATTCTGCAAAATATAGTTGAAAAGTCATTTCTGCACATGACACACAAACAGGCAAAGGAAGAATGCAAAACAGACGGCCTTGAGACAGAATTTTTAGCTGATATGAGCACTGAGGAGGAGATTCATCTTGGAAACAAACATAAACTTCCAATATTTATCGAGGATTATCCCTTTGAAGTAAAAGCCTTCTACATGAAGAAATATGAAAAAGATGGGGTAGTTTATGCTAAAAATTCTGATTTAATCGCACCGGAAGAAGGCAGAGAGATTATCGGGGGCTCGCAGAGAGAGGATAGCTACGAAGTAATCCTAGAGGAGATAAAGAAACGCGGCTATCCAAAAGATGATTACGAATGGTACTTAAATACACGCAAATATGGCAGTGTAATTCACAGCGGCTTTGGGATCGGCCTGGAAAGAACTATCAGATGGCTTACCCGAGTCCACCACATTAGAGAAACAATTCCATTTCCAAGGACACTAACTAGAAGCAAACCATAAAGTCAAAATTTACTATCCAATATTTGCACTCCTTTTTGTCATTCGCTATACTGATTTTAGAATTTGGCAGGGATTCTGCCTGTTCCATAATTTTTTAGCACAAAAAAATGCCCAGCACTTTAACACAAAGGCGTTCAGGAGGTACCGCTGCTTCCAAAAACACCGGTAATAATTCTGCCCCAAGAAAATCTTCAACACAGAATTCAATGATGCCGGCAAGATCAAGTCTAAGCTCTATTGACAAAATGACCCAGCCAAATGAAGCAGGCTCGGTTTTCAAAATAATAATCTGGGGAGTTGTGATTCTTGCAACAGGAATTGGACTTGCAGTAATCGTTAGAAATCTAACAAAACAAAATACAGACGAAGCAGATACTACCCAGGAAACCACAGAAGAAGAGACGACAGCTGAAGAAACAACTACTGAGGAAGATGCGACAGAAACCGAAGAAATTGATACGACCGATGAAGATGCTGAGGAAGAAGATACGACTGATGACACCGCAGACGAAACTACCGATACAACAGAGGAGACTACCGCAACGGGTGAATACTCTAAATCCGACCAGACGATCAACGAAGGCCTGACTACAAATACAGTATCAACCATAGGCTATAGCTACAGTACGACTGCGATAAACTTTGAATACGATATCAAACTCTCAAATGCAGCAACATATCCTAAAGTAACGGCGACTCTTGACGAAACTGAAAAAACCTTGACGGTTGTAGTATACAATCTAGCAACAGACAGCATCGTGGGGAATGGCGGAAGCGGGACAACGGAATTTGCTTCCCCAAGAAATGTCCAGTCAGTAGACATTTCGAATGCAAGCAACAAGACGACTTTTGTCTTCGAAATGAACACAGCGACCCAGTACAAACTGGTAAAAACAACAAATGACGCTGGTGTGACCGTTGTAAGAGTAGACATCAAAAACAGCTGACAGGAAGTATTTAATTTTTAGTATAAACTGAGATGAGTAGTAGTTTCCTTGGTGAAGAAAATGTACCCAGTAATAATCCGGAGATTACTTCAACAGAAGAACAAGCGCAGCCGACAGAAGGCACCCCTGATAACTTGGGAAAAGCACTGGCGAGAATAGCAGGATCCCCAAGGACACGTCAGGGTAACTTTGGACCAGGATTAAGAGCTGAATTGAGCCAAAGGTCTACTTCCAAACCGATTGTTGAAAGCCGAACGCCAGCAAAACCAGACGACCCTCAAGACCAGGAGGGTGATAGCAAATATGAGCCGGAACAAGAAATAAGTTCCGCACCAGAAACTAATCAACAGGAAGAGACGGGTGATGCCTTAAACGAAGGTATCACCGGTATCCCCGAAACTTCAGAAGAGACTGCAGAAACTGGAGGGGATCAAAAGGATATTAACGAAATGATTGAATCAACCTGGAATGAAGAAACAACAGCGAACGAAATATTAAACTTTGTTCGTGAAACAGAAGACCAGGATCTTTTAAAGGTTCCCGTGGAAACAAGGACGCAGCTTCGTAGAATTATGCATAAAGCTGCAAGAAAGGCATTAGAAAATTCAGATAGGAATGAATTAGTTTCATTGATACTCCTAGGACATAGATACAGTGAAGAATATGGTACGTCAGATTACCGTGGATTTTGGAAGGAAGCACTAAAAAAATTATTCCCAAAACAAGATGAAAAACAGAATGATCAAGAATCCTCATCAGGAATACTTGAAGAAATATTGAACGATTCTGAATTAACTATTCTAGATTTTGCCATATTACACGGAGTGATCAATCAGATGGCTAGGGATAGAATGGCTAGACCTGAGAGCGAAATCAACTTAGACATGGAACAAGTCAATATCCTTTTTCTTAATAAAATAGAGCAAGATATCAACAAACTTGCAAACCCCAGTGAAGGAATAGAGGAATCAGATAAGTTGATAATAAACAGAATGATCGATAAGATAAGATATGAGATAGAATTACAACCTGATCTAGATTATGATACTACCCTCGGATATTTAAGAGCACTTGCAAAACTACACGAAGCCGTGATTGGTGATGAGACTAGGGAAACAATAAAGACTATATATAGACTTATTAATAAAACAGAAGCAGAAATTGACAGAAGAAACACTGTAATATAATCCGAATAGTATGATATCAAGGCTTTATGCTATAATGAAAAGTTTTATTCTTTTCATTAAATGACCGAACAAAAGGCGAAGCCCGGCAGAGAAACCGCGAATCCAAATACGCATATTATCATCAAAGGCGCCAGAACAAACAATCTCAAAAATATCGACGTAAATATCCCAAAGAACAAATTCGTCGTAATAACCGGCGTTTCCGGCTCAGGCAAATCTTCTTTAGCCTTTGATACAATCTATGCAGAGGGGCATAGGAAGTACGTAGAATCGCTCTCAGCATATGCCAGACAGTTTTTGGGCGTTATGGACAAGCCGGATGTCGATATTATTGAAGGCCTGAGCCCTGCAATATCAATTGACCAGAAATCAGCAGGACACAATCCTCGCTCAACAGTAGGAACCGTTACAGAAATATATGACTATTTGAGACTGCTTTTTGCAAGAATCGGCCGTGCGCATTGTCCGGACGATGGGACACCCCTTGAATCACAGACTATCCAGGAAATCGTTGATAGTATAAAGCAGATCAAGGGCACAAAAATTATGCTACTTGCACCGATAATTAAAAATCGCAAGGGAACCTACGAAGAATTATTTGAACGGCTTAGCAAACAAGGCTACGTCAGAGTAAGGGTAAATGGCGAGGTTTTTTCACTTGAGGAAGACATCAAACTGGACAGATACGTAAAACACAATATCGATGTAGTTATTGACCGCTTGATAATTGATAAAAAACTAGATAAAGCAAAAGAGAAAAGAATAACTGATTCAGTAGAGGCCGCAACAAGCCTTGCTGAAGGCGAAATAATCGTCAGCAGGGAAGAAAATGGAAAGTGGATCGATAAATTATACTCAGAAAACAGCACATGCAAAACCTGCGGAAGATCATTTCAGAAATTAGAACCACACAGTTTTTCATTCAATTCACCATTTGGCGCATGCGAAAATTGCTCTGGCCTGGGAATTATCAAAGAAATTGACCCAGAACTTATCTACAATCCCCGCCTTACAATTTCAGAAGGAGGAATTTATCCATGGTCCAGGATGGCTGACAATCCAAATTCATTCTATATGAAACTGATTGAGGCAGTTGCAAAAAAGCATGGATTTTCAATGCGTGAGCCGATTGGCGAACTAAGCGAAAATGCACGAAATATTATTCTATATGGGACCGATCGTGAAAAATACGTAGTGACATATGACAGTCAGACCTACGGCACCCAAAACAATCATATGACTAGTTTCGAGGGCGTTATAAACAATCTAGAGAGAAGATACAAGCAGACAGATTCCGACTATATCAGAAAGGAAATTGAGAATTATATGCGTACTGTGCTTTGCCCAGTCTGCGAAGGAGAGAGATTAAAGAAAGAGTCTCTTTCAGTATTTATTGACAAGAAAAATATAAATCAGATGACTGAAATGTCAATCAAGCAGGCAGTCAAATGGATTGAGACTCTTGAGAATGGGGGGATTTTGACAAGATCAGAAGAAATGATTGCCAGACAGGTAATAAAAGAAATCACTGCAAGATTAAATTTCCTTGAAGCAGTTGGGTTAGAATATCTGACAATAAACAGGAAAGCAAACAGCTTATCTGGCGGAGAAGCGCAGAGAATCAGACTCGCTTCGCAAATCGGCTCAGGTTTGACCGGGGTACTTTATGTACTTGATGAACCATCAATTGGCCTGCACCAAAGAGATAACGAACGGCTATTGAGCACTTTGAAGGAATTAAAAAATCTAGGAAACACAGTCCTGGTCGTTGAACACGATGAAGATACAATCAAAAAAGCTGATCATATAATTGATATTGGACCAGGGGCAGGAGAACATGGGGGAGAAGTCGTTTGCGAAGGGAAGATCGAGTCTATAACTAAAAACAAGAATTCTCTTACAGGTCAATATCTTGCCGGCAAAAAGGAGATCACCAAGTCTGGAATTGCTAAGGAAGTTGAACAAATTATAAAAAAACATACCAAAAACGGCACAAACAATGGCAATACTTTGAAAATAATTGGTGCTGCACAGAACAATCTGAAATCAATTGACGTAGAATTGCCATTAGGGAAAATGATCGCCATTACAGGTGTATCCGGTTCTGGAAAATCCTCGCTGATCAATGACATATTGTATAAATCTCTTGCAAGAACTTTAAACAGAGCAAAATCGCAGCCGGGTAATCACAAGTCAATAGAAGGAATAGAAAACATTGACAAAGTCGTAAATATTGACCAATCGCCTATAGGCAGAACTCCAAGATCCAACCCAGCAACTTATACAGGTCTTTTCACACCAATAAGAGATTTGTTTGCAAGCACCAGAGAGGCCAAATCGAGAGGCTACAAGACGGGCCGTTTCAGCTTTAATGTCAAAGGCGGCAGGTGCGAAAAATGCCAGGGAGATGGAGTGATAAAAATTGAAATGCAGTTTTTGCCTGATGTCTACATTAAATGCGAGACTTGTAACGGTCAGAGATACAATAGAGACACCTTGCAGATTGATTATAAAGGAAGAAATATCTCAAATGTGCTTGATATGACGGTCGAACAGGCACTGGCATTTTTCGCCAAAATCCCGGCAATCTCAAACAAACTCCAAACTCTCATGGACGTGGGGCTTGGATACATCAAACTCGGCCAGCCGGCAACCACACTTTCCGGCGGAGAGGCCCAAAGAGTAAAACTTGCTACAGAGCTTTCAAAGCGCTCAACTGGCAAAACACTTTATATCCTAGACGAGCCGACAACAGGTCTGCATTTTGAGGACGTTCGCAAGCTGCTCATAGTCCTTCATTCACTTGTAGCAAAAGGCAACACCGTGATAGTAATTGAGCACAATATGGACGTGATCAAAACCTCAGACTGGATAATCGATCTTGGTCCTGAAGGCGGTGATAAAGGAGGGGAAATCATAGCAACAGGGACGCCGGAACAAGTGGCAAATTCAAAAGAAAGCTATACAGGAGAATGGCTCCGGAGAATTTTCTAATCAAAAGAGTGTATAAATTTCACATCGGTAAAAAATTGATAGGTTCTCATGCTAAACAAATCATCATGACGAACGACTACGGGGACAGTAAACAAATCCCCGTGTGGGGATTCCGCCAAACTTGTTTGTAGATTCACCTTCCCAGTATTGTGCCTATCAATAATTTTTTGCATGTATTCAACGGTAGGCCAAGAACTCCTCTCTATCATTTCTATAATATCTATTAATTTATAGCACTCGTTGGATACATAGTCTGATCATCTTCCAACATCCTTGTAAATCTATGATCATAAATTGCCATTAGATTCCTAACACTGTTGGATTTTAGCGCTTCCTTTTCTCCTTTTCCCTTTATCTCATTGTACTTGTCAATTCTACGTTTCAATTCTTTAGCGTCAATTGCAAAATAGTATTCAGTAGAATCATCGGAGATACTACCCTGATATATTTCATCTCCAAATAACTCCAAAAATGCCCGATGCTGAACTTCGTTTGTAGTCCCGATTAAATAGTCAATTTGTTCATCGGCTTGTCTTTGACCGTTCCAAACAACTAGTTTTACTATACCACCTGCAAGCATCTGGACTTTTTGAACAGCCCTTGGATCATCTTTAACTGGGTTTAGTTCTCCAAAAGGTGCGAAATACAACTCCGCTTGGACCATAGAGTCACTTACCTTTGCTGAGCGATTTGGTAGTTTTTCAGCAGCTAAGTGTCCATGCCAAAAATTGATCATTACTCCTGTATTCCCAATGTATATATTTCCATTGCTAGTTTCTACAATCCTGTCAGTCATCCTATATTCAGGTTCATAAAACCATTTATCATTTTCAGGTGCACAATCCTGCTCACTTTTAAGATAATTTTTAAAAATAATTTCCCTCTGCCTACGGTATGGTTCCAATTTAGCTTCTAGTTCGGGGGAAAGATCAAGATCCATTTATTAAGAAATCAAAGTTAAATGACTAATTTCCCATTCGTTACGACTATTCGCCGATCGGTAATTGGAGCATCAATATTAAACCCCTCCATTTCACACCCTGCCTCCTCGGCAATTAAAATCGGAGCTAGTATGTCAGGATTTTTCATAGTTCTTGATATATCTATAAATGCATCGTAACCTCCATCCGCTATATAACACAACACAGCACCTAACCCCCAAGAACGCACTCGATAGAAATCTTTCATAATATTATCGAATTCCTCCGGATCCCATTCACCTCTGCTAATATTCGGCGGTTCACAGTATATTATCGCCCTCTCAGGATCATCTACGTCCGAAGGCTTGCATTGATTGCCATTTCGATAAGAACCGCCGTCTTTGTGAGCAACAAACATATCACCGAACTTTGGAAGGTAAACAACCCCGATCAATACTTCCTTCGAATCTGCATCATAAAGTGCAACATTAACGCTCCATAGAGGCAATTTCCTGAAATAATTTTTCGTTCCATCGATTGGATCGATTACCCATCTCAACCCGTCATCTAGCGAATCCTGGCCATTTGTATGCTCCTCAGTCTCGAAGCCAATAGCCGGATCCAAAGCCTTCAAAGCTGTTACAAGCCTTTTTTCTGCTTCCAGATCGATATTTGTAGCATAGTCACCCTTTTCTTTTTCTACTTCTTTTTTTGCAGCTAATTGCTGAGACAATACCCAGTCACCAACCTCGCGAACAATTTTCTCAACTTTTTCAGTTAGAACTTTTAGTTCTTCTTTTGTCATATTTATCTTTTAATCGTACTAATATCAACATTATTGTCTTTAATCTCCAACTCGGTCTCCATCCTGACAAATTTACCTTCCTCCACATCTTTCTCCAGCAATACCCCAGATCCGATTACAGTATTCGTCCCGATTTTCACGCCAGGCATAAGTGACGAGTTTACCCCAACCCGTACATCGTTGCCAATAATATTCCCAAGCTTGGCTCTACCAGTCATCACCTTCTCACCCTTAATTACAACGCCGATTTCCCCTTCATCCAGTCTTAAATTTGCAGTAACTGCTCCTGAACCAAATGAGACATTCGAACCTAGAGCGCTATCCCCTATATAATTTGTATGGAACCAGCATCTATCACTCACGTAACTTCTGGCCACCTCAGTGGCAAATCCTACTACGCAATTATCACCGATCATCGAATCTCTCACAAGTGCGCCGTTTGCGATTATAGAATTTCGTCCTATGTATGCCGGACCGTTTATCACCGCATTATCAAAGATTTTTACCCCATCTTCAATAATTACATTTCCGTTTATTACAGCCGTCTCTGCGACCTGCGCATTTTCACTAATTTGCTGCCCCTCAATCTGTTCCAGATAATGCTGCATCATAGAAAGCACATGCCATGGATACTTGATCGTCTCCCAGGCACCCTTGTATTCAATCATTTCAAATATCTTCCCCTCATCCATCATCCTAGAAAGAGCGACCTCGTATACATCATCATTAGCACTTTCAACACTTTCAAGTACGCTTAATAATTCATTTCCATTTGAGAAATAATCAAAAACAATTCGGACATAATCGGAAGGTTCATTCCCTTCACCTGGTTTTTCTACTACCTTTTTTACATTCCCGTTCTCAATCACTAAATATCCGCCAGGGAAATATTTCTCGGTGTATACTCCGACTAGGAAATTATTACCTTTTTCACGAATTTTTCCCTGCAATTCATTAAATAAGTCCTCTTCGAATATATCATTTACATTCATAATCAAGACACCGCCTTCTATACCGCCCTCCTTTAGCCCAGTCATAACAGCACCGGCTTGTCCTTCGCCGACTTGCACAAAAACTTTCACTTCAGGATTCACCTCTTGTGCTTCTGATTTGATCTTTTCTAAATTTGCTTCATTCGTGATAATTACAATTTTGTCTGCCCCCTTAGCAGTAAGAGTCTCAATCTGACGGCTTACAAGAGTCTTGCCAAGAAATTTAAACAGGTTTTTCTCAGCCAGTGGGGCAAACCTTGAACTGGATCCACCAGCAAGAAGAATTGTTGCAGGGAAATTCATAAGTTTATACTAAGAACTAATCAGGCTGCTCGCGTAAAAATTGAACCGCCTTTTCTTTATAACCTTATGATACAAGATTTTACTTAGTTTTACACTATCGTGGCGAATTATACTCCTGACAAGATCATCGCCCTTTTGAGGCTCAACCACATCAGTATCAATTAAGCTCGCTCTGATTATTTCACAATCATCACAGTCTATATCATCTTTGATCACCTCTTCTCCGCGGCTTTTATAATGTTTTATCACCTTTTCCGGCAATTCCTTTGTATTTAAAAGGACTACATTCGGCTTTCTACCCGCGTATTTTTCAACTTCGGCGAACAGATCACCTGCAGTCATTCCATGTGTCTGACCTTTTTTCGTCATTAGATTATTTATAAATACAAATTTTCCCTTCGACTTTTGAATCGCTTGAGGTATGCCATTTATAATGATGTTTGCTAATGTGCTTGTATACAAATCTCCGGGACCTGCAATTATATAATCTGCCTCTTTGATAGCTTTTACAGCTTCTTTAGTCGCTTTTGCCTTTGGTGTTGTATAGAAAAATTTAATCCGTAAATCCTCATGTTTTTTGTCCGGCTCATCGATCAAATGCTCTCCTTCTACCCTTGAGCCATTGCTGTACTCAGCTACTAATCGCACATCATCTGTCGTTACGGGAATAATTCTCCCTTGAACATTGAAAAGCTTGCTTGCTGCTTCTATCGCACCAACTTCAGAGCCAGTCATATCTGAGAGTCCCATCATTATCAAATTCCCAAGAGTGTGTGATTTCAAACCCTCACCTTTTTCAAACCGATAAGTGAACACATCTCTTAAAATACCGTTTTTAGTGCCGGAAAGGGCGATTATCGATTTGCGAAGATCACTTAGTGGGAGATAGCCGAATTGATCTCTAACAATTGCATTGCTCCCGCCATCATCTGTCATACTGACTATCACGCTCAAATCAAGATCTTCATATTTTTTCAAACCATACAAAACCGCAACAGTACCTGTTCCGCCGCCTATTACAACCACTTTTTTCTTTGCCATTAAAATTATATAAAATTTAGTCTTGTAAAATACTAAGAGTCAAGAGCATATTATATTTGAGACTTATTTTTGTCAAAATAGCCAGGCTTTACAAGCTCTTTGTAGTAACGAGTATGGACGGAAATGGTTACAATTATAGTATATTACGAATTATCAAATAGTCACGAGGAATCCTGAAATTACCAATAGGTCTGCCAGACATATCAGTCGCGATGATGTCGGCCGCTTCTGCTTGTAAGGTTATCTTAAGCTGACACGGGTCTCCTTTTCTCGAACCCACTCCCTCATAAGGAGAAGATTGCGAGCTATGTTCTCTACAAACGGTATTTTGGCTGTACACTGCTCCGTTAAAAAATTCATCTTGAGTACCCCCATTTTCAATTGGCATAATTTCAAATGTCAAATCAATTGGCTCACTAGTTTGTCCAGTCATTGTCACATTTACATTCGACACTGCCATTTCATCCACAAATGTGATTACAGCAAAATTAGCATCGAGGCTACCCTTCATCAATTGCATTGTAGGTAAGGATTGGCAATCAGCTTCCTGTTGAGTAAGAGGCGTAGACATTTTTTTTGCCTTAATAGTTATAAATCAGGCAGATTTTGTCTTTATAAAGCATATTACTTCACCGTCACACTTTTTGCCAGATTTCTCGGTTTGTCAATATTGTTTCCAAGAACCACTCCAAGAAAGTAAGAAATCAACTGAAATGGAATTACATTTGTAATTGGACTTAAATCGCCAGCTTGAGGAGCTTCTATAAAATCCTCAAAAAATGCCTGCTTGGGATTATCTCCAATCCCGACAGTAAAAGCACCTCTAGCATTGACCTCAGCAGC
The DNA here is from genome assembly GCA_016927655.1 of Candidatus Dojkabacteria bacterium. Classification (GTDB taxonomy): domain Bacteria; phylum Patescibacteriota; class Dojkabacteria; order B142; family JAFGMG01; genus JAFGMG01. The sequence continues at coordinate 83,676 of JAFGMG010000010.1, forward strand.
AGCAGAAACCATATCATTTTTCACTTCATCATCGCTCACAATGCAAAACACCGGGGTGCCTTTATCCACAAGTGCAATCACTCCATGTTTCAACTCACCTGCTGCGAATCCCTCAAAATGCTTGTAAGTGATCTCTTTGACTTTGAGTGCGCCTTCTAGAGAAACGTAATAATTCATACCACGTCCAAGCACAAAAAAGTGCTCCTGGTCTTTTATCCGGTCTACCAATGATTTAATCTGCTCAAATAATTCTTCAGTAAAGTAGTTCTGGAGCGATTCAGAAACTTTTGCAATATTCGCTTTCGCTTCTTCAAATTTATCAACAACAGCATTGGCTAAAAGATAGCCCCAGCTGACCTGTGCAGTAAATGCTTTTGTAGATGCTACACAGATCTCAGGGCCGGACCTGGAATAGAATTTATAATCTGACATACGAGTCGTAGTGCTCCCCATCATGTTTACGATACTTGCAATCTTTGCACCATTTTTCTTTGTAAATTCAAGCGCCTCAATTGTATCTGCCGTTTCTCCACTTTGAGATATCGCTATCATTATGTCCCCCTCACCAATTAAATCCTTGTAACTCTCCATCTCGTATGATTTCAGCTCCACAGCATTTAATTTTGCAATTTTACGCAAATAATAAGCAATCTGTCCTGCTGCATATCCAGCGGTTCCCGCTCCGACTGTGTATACATTTTTGGCTGATTTCAAAGCTTCAACAAGCTCCGCCAGTTCATCCTTTGTGTAATTTGTCGCCTCTTTGATAGTGTACTGCTGTTCAATAATTTCTTTAATCATAAAATGCTCATGGCCTTCCTTGTCAATATTCACTTCACCCGGTTCTACTTTCTGGATTTTATACTCAATTTCATTCCCATTTTCAACTTCAAACAGGCTCAATTTTCTGTCCTTTATTTCAACCATTTGATAATCATTCATAAAAACTACCTGGTCTGTGTGATGAGCAAACGAAAGAATGTCTGACGCGAGGAAATACTCCTTTCTATCGGCCGAAATACCTGCCACAAGAGGAGATCCGTTTCTAATAGCTATTATATGATCGGTATTCTGTTCAAGAATGATTATTGTATTTCGGCCCTTCAGGTCAAGGAAGGCAAGCCTGGCAGCCTCTCTCAGCTCTTTAATGTCACGCAGCTTCAACTCAATCAGCCTTACAATTACCTCAGTATCTGTTTGTGTCTCGAATTTAAAACCTTTTTCTTCAAGCATCGACTTCAGTTCCTGAAAATTCTCTACTATTCCGTTTTGAGCAACCACGAAGGACATGTCAGTAGAAAAGTGCGGATGTGCATTGTTTTTAGTCACCCCTCCATGCGTTGCCCATCTGGTATGGCCAATGCCAACAAAGGCTCCCGGAAGCTGTTTTATCTCTTCAACGTCACCGATTTCTCCAATCTTTTTGTGAATATGGATTTTGTCATCTTTTTTAACAGCAATTCCCCATGAATCATAACCCCGGTATTCGAGTCTCTTCAAGCCTTCGGTAATTACTTTCTCTGCGTCCTTGTCGCCAATATATCCAAAAATGCCACACATAATAGTCTAATTTAATAGATTAACTACATTGTAGAGTAGGGGAGAATAATTGCCAAATCATTAACTTGTGCTGAGTTTTTCTCTCAGTTTTGAATGATTCTTGAAGGATTGCAACAAATCCTGGAGGTACCCGCTGATGTTAGAAACTCTTGCAACTTGTTGCTTAGAGTTTCTTCATCCCGGTTTACCGGGATGTTATACCCGGTTTACCGGGATGTTATGCCCGGTTTACCGGGATGGTTCGAATTTCCTCCACCTCGTACCATAATTCTTATTATGGCCAGCCGCTGATTAATCTAAAATAGTATTTTATTGTAAAAATCTCCACTAAACCCTCCACACATAGTACACTAACGGAAAAAGTTTGGGAATGTTACATTTTTCAGCATTCAACCGGATTTGCTCTTTGCCCCCCGGGCAGCCCATCTACCCTTGGGTCAGGAAATGGCATGTCACTATCAGGCTGGGGCTTAAATACCTGAAAAAATACTGGAACGTAATCAGTATCTACACGCCCCTCATCAACTACCAAAGGAACATTTGGATCATTGTCTGAGACCAGATGCGTCGAAACCTTTACCACGTTTTCATTAGTTAGATCAATTTCATACCAATCATTATCTCGCCTAACATATGACAACGTCAAAGTAGAGATAACGGCAGGAATATATTGGTATGTTACCTTTAAAATTGTACCCGGATCTGTGGGTATGTATCTTGGTTGTAATCCTACAAGAGTTTCATCCGTATGACCAGTCTCCAAGTCAGAGGTACTCAAAACCATTGATATAAATCAATAAAGTATATTTAGATCTATCATAACAGCATTGAAGTAAAATTCCAATGCTATAATCAAAACATGCAAAAATTAAACCCAATCAAAAACTTCACAATTGAGACTTTTGGCTGCGCGATGAATATTGCAGATAGTGAAAGATTCCGGACAATTCTTCGCTCTTTTGGTTTGGATGAGGTTGATTCTAGAGAAAAAGCGGATTTGATAATTTTCAACACCTGCTCAGTTAGAGAAAGTGCAGAAAACAGAATTTATGGTCTGGGACCGGCGATACAAAATTTAAAATCGATAAATCCAGGCCTCAAAGTAATTCTCACCGGCTGCATGGCAAGAAGAGAGTTCAGCAAAACCAAGAACAGCCAGAAACATCAAAAATTAGTTAGAAGTATAAAATCACGTGCGCCGTGGCTGGATTTAATTATTGAAACAACAGAATTTCAAAACATTGGAAAAGAATTAAACAAACTTGGCTGCAAGGTTAAAAGTGACGAAAATAAAATATTCGGGATTGAGAAAAATGAAAAAATGAGAGAGGCAGATGAATTTTTGGATGTAAGACGAACTCCAATTACTAAAACAACCGCCGGAATTACAATTTCTCATGGATGCGATCATATGTGCAGCTATTGCATAGTTCCATTCGCTAGAGGAAGGGAAATAGCAAGACAGTTTGAACCAATCCTTAAAGAAACTAAACAGGCAATTGCTTCAGGATCGAAAGATATAGTATTGCTTGGACAGATAGTAAATAGATGGATCAATCCAAAATACGCAGATGAATATTTAAATGGCAGATTTGTCCAGACGAAAATCGGGAATTTAAATAGAATGAGGAAAGAAAAGGCGATTAAAGAGCCAAAAGATTTCCTGCAGCTGCTGGAAACACTAGACAAGCTGGATGGCGACTTCTGGCTGAGCTTTATGTCTTCACATCCAAATTATTTCACAAAAGAGCTGATAGATTTTATCGCAGAATCGGTAAAATCTAAAAGCGGACACATGCGGCCATATATTCACCTGGCACTTCAATCCGGAAGCAATGAAATACTAAAGCGAATGAGGAGAAATCATCAGGTTGAGGAATTTATTGAAAACGTTAAATACATGCGGGACACAATTCCAGAAGTCGCCATTTCAACCGATATCATTGTCGGCTTCCCTGGAGAAACAGAGGAGCAGTTTATAGACACATTAAACGTCTGTAAACAATTAGAATTTGATTTGATATTCATTTCAGAATACTCAGAAAGAAGCGGGACCGGCTCGGCTAATTTTAAAGACGATGTGCCGCACGATATAAAAGAATCCCGGAAAAACAGGCTAAACAAAATAATTACGGAAACTGCTTTAAAGAATAATAAACGACTAGTGGGAACAAAACAGAAAGTCATTGTGACACACAAAAAGCGAAACAGCAAAAGTGTTTATCAAGGACGCACAGCCAGTAATAAGCTTGTACAGTTTTCGGCAAAATCGGCCGGATTGCCTGAAATCGGCGAATTCGTAAATCTGGAAATATTATCAGCTACTCCCTGGTCCTTAGAGGGCCGGCTTATATGAAAGGTTGAATAATTCCATCAATTCTTCTATTATTAAAGCAGTTTAATTAGAAATAATGCATTCAATTCAAGGCAGGATTCGAACAATTCTCTATTCATTCTTTGCAGTAATTATCGGCATTATACTCATTCGTCTATTACTTAAAGCCGTCGGGGCAAATACAGCAAATGAATTTACAAGCTTCTGGTACAATTTTTCAGACATTTTCGTAGAACCCTGGGCGGTCATTTATACTTCTGTTGCAAGCGGTAAATACATTTTAGAGATATACTCCGTTATAGCAATGTTATTCTATATGATAATTGCCGGCATTCTGACTTATTCCGCGACAGCCGCTTTCGAGGACACCAGGAAGGAAGCTATAATCCGAATAGTTGACGCATTTTTCAAAGCTGCAGAATTTTTGCTTGTTTCCAGATTCTTATTCAAATTGACTGACGCTTCGACGACCGCTAGTTTTGTTAGATTCATTTACGACTTTTCGGCCGTCGTTTACGAGCCTTTTGCAAATATTCTTCCTGCTACACAGATTGGTGAAGTAACAATAGAAATTTCGACAATTGTTGCTTTGATAATAATAATTATTCTCGATCTGATCACCGAACAGCTGCTTGCAAGTATTCTGGATGCACTTCTGCCATCTGGCAAACCGAAATCATCAAGCCAAAATTATCCATCCCAAATGAGGTCTCAAACACCTCAAGCACAGCCGCCCCTCCAGCCAGCGCAAAATATCAATATCAATATTCCGCAGACTCCGCCAAATCAGTATTTTGATCAAAGAGCGGTCAATGTCAGACCTACAGCAGAAATTTCCAAGCCGCCGCAAAGAAGAGGTTTTCTTAGCAGGCCAAAACCGCGCTCTTCGAGACAAGGCGGCCCTGCAAATAGCTGAAGCATTGAAAAATTTACTTGTTTAGCAACATACAAATACATCAATGGAAAATACTAACGAGACTCTTCAGAAAAAAATTGACGATTTGAATGCTAGACTGGACAGGCAGGAACGGCTTGGATACAGAATTGGCAGGTCGATCTTATCAGGAGTATTTGTTTCATTTGGCGCAACCCTTGTATTTGGAACAATTTTAATTATTCTTGCCTATTCCATCAAAGGAGCAGAGCAGATCCCATTTCTAAATGAAATTATCGAAAGAACAAAACTTGAGCAACTAGTAGATAATTACAACGACGTAGAAGTCGAAGGAGACCTTGGTGAGACTACTCCAGATGAAACAGCTCCAAGTCAAGATGGGATAATTGAGAACTCAGTAGAGGAGAGGACAATTAATTAGTCGGCTTTTTCCCATAAATCTTCAAAAAGCAATTTCTCGTGCGCAGCAAGTGTCTCATCCTGAATAATCACCCCGACCAGATTGTCATGAGCAATATAGCAGATTTTATCACCATAGATCAGTTTATCGACATGGCCAACTTTTTCAACGGTTCTTTTTGGCAGTAATTTAACTTTCACAAATTCAGATCCAAATTTCTTTTTATATTCTTTTCCAGCTGGTGTATCCTCAATAATCTTTTTTGACTTGATTCTCCGCAGCTTAAATTCCCGCAAATAATCCCTCAAGTACTTCGGATTATTTTCATGCCCCGATTGAACTGAACTACCCTGGCATATTACAAACACTTCGTCTGCAGACAAAGAGTCATGAAGGGCAGTTTTCAAGCCACTTTCCCCTTCGAAAAACCTTACACTTGGAAAATTCGGCTGATGTGAGGAGAATATTGTTCTTAGCTCGGATAAATTATTCTCAAGTGAATGGAAATAATGCTGGGATTGCAGATATTTTTGCTGAATAAGGAATTTCAATTGCTCTGGAGATGCCGGCATAAAGACTTTTTTGGTTTCCGCTCTTACCGAGGAGACAAGTCCAATTTCTATCAGCTCGTATAAATAATCATAGCAGCTGCTTCTTGGGATTTTAGTAATTTTGGAAATTATAGATGCAGGATTCGGACCGTTTTTCAAAAGAGCAATATAAATATCAGCATGCTCACTTGTAAGCGCAAGATCTTTGAAAGACTCTAAGACAATATCTGTCGAGATTTTTGACAACATATTGCCAGATTATAACATTACTTCACATCCATTTCACCTTCGCTCTGGTATTCTTAGCACATTAATTTATTTTTTATATTTTATTTTATGAAAAACAAGACACTGATGATTGCAGCAGCAACCACAATAGCTGCAACAACACTCGGAGTAGTAGGTGCATTTGGTATTTCCCACGCATATGCGCAGGATGCGAAAGACGGGACTGCACCACTAATAGTCCAAAACCTAGCAAAAGCCTTTGGGGTAAGCGAGGATGAAGTACAGACAATTTTCGAGAACACCAGAGAGCAGAGAAAAGACGAACATCTGGATGCACTAGTCGAAGACGGGACTCTCACCCAGGAACAAAGAGACACACTCGAAGCCAAGCAGGAGGAAATGCAGACAAAACGTAAAGAAATCATGGATCAATCCATGACAGCAAAAGAAAGACACGAAGCCTTGCAAGATCTGCATGATGAATTTGAAACCTGGGCTGAAGAGCAGGGGATTGATCTTTCTGAGATCGGACCCGGCTTTGGTGGAAAACTCGGCAGAGGCCCAAGGGGCGGTGGCATGATGGGAGGATCTGGAGACGAGATGGGCGGACCAGGAGGCGGAATGTTCTAACCATAAGAAATTATTTTGTCTGCCTGACAATTTAACAAAAGCATTCCCTTGGTTCCCCAAGGGAATGCGTGTTAATATCAATATATGAAAATATTTACTTCAATAAAATTTAAACTCACTTTCTGGTATTCAAGCCTTGTATTTGTCATTTGTGTTTTGTTCTTAGGCTTTGCAAATATTATACTTACCCAGCAATTATCAAACACACCAGCAGAATCTCCCACAGTTCCCTTTATAAGAAATAGACCACTCCTGCAGGAACAATGGGAGATGCTTGATGAAGAAAGAAAAGATCTCGTTCAGCAATACAGAAAAGAGGATCTAAAAAAATTCCGCCAGACATCCATAATGACTCTTCTTCCTTTGACAGCACTTTCATTTTTAGGCGGGTATCTGATTGCAGAGCAGTCTCTAAGTCCGCTGAAAAAATTAAACCGCCAAATTAGAGACATTACTGCGGAGAATCTAAATTCGCAGATTAAACACAAAAACAAAGGAGATGAAATCAGCGAAATAATTGAAAATTTTAATACTATGACCAGCCGGCTGGACAAATCATTTCAGGCTCAGAAACAGTTTATCGAGGACGCTTCGCATGAGCTAAAAACACCGCTTGCAATTATTCAGACAAATCTGGATGCTGCCAAGCTGGACAAAAAAATAACCTCAAGTGAAGCCTCCAGCTTAATCGAAACAGCCCAAAAATCCGGAGAGTTTATGAATAAACTTATAGAAGATCTACTGCTCCTTTCTCTTCTTGAAAATAACATTGAAAAGAAGCCAATCGATCTTGGGAATATTATTTCGGAAACAATTTCTTCAATAAGACATATTGCAAAAGGACAAAATATCAAAATAACTTTTAAAAAGCCCGCTAAAAAAATTACAATTCCCGCCAATGCCATACTTTTACAAAGAGCTTTTGGGAATTTGATAGAAAATGCAATTAAATACTCACCCAGAAATTCAAAAATTACTATCGACGTAGAATCCAAAAAGCACAAAATAATTATCAGTTTTTCAGACACTGGTCCAGGCATTCCAAAAAAAGAACAGAAAAAGATTTTTGAGAGATTCTATCGGCTTGATAAATCCCGATCGAGAAAAACTGGCGGAACTGGACTGGGATTATCTATTGTAAGAAAAATTGTAGAGGCGCATGGAGGAGAAATATCTATTGAAAGTACACCAGGTAGAGGGAGCAAATTCATATTAGCTTTTGAAATATAATGAAACTTCTAATCATCGAAGACGAAAAAGACATTGCTTTGCCACTTAAGAAATCCCTTGAAGTGCACAACTTTGCAGTCGATTATGCCGTAGATGGCAAGACAGGACTCGAGGAAGCAAAACTCAATAATTATGACTGTATTCTGCTTGATTTAAACCTGCCTGAGATTGATGGTATTAAACTTGCAAAGATACTTCGCAAAGATAAAAACACAACCCCGATCATTATGGTTACAGCCAGAAGCCAAATGTATGACAAGCTCGAGGGTTTTGAAACCGGGGCAGATGATTACATCACTAAGCCATTTAATCTAAAAGAGCTGATTGCCAGAATAAATGCTCTGATAAAGAGAAACAGCGTGAATAAAATTGAGGATTTACACTATAAAAATCTACAGCTGCTTCCCGAAAAAAATACTATTATTCTTTCTGGCAAGAAAATCGAGCTAAGCACTAAAGAAATGGGGGTGATCGAGTATTTGCTTAGGAATCAAGGCAGAATTATCCCGGCAGAAGAGCTTCTAGAGCATGTCTGGGACAGCGAAATCGATCTTTTTACAGAAACTGTCAAAACTCATATAAAAACACTTCGTAAAAAAATCGATCCAAAGAAGGAAATCATCAAAACAGTTCGAGGGAAAGGATACTTGATTGATTAAATCTTAATGCTTGACGCCAGCTAAGCCGCATTGTAATCTGTTTTTATGCAAGCAATTCCTTCAAAATTCCACAATCTATTCTGGGATGTAGGCATAGATGGGCTTAGCCTTGAAAAGCACAAGAACTTTATTACCTGTCGAATCCTCGAAAAAGGTAGTTTTGATTCTATCAAATGGCTTCTTCAAACCTACAAACTTCACGAAGTTTCAGATATAATCACTCATAGCTCCAATCTTACAACCTCGACTATTTCATTTTGGAAGCAAATTCTGAAATTCTAGACTTTTTCAATGAGAAAACTATATAAAGAGGTTCTTCCCAATCATTCATTCATGCTTTTGGAAGAATTAATGAAGAATAAAAAACTCAAGAACTTCTACCTTGTCGGTGGAACAGCATTATCTTTGCAAATCGGTCACAGAGAATCAATTGATCTCGATCTATTCTCTCAGGAAGAGTTCCCGTCAAATCTCGTTGACAATATTGAAGATCAATCAGTGATTCGCAAATTCGACAATTCTATTGAAACCACAATTCACTCTACTAAAGTCTTTCTATTCAATTTCAATTACCCGCTTTACGAACCATTAGTTGAAATAAATGGAATACGTTTAGCAAATCCGATTGATATAGGTCTCATGAAATTATTAGCTTTGCAAGGTAGGACGACAAAGAAAGACATAATTGATCTTTATTTTATCGATAAAGAAATAATTTCTTTAGAAAAATTATTAACCATTTTCGAAGATCATTATCCAAAGGAATCATTCAACTCATATCAAAGTTTCAAAGCAGTCATTGATAAAAACCAAGTGAACAGCGAGCCGGATCCTAGTATGCTTGAGCCGATAAATTGGGCGGCATCATTCGAAATCGTTCAAAATAAAATTAATCAACATATTAAATCATTACTGAATCTCAATTGACCAACCAGAATCAACAAAAAATTGCAGAACTGGAAGAGAAGATTAGAAAACTCCAGGAAATTTATAAAAGCGACGTAAGAGAGTCATACCGAGAAGCCCAGCAAACTCAAGAGATGATTCAAATGCTCAATAGACGTCTCGAAATGCTCAGAGATGAAGAAAAACGCGGCAAAAACTAATAATCCCATTTAAACCCATTCCCAAAATGCCCCCATTGCGCAGTTTTAAAGTATTGTGGTTTTCGAAGATCGAGGAATTCGATAATTCCATTTGGCCTTAAATCATAGCCAGTCACTACCTCTTCGACACCATCAATAACAGCTACAGCCTGTACTGGCTCAGCAACACCTATAGAATAAGCCAGATAAACATAAACTTCCTTAGCACCCTTCGATTTTAAAAAATCAACAGCAATTTTTCTAGACATATAAGCACCACTTCTATCGACTTTACTTGGATCTTTACCGGAAAATGCACCGCCGCCAACAGGAATTCCCGGTCCATAAGAATCAACTGCAATTTTTCTACCAGTCAGTCCGGCGTCAGATACAAATCCTCCTACCTGCCAGTCACCAGCTGGATTCGTATGTATTTTCTCAGCATCTGGAAATTCCGCGCGTACAATTTCTGCCAGCTTGTTCGATGAAATGTTCTGAAAGCTGGCTACAACTGTGACTACCTCGTCATTCTCAGTTGTTACCTGTGTTTTCCCGTCGGTCTGTTTTTCTTCATTAAAAATTTTTCTAGCCAGATTCCTGGATAGAATCACCTCCCTTGGCATCATTTCTTCAGTTTCAGCTGTTGCATACCCGACCATTATTCCTTGATCACCCGCACCGCCAGTATCAACACCTTGTGCAATAAAGGTACTTTGTTTAGAGAGATTGACCTTTATATCATAGTCTTCCAACCCAAGAGGCAGTTTTCTAATCAATCCCGGGATATCTACATCAGCAGTTGAAGTTATTTCACCAACGACATACAAGTCATTTCCTTTGCCCATACTCTCAAGTGCGACACGAGCTTTAGGATCCTGTTCCAAATATCCGTCTAATACCGCATCAGAGACCTGATCGCATATTTTGTCCGGGTGTAACGGTGTAACTGACTCAGCTGTTTTCTGCATTGACTAATAATAATCTGAAAGATTATACCATCAGTTGCTTTCCTGGAGACTATCCTCGCGCTGAATTTTGTGTAAATCTTTCTTTGCAGGGCCGCCCAGCACTTTCCCTTCCTTTGAGAACGACGCTCCATGACAGGGGCAAGTCCATTTTCCTTCATCACTATTCCACTCAATCGTACAGCCCATGTGAGTGCATGTCGGAGATAATTTCAAAACACTTCCGTCTGCATTTTTGTAAACAGCAGTTTTGCGTCCATCAATTTCAATTACAGCTCCCTGCCCGGGCTTTATGCTATCAATGCTACTAGTACTTTTCGATAATTTTCCCTTAATAAAATTAAATGGATAAAGCACAATCTGCTTCAACTTTTTTAGCATCGATTTGAAATAATAATTAAATTCTCTTTATTTATATCTAGTTCCCCTGATTCCCATTTCCAGAGTTATTTGGAACACTTGGATCATCATTCCCCGAACTTCTTGTTTGGTATTTCTCCTGCACTCCTTCAACTTCATCTGCTTCCTGATCCATGTCTCTTTCTCGAAGCTGCTCCTGGACTTGATCCAGATCTTCATCATGCTCTCTTATTTGTTCTTCTGATCTTTCGGCTATTCTTTCTTTCTCTCCTTCATCAACGTCGCTATTTTCGTTCATTACCCGAAGTTTTTCCTCTACGCGAGCCTCCTGTTCACCAAGATTTTTAATCGCATTTGATACTTGTTCGCTGTCATTCAGCTGAAGTTTTTCCAGTTCTGCCTTTCTTTCGTCCAGAATTTTCATTTCAAACTCAGCTTTATCTGTATCACTAAAAATAAAAGACCTTTGCACACTTTCGCTAAAAAGATCTGCAGGATAAAGTAGATCACCAGGTTTCGCACTATCTGCTGCAAGGACTGTTCCTGTGGTAAGCAGAATAAATAGAGCAATTCCCAGTCCAACTCCTAACACAGTTTTGGAATAGTTCTTCATTAGAAGAAATATTAAGAAGTAATACCAACAGAATAGTATTATTGAAAAGTTTTTTCAAGTAAAAATCAGCCCTTTGGTGATATAATGCTTGTTATGGATTTGCAAAATACAAAACTAAAAAATATTGCTATTATAGCCCATGTCGATCATGGAAAAACTACGCTGGTCGACGCAATCCTGAGACAAAGTCACATTTTCAGAGAAAATGAAGAAAAGATGACCGAAGATAGAATTCTTGACTCAAATGAACTGGAAAGAGAGAAGGGGATCACTATAAAAGCAAAAAATATCGCAGTAAATTATAAAGACTACCGGATCAATATAATTGACACACCTGGACACGCTGACTTTGGCGGAGAGGTAGAGAGAACCCTAAATATGGCAGATGGGTGTCTGCTTCTTGTAGATGCGCAGGAAGGCCCAATGCCTCAGACTAAATTCGTTCTTAAAAAAGCACTTGAACTTGGCCTCCAGCCAATCGTGGTAATCAACAAAATTGATAAAAACTTTGCAAATCCCGAAAGGACACTGGATCTTGTAAATGATTTGTTTCTGACACTGGCCACAGAAGAATCACAGCTTGAATTTCCCGTTTTTTATGCAATCGCAAGAGAAGGTAAAGTATTTGCAGAAATGCCTGAAGGTGATCTAACTGTTGCAAAAGGCGATATCACCCCGCTGATGGAAAGCATTATTGAAAAAGTTCCATCACCAAAGGGTGACTCGAGCGAGCCTCTTCAGATGCAAATCAGCTCGCTTGATCATGATGACCACCTTGGCAGGCTGCTTATTGGCAGAATCAGCAGGGGTACAATAAATATAAACGACAACGTGATAGTTATCTCTTCCGATAATGATTTAGAGAAAAAGGAAAAAGGGACTATTAGAAAAATTTATGTGCGCGATGGTTTGAAATACCAAGAAGTACAGGAAGCTGGCATAGGGGAAATTGTGGCTGTCGCCGGCGTTGAGTCAACCGCTATCGGCGGGACACTTTGCATTGCATCAAAACCAGAAAAATTGCCAACCATTAAAATTTCCGAACCGTCAGTTCAGATAAAAATCGAAGCAAATACATCCCCATTTCTTGGCCGAGACGGTGAATTCGTCACCGCAAAACAGATTCAGCAGAGACTAGAAAAAGAGGGAGAAAACAACATCAGCTTGAAAATTTCAAAAGCAGACGCTGGAGCATATTTTGTTGCCGGCAGAGGTGAACTGCAACTCTCAATTTTACTTGAAACAATGAGAAGAGAAGGTTTTGAATTCCAGGTCAGAAAACCCGAGGTTGTCTATACAAAGATAAATGGTAAAGATTATGAACCGCTTGAAGAGCTTGTGATTGAGGTCAACAAAGAATACCAGGGGGTCGTGAATGTCGCTCTGAATGCGAGAAAAGCCGAACTTCTAAATATTGAGCAAAGCCAGGGAGATGAAAATGAGCAGGTAACATTTACTTATAAAATTCTCACTAGGAATTTACTTGGGCTTAGAAATGAGCTGATTCCAGCTACAAAAGGGAATATTGTAATGAATAATTTTCTTATTGATCATGTACGAGTCACACCCCAGCCGGAAATTTTTAGAAAAGGGGTGATGATCTCAATGGACACAGGCGTAGCAATTGGCTATTCGCTAAACACAATCCAGGAAAGGGGAGATCTCTTTATCGAGCCGTCAACGCAAGTTTATGAAGGAATGATAATTGGGATAAACAAATACGAAAATGACATGGAGGTCAACCCAACTAAATCCAGACAGAAATCGGCCGTCCGGATGAAGCACGATGAAATCACACAAACGGCTCTCAAGCCAATCATTCCAGTGACTCTGGATTTTGCATTGTCATTTCTTGGGAAAGATGAAATTCTTGAAGTCACACCGAAAAACTTGAGGCTTAGAAAGCAATACCTCACAAGCCATGAGCGAGCCTGGTCAAAAAGAAAAAATCTAACAGAATATGCCAAAAAGCAGATGGGAATGAGCTGATCACGATTAGAAACAAATACTGAGCTAAAGAACCGAATCCAAATGCGCCCTTAGAAATTTCTGTGCACCAGAAACCTCAGTTGTTCCGCTTGTAATACCAGGACATCGGTTAACTTCCAAAAGATATGGAATACCTGTATTTTTATCAACAATAATGTCTGTTCTTGACCAGGACAATCCCAATCTATTACTTGCCTTGATTGCAATTTTTTTTATTTGTTCTGGAATATCCTCCAAGGCTACAAAAATCTCTTTGGCCCCATTACAACAGTTATTTCTAAATTCATTGTTTGCACCATAACTTTTCTCAGCAGATACTACTTCACCATTAGAAACTAAAACCCCCCAGTCAAATTCATTAGGAATAAATTTCTGAAAAATGTATTTTTTATATTTTGGAAGTTTTGCATACGCTTTCAGCAATTCTTTCCGATTTTCAATATATGCTGAATATTTACCCCTTGAGCCCTGGGTATCTTTAATTATTAAAGGATATCCGCACACTTCCTCAATCCTTTCAGCATGCTCATCAATAACTTCTATATCTGCAAAAAACGTATCTGGAGTAACAAGATTATTCAATACAAACACAATCTGATCAGTTATTTTTGAGGTTGCTTTTTCAACGAAAGTATATTGAATTTTATAATGTTCTAAATATAGTTTAACCGCATATGATAAATCTCTGGAACGCCAAAAAGAAGAAAGCCACACAGAAGAAAATTCCCTGATATCTACACCATCATGCAGTAGTTTCACATCCTTACCTTTAATAATATATTCTAGCTTCCTAAAGCTTCCTTTTGTGAATTTCATAGATGAAGATAACCCCTTCACTATTTCATCAACATGCTCTACAGCGGGTAGAACCAATAGATTCGTATATTTGGACATTTCAGCTATATAACAGTTAAACCGTAGACGAAAATGTTATGAGATGAGCAGAAAAGAGGAGGGGAAAATCCGGTCGTTTGTGCTTAGAACTTTCGAATACGTCTCTATTATACCATAAGCAAGCCCAGGAAACTCGATAAGATCGGGTAGAACTTCATCTAGAGGACTTCGGCTCTAATTCAATTTAAGAATTTCCATCAAATCTCTTTCTACCACATCATCAAAGCCTGAAAATGCCCTATCACCAGCAAATATCATTGGATAGTAGCCAAAATCACCTGAAAAACCTTCGCTTTCGCCATTAAACTTTGCCATGTAAATTTCCAGCTGAACTGAAAAGTCTGGATCACTGGTTAAATGCTCTGTGTATTTAATGTCATTAGATTCAAAAAATTCTATTGCATCTAAACACATCGGGCCAGTGCCATTATGGAACATTATCACTTCCATCTGCTGAGATTCTTTTTCTTCGTTATTGGTACGCTTCCAAATAAACCAGCCAGCAACAGTGACTATAAAAAGCATCAAAATCAAAATTATTATCCAAATAGTATATTTTTTCATACCACAGCTATAATTCCTCAACAGAGCATGGGTTATTTACATCTTCCTCCTCATCATAAGGAATCGCAGGCCGTATCTTTTCCGGTGTATATGGTGCATTTTTATTCACCGGAATCTGCCACATTGGCATATTTTTATCTGCCTCAGAGATTCCATCTAAATCAGTCCAGTCAATGTCATTATTATCCCAGAAAGAGTGCCACATATCGTTCCAGCGGGCCTTCTGACCGCCAATGTAAGTATGCGAAACTCCAAAGAACTTGTCCTCCTGCGCAGCCCTTTCCAGATCACGCAGCATATCATCAGGACTGCCGCCTCTTTCATAATAACTGTAGTCACACAAACTGCCATATTTATATTCCACGGTATCAATGTTTGAAACAGACAGAATTTTCACGTTATATTCTTCAGGCTGATAAACAGTCATCGCCAGATCGGTTGTCCCGCGGGCCATCACATACTCAATCCCTAGATCTTCAGCAGCCTTCACAGTATTCTCGTCAGATGCCATATATCTAGAACTTATTATCCGCACATCAACGTCAAGCGCGGCCTCAATCCTATCAACCATATCAGAAATAATTTCATGCTGATCTTCGTATGAAATATCCCAAAGAGGCGCCTGCACATAACTTGGCACGATTTCCACATTGCCAGCAGCTACGACTTTTTGGACATCTTCAAGATTCTCCTCCACAAAATCAGGCGTGACCATCAAAAGACCGTAAATATCTCTCTGCTTCATGTCATTTACCATATTTACCAGGCCTTCGGTATCTTGGAACTCAATCAAAACCATCATAGCCTTTGGAGCTTCCGTCTCAGCCGCACTTTCTTCACCTTGCTCGCAGACATAATTCTCTACAAAAAAATATTCCCCGACAAACAATGCAATCAGAAAAAGAATTCCCAGAATAGCTAGAAGTTTTCTATTCATGGCAGTTAAAATAAAAAATTATATTCACCCAAACATGAGCAGATCCGGTTTTACGATCAATATTACTCCAATCACAAAAATAACAATTCCGCCGATTATACTTGACCATCTAGTGTATTTCTGCGAAATCCCAGAAATTTCGAAAGTTTTAATCGCAACAAAAAATATTATCAAATCATCAAGCATAAAAATCAAAGTATAAAAAAGAAGATATAAATAATGCTCAACCAGACTCAAATCTGTAGAAGAGAGTAGATTCGTATAAACTGCAGGAAGCCCCGCAGAGCAGACTAATTCCACCATATTTACAGAAACAGCTAAAACCACTATACCCACAACCGCAAGATAGAAGCTCTTTTCTTTCGTAATATTTTTAATCCTCTGCATAATTGTCGCTCTGCCTTTTTGATTCACAACATGACAGACAACCTCTTTTTTCATGGCATCTCTTAAATGCAGAGCCCCGCAGACCATAGCAACCAACCCAATGATCACCTTTATCCAATAGACATATCCGACAAACTTAAAAAAATTCAGCCATGCAGCAAGAAAGACGAAATAAACTGCACCTGAGGTAATAATGAATATCGACCCAAGACTATACAATCTCTTCTTGTTTTTCATATTCACGAGCATTGTTATGAGAAAAACCAGAATCCACATAGCGCAGGGATTAAAGCCATCCATCAAAGCTATTAGAAATGTCGCGACGGGAAGGGATAAATCAGCAAGATCGACCGAACCGACAATTGGCACATTTAAAACATTTGATTTGTCTTCATTCGAATTATTATCATTTATAGCTTCATTTCCGGAACTTTCCTCGCCCAGAACCCGCTCTTCATTCTGTCTCTCGGGATAAATTATTCCAAGCGTTTCATCCGGACAGTTCCCGCCCAGGCAGTAATTGATACGATCTCTTATTTCCTCCCCAGTTGTATTATCACCTCCATAACCAATAATTTCCCTGTCCCCAATCACTAGAAAGGGTACACCCGCTACCTGCACACCAAGCCTATTTGATACTTCATTAATAATCTTGACGTTATCAGGATTATAATAGATTTCAAATTGGTGAATTTCTATCTGGTCCCCATATTCATTCTTAATCTTGTCCAGAAATTCCCTTTCCTTCGCGCAATGCGGGCATCCTTCGCCGTAAAATATATAGATATTTACAGGGGCAACATTCAATGACTCCGCTTTTGCTACTCTTGAGCCAGAGAGGATCCCTGTCAAAAGTAAAATTCCGAATATAATTTGTATTATTTTTCGTGTTTGCATATAAATTCCCGCACTAGATTATTAAATTTTACTGGTTCTTCAAGCATTGTCATGTGCCGACAGCCCTTTAGAATATGTAGCTCCGCATTGCTGGCAAGTTTGTAGTAAGTTTCAACATCTTCCGGAGGACAACACTCCACATCTCCGCAACTAAAAAGTATTGGGATATTTATATCTTTTAATAATCCAGATACATCAACACCTTTTAAATTCCCAAGAATATTTAGCTCAGAAGTACAGTTTTCCCCAATCATTTCGTCATGGACTTGCTTGTGTGATAAGTGACTCAGTCTTGTCAAAGGTTCGGGTGGATTTGGAAAAAGCTTACAAATATGCAATTTTAAATGTTCTATCAGAGCTTTTTTATACTTATCAGCATCTCCCTTGCCCTGCATTTCAAAGTTGTCAATTATCTTATCATATCCATCAGAGAGATTCTTGCGAAGTTTAATTCTCGTGCCATTTACATATAAAGGCATGTTTAATATAGGACTCATTAAAGACAAACTCAATATATTCTTTGGATATTTACTTGCAAATGCTACAGCCAGCATCCCTCCCCACGAATGTCCAAGCAGATGATAATTCCCTAAATTTAATCCATCAACCAAACATTTCACCTCATCTATATATCGATCAATATTCCATAAATGCTTGTCATTCGGTTTATCAGAAAAACCACACCCTAGTTGATCGTAAAAAACCACTTCCCGCTCAAACCCCAATGCCTGCAAGGAAATCAAATTTGAGTGACTACCACCCGGTCCTCCATGCAGAACCAGTAACGGCGGTTTCCTGTGATCCCCAGCAATTCCATACCACAAATTGTATTTTTTCCCTTTATCTTCATACGGGATTTTTCCCTGTTTCGTATATTCAGGCTCATCGAACCATTTCTTGTTAAACCTCTTAAATTTCATTTACTTCAATTTAGCTAAATGTAAAATGTCTCTTACATCCTGTTTCTTCTCAGGGACAACTTGATAGATCATATGCTTTCCATTTCTGGTACTTTCAATAATCCCAAGATCAATTAGAGTTTTTAGATGGTGGGAAATTAAACTATGCTTCAAATCTAGTTCCCTAACCATCTGGCAGACACAAGTGTCTTCTTTGACAAGAAGGCTCAATATTTTAATGCGGTTTACTGCAAGCAGTTTTCGCAACTGAATGATTTTTGCTGCCGAATATTCTTTCATAGTTATTTCAATATATATTGAAATATACTACTAAAACACATACCAGTCAATACACACTGGAATTATTTTTCCCAAACTGTTTATTTTTTTGAAATTTTGACTTTGCCTGAAACCTGCAAGTTATCTTTATCTTTTTCAATCCATTTGAAATCAACCGTCTTGTTCAAATCCTCTAAATCAATCACGATGTTTTTCTGCATTTTCTCCATTGAGGGGATCGCAACAAAAACGTCGTTATGATCAGGGTAGGATAGAACACTTTCAAAATTTAGTTGCAATTTCTTGCCTTTTAATGTCGCAAGAATCGTCCCATCTTTGTTTAGATTCGTTTTTACTTTTCCTTCCTTGTTACTGATTTCAAGCTTTTTAGTATCGATCTTCTTGACAGCGCCGATAGCTCTTGGCTGGCCTAATTGTTTCATGACCGCACTTTTATCATCGCCCAGATCTACATCCAGATTATCAAGTGCTTCGGACAACTCTTTCTTCGATCCACCGGACAGACTCAATATTGGCTCTAATTCGATATTGAAAATTATCGCTGCGTCAACTTCGTAATCATTCCCCTCGATCTTTGCTTTCAAACTCACGTCCACCTCGATTTCATGATCAGGATTCATTTCCTTTGCAGCTTCTTTGCCCGCCTTATTCATCACATCGGCACCTTCGGAATAAGCATCCTGCATTTGTTTCATCATATCATCTAAATTGGATAAATCTGGCAACCCCATAATAAATCTTTAATAAATAAACCTGCAATAAGGAGAATATTATATATTTTTAGGATCACTAGGGCAAAAATATTGAGAATAACGCGGGGAATTTATGGTCGGAGCACCCATTCGGGCATTCTCGAGCATTTCTAATTTTCGCTTTGCTCAAATTGAAATGTCGGACCAACAGGTCAAAGTTGGAACTTTTCTTCCAAACCCATCTTAATATAGATCTGACGCCGTTTCTAGAGCTTTTGGTACGAGAATCAGACTTTGTCGACCTAAAGTGAAGACGCCGACAGGTCACTCTACTATTTCAATGAGAGCA